>NZ_JBFAQU010000003.1:0-308703 GCF_040678915.1 Micromonospora sp. NPDC049257
GCCGCCCCGCCGGACCCCCCCCGCCCCCCCCGGGCCGGCGGGCCCCGTACCCCCGGTGGCCCGGGTCGACGTCGACCCGGGCCACCGGTGTGCGTGCCGTCAGCCGGCCGGTGCGGGCCGGATTTCATTCGACGCCGGGTGGGGTGCGGGCACCGGCGCGTCGGGCGGCTGCGGGGTCACCCGGCCGCCGCAGGGTCACTCGGCGAGTTCGCGGGACTCGCTGGCCTCGAAGACCACCAGCTCGGTGAGGCGTACCCGCAGCCGCTCGCGCAGCTGGTCGGGGGCGGTCTCGTTGCCGCAGCAGCGGGCCACCAGCGCCCGTACCTCCTGCTCGATGCCGTACTCACGCAGGCAGGGCCCGCACTCGTCCAGGTGGTAGCGGATCAGCGAACGGCGTTCCTCGGCACACTCCAGGTCCAGGTAGAGGTAGACCTCGGCGAGCACTTCCCGGCAGTCCGTCTCGTGCGGCTTTCCGCAGCTCATGTCACACCTCCCGACTGGCAGTGGCGGTGGTGGTCGAGCCCTTCGCGGGCTGCGCGGCGCTGAAGCCACGCTCCGCGGCGTACCGCTCGAGCAGCTTGCGCAGATTGCGACGCCCGCGGTGCAACCGGGACATCACGGTGCCGATCGGCGTGCCCATGATGTCGGCGACCTCCTTGTACGAGAAGCCCTCGACATCGGTCAGATAGACCGCCAACCGGAACTCCTCCGGCAACTGCTGCAGGGCCTCCTTGACGTCGCTGTCGGGCAGCCGGTCCAACGCCTCGGTCTCGGCCGACCGCAACCCGCTGGAGGTGTGCGACTCGGCCTCGGCGAGCTGCCAGTCGGTGATCTCCTCGGTGGGCGCCTGGATGGGCTGGCGCTGCCGCTTGCGGTAGGAGTTGATGTAGGTGTTGGTCAGGATCCGGTAGAGCCAGGCCTTCAGGTTGGTGCCCTGCTCGAACTGGTGGAAGGCGGCGTACGCCTTCAGGTACGTCTCCTGGACCAGATCCTCGGCATCGGCCGGGTTGCGTGTCATCCGCAGCCCGGCGGCGTAGAGCTGATCGACGAAGGGCATCGCGTCCCGCTCGAAGCGGGCCTTACGCTCGTCCGTCTTCTCGGTGGTCAACCGCACATCCCCTCGCGTCGGATGCTGTCCCGCCGAGGATACGCGGCCGAACCGGCCCACAGCTTCGGTTCCGCCGGGTGTGCTGGTGCTCACCACCTCGTGACCGGTCCCCACCGCCGGCCAGTCCGGGCCGTCCAGCAGCTGTCTGAGCTGCCGTGCGCCCTGCTCGTCCCGCTCCCGGTTCCGTGTCTCGGTCGGCACCGGTCACCCCCCTCGCCAGATTCTTCGTCCGGGAGGCGTAACACCCGACCGCAGGCCGGGCATTCCGCCGGCCCCCGCTCCTGGTCCCGACCCACCGGTCGGCTACCGGCGGGCTGGGACCAGGAAGGGCCTGGGAGGGACGGTCCCGACCACCCGAACCGGAAGGTCGACACCATCGGATGCAACGACGGCTCCGGCGGGGCGGAAACGGGTGGTCACCGCGTCGGTCCGCGCCGGGGCGACCGGTCGACGCGGCGCGGGACGACCCGGTCCGGGCGGATCAGCGGGCCCAGCCGTGTGCGCGCAGCCAGGTGAGCACCACCCCGGCCGTGCCGGTCGGATCCCGGCGCAGGTCGTGACGTTCGCCACCGCGTACCACCACCTCGACCGGGCCGGCGGCGGTGGGCGTCCCGAACGGGTCCCGGTCGCCGTTGACCACCAGCGTCGGCAGCCCGGTGACCAGTTCGTCGGCCCGGGAGCGCTCCGGCCGCCCCGGCGGGTGCAGCGGAAAGGCCAACGCGACCACCCCGGCCGCACCCACCGCGCGGGCCGTCCGACAGGCCACCCGGGCACCGCTGGACCGCCCACCGACCAGCAGGGGCAGCTCGGGATGCCGGTGGCGCAGCGCGGCCAGCACCGCCGTCCACGCCTCGTCCAGGTGCCCGGCCGGGGCCGGGGCCCGGCGACCGGCCACCCGGTAGGGCTGGGTCACCCGGGCCACCACCACCCCGGCGTCGCGGGCGGCGTCGCGCAGGGCGAGCAGGTCCGGCGCGTCCACCGCACCACCGGCGCCGTGGCCGAGCACGAGCAGCGACGTCGGCGCGGCGGCCGGCAGGTCGGTGTCGACCCGGGCCGGGCCCCGGGGGGTGTCGAGTTGCGTGGGGTGCGGCACCCGGCCATTCTGCGCCGCCCCGACGGGTCAGCTCAGCGGAACCAGGGTGAGCAGCCGGTCCCGCACCGGTGGGCCGGCGTCGTCGGCCGCGGCGGGATCGGATCCGACCTCGCCACGCCAGGCGACCAGCATGGCCCGGCGCTCACGTGGGGTGGTGCCACCCCACACCCCGTGGGTGTCGCCCACCTCCAACGCCCAGGCCAGGCAGGATCCCTGGACGTCACAGCTGCGGCAGAGCGCCACCGCCGAGTCGGCTGGTTCGTTGGGTGCCGGAAAGAACGTCTCCGGATCCACACTCTGACAGGTTCCTCTGGTCCGCCAGGCATCGTCGGAACGGCGGTCCCGCAACGCGCGCAGCAGTCGCGGATCCCGTCGTGCGGCGGCCACCTCGTGCGGTCGGGGCATACGCGCCCGGGTCATCACACCCACCTCCCCCGTGGGACCGGCAAGATCGACGGGCGTCGTTCACACTGCGCGAAGACGCTCCCAGTGCCAGCGCTGTGTTCTATCGCACTGTTGGCTACGGGGACAAGGGGTCTGCCGGAAAGATGGCTAAAGGTCCGAGCGACGTTTCGCCCGGAACTCTGGCAATTCGTACGCGACAATGTCGCCAATCGCGTTCAGAACAGCGCAGTCTCCCCGTGGGAGCGTTCCCGGTCCACCGGCACCCGGGCGGTCAACTCCGGGCCGTTGTTGCGCACGTTGCCCACCGCCGTCCCGACCGGACGGATCTCCAACCCGGCGAGCCACCCCGCCGGCGGCGGGACCAGCAGCGCCGCCGGATCGTCGGCCGGGGCGAGCCAGTCCGTCCACCGGTCCGACGGCAACAACAGCGGCATCCGGTCGTGCACCTCGGCCAACTCGCCCACCGCCGCCGTGGTCAGCACGCTGAACGTGAGCGACTCCTCCCAGCGGGACCAGATGCCGGCCAACGCCAGCACCGAGCCGTCCCGCGGGGTCATGAAGTAGGGCTGCTTCGCGCCACCGGACCCGCGTACCCACTCGTACCAGCCGTCGGCCGGGACCAGGCAGCGCCGACGGGCGAACGGCACGGCGTACGCCCGGCTGGTGGCGACCGTCTCGGCCCGGGCGTTGATCATGCGGGCCGCGCCGGAGGCCGACTTCGCCCAGTGCGGCACCAGGCCCCAGCGGCCGACCGACAACACCCGCCCCTGCTCGGTGTCGACCCGGACCACCGGCACCGAATCGGTCGGCGCGACGTTGTGGTCCGGCCCGAGCCGACCCTCGGTGTCGTCGTACGACTCGAAGACGGCGCTCAGGTCCCCGGCACTGCGGGTCGTCGCATACCTGCCGCACATGCCGCATACGCTAACGCCCCGCCCCGTCGTGGGTTGTCCCGCCAACCGGGAGTCAGCCGGACGGTCGGCTCGAAATCGTCGCCGGGTTGGCAGAATGTGACCGTGGGAAACCTGACCGCCACCCGTCCGCAACAACCCTGGGCCGCGCCGACCGCCAGTGACCCGGTCACCGCGACGCTGCGCCTACCCGGCTCCAAGTCGATGACCGCCCGCGCCCTGGTGCTCAGCGCGCTGGCCGGCGGCCCGTCAACGCTGCACGGGCCGCTACGGGCCCGCGACACCGAACTCATGGCGGGCGGGCTGCGCGCGATGGGCGCGCACGTCTCCGTCTCCGACGACGACCGCTGGCTGGTCCGGCCGCACCGGCTCGTCGGCCCGGCCCACGTCGACGTCGGCCTCGCCGGCACGGTGATGCGGTTCGTCCCACCGGTCGCCGGCCTCACCGAAGGGCAAGTCACCTTCGACGGCGACCCGCAGGCCCGGGTCCGGCCGCTCGGCCCGCTGATCGGCGCGCTGCGCTCCCTCGGCGTCCGGATCGACGCGCCCGAGACCGGCAGCCTCCCCCTGGTGGTGCAGGGCACCGGTGGGGTCGCCGGTGGCGAGGTGGTGATCGACGCCTCCGCCTCCAGCCAGCTCGTCTCCGGCCTGCTGCTCGCCGGGGCCCGCTTCGACCGGGGCGTGGTGGTCCGGCACCAGGGCCCACCGGTGCCGTCCGCGCCGCACCTGCGGATGACGGTGCAGATGCTGCGGGCCGCCGGAGCAGCCGTCGACGACAGCGTCCCCGACGTCTGGGTGGTCGAGCCGGGGCCGCTCGCCGGCCGGAGCTGGGAGATCGAGCCCGACCTCTCCGGCGCGGTCCCCTTCTTCGCCGCCGCCCTGGTCACCGGCGGTGAGGTCACGTTGCAGGGGTGGCCGCACAACAGCGTCCAGCCGGTCGAGCAGCTCCGCTCGCTGCTGCACCGGATGGGCGGCGAGGTCACCCTGACCACCGCCGGGCTGACCGTCCGCGGCACCGGCACCGTGCACGGGCTGACCGCCGACCTGTCCGACGTCAGCGAGCTGACCCCGGCCCTGACCGCACTGGCCATGCTGGCCGACTCGCCGTCGACCTTCACCGGCATCGGGCACATCCGGGGGCACGAGACCGACCGGCTCGCCGCCCTGGCCCGGGAGTTCACCGGGCTCGGCGCCGACCTGACCGAAACCGCCGACGGGCTGGAGATCCGACCCCGGCCGCTGCACGGGGGAGCCTTCCGCACCTACGCCGACCACCGGATGGCGCACGCCGCCGCGGTGGCCGGGCTCGCCGTCGCAGGCATCGAGGTCGACGACGTGGCATGCACCTCCAAGACCATGCCGGAATTCCCGGCACTATGGTCGGCGATGGTGACCGGCAAGGGCTGACGACGGAGGGGGCAGGTCCTGACGACCAAACGACGGGAGTACGACGAGGACGACGTACGGGTCCGGCCCGGCCGGTCCTCACGTCCCCGTACCCGCACCCGCCCCCGACACGACGACGCGGTCGACGGGTTCGTCATCGCCGTCGACCGGGGCCGGTACACCTGCGTACTCCCCGACGCCCCCGACGGTGCCGCGATAACCGCCATGCGGGCCCGCGAACTGGGCCGCAAGTCGGTGGTGGTCGGTGACCGGGTGAGCCTGGTCGGCGACGTCTCCGGCACCGACGGGGCGCTGGCCCGGATCGTCCGGATCACCGAACGGCGCTCGGTGCTGCGGCGCACCGCCGACGACGACGAGAACACCGCCGAGGGGCGGCTGGAACGGGTGGTGGTCGCCAACGCCGACCAGCTGGTGATCGTCAGCGCGCTGGCCGACCCGCCACCCCGGACCGGCTTCATCGACCGGTGCCTCGTCGCCGCATACGACGCCGGCATCGAGCCGCTGCTCTGCCTGACCAAAGCCGACCTGGCCGGCCCCGAACAGGTGGTCGGCTACTACACCGAGCTGGAACTGCCGTACGTGCTGGTCCGGCCCGACTCCGACCTCGACGCACTGCGCGCCCTGCTCGCCGGCCGGGTGTCGGTGCTGGTGGGGCACTCCGGGGTGGGCAAGTCGACGCTGGTCAACCGGCTGGTGCCGGAGGCGCTGCGGGCGGTCGGCGTGGTCAGCGCGATCGGCCGGGGCCGGCACACCTCCACCAGCGCGGTGGCGCTGCGGCTGCCCCGGACCCCCGGCGGCGACGGGGACCCGGGCTGGATCGTGGACACCCCCGGCATCCGCAGCTTCGGGCTGGCCCACGTCTCGGCCGAGAGCCTGCTGCACGGCTTCCCCGACCTGGTCGAGGGAACGGTGGACTGCCCGCCCAACTGCCCGCACACCCCGGACGAGGCGGACTGCGCCCTGGACGCCTGGGTCACCGCCGGCAAGGCCGACCAGCGCCGACTGGCCTCGTACCGTCGCCTGCTGGCCTCCCGGGCCGGCGAGGGCGACCCCCGCGAGGTGGAGCGCAACCCCGGCGATCCCCTGGCCGGCTCCTGACCTAGCGGGCCAAGCGGTCCAGCAGCTCGCCGAGCAGCGCCCGTTCGCCAGGGGTGAGGTCGCCCGGGTCGTCGCCGACCAGTGCGCGCAACGTCAGTGCGGCGCTCGCCCGGGTGGCGGGGGCATCGGCGGAGGGGGTGTGCAGGACCCCGGCCAGCGCGGCCTCGCGGACGCGTTCGGACAGCCCGAAGTCCGGCTCCGGCTGGCTGATCAAGGTGAGCGTGACGCCGACGTTGGCGGCGAGCACCTGTTCGGCGGCGTCGGCCGCCGGCACCTTGAGCATGCCCTGGGCGGCGGCGCCGGTGAGCCGCTCGCGCAGCGCGGCGTGCGCGGGAGCGGTGACGGCGCAGGGCCTTCCCGGTTCGGCCCGGCCGTAGAGCAGCCCGTAGAACGACGGGTGCTCCAGCCCGAACCGTACGTGGCGGTCCCAGCCCTCCCGCAGGTCGCCCAGCGGGTCGCCGGAACTCTCGACCGCCGTGTACTGGGTGAAGCCGTGGTTGACCACGGCGTCGATCAGGCCCTGCTTGCTGCCGAAGTGGTGGTAGAGCGTCGGGGCCTGCACCCCGGCGCGTTCGCACACCGCCCTCGTGGACACCGTGCCGCTGCTCTCCAGCAACTCCGCCGCGGCGAGCAGGAGTCGATCCCGCGCGTTCTGCATGGTTGCTACAGTAGCGCATGTAGCGCTACATTGGCCCCTGTAGCGAAAGGAGAAGTCCCATGAGAACGTGGTTCATCACCGGTGGAACGCCAGGAGGGTTCGGCCTGTTCTATGCCGAGGCCGCACTGAAGCAGGGCGACCAGGTGGCGGTGACCTCCCGTCGCCCCTCCGAACTGCGAGAATGGGCCGAACCGTACGGTGCCCGGGTGCTCGTACTCCCGCTCGACGTCACCGATGCCGAGCAGGTGCGGGCGGCGGTCCGCACGGCGGAGGAGCGGTTCGGCGGGATCGACGTGCTGGTCAACAACGCGGGCCGCGGCTGGTTCGGCTCGGTCGAGGGCGCCCCCGACAAGACGATCCGCCGCACGTTCGACCTCAACCTGTTCGCCGTGGTCGAGGTGATCCGCGCGGTCCTGCCCGGCATGCGGGCACGCGGCGACGGCTGGATCGTGAACATGTCGTCGGTGGCGGGCCTCGTCAGCGCACCAGGATTCGGCTACTACTCCGCGGCGAAGTTCGCCCTCGAAGGACTGTCGGAGACGCTGCGCCACGAAGTCGAACAGTTCGGGGTACGCGTGCTCCTCGTAGAACCTGGAGCATTCCGCACCAACGCCTTCGCCGGCTTCCAGGACGAACCCGTCAACGAGACCGTCGACGCCTACGTGCCGCTGGTCGAGGGCGTCAAGGCGGCATTCGTGGACCACAACGGCAGGCAGGAGGGCGACCCCGAGCGCGGCGTCCAGGCCGTGATCGGCGCGCTGGCCGCGCCCGTCCCGCCGCACCGGATCGTGCTCGGCAACTCCGGCTACGACGCCGTCGTCGCGATGCACGAGAACGCCCTCACGGAACTACGCTCGAACGAGAAGCTCTCGCGCTCGGCGGACTTCTGAGCCTGCCGACTGAGACCGCGTCGGAGCCTGCCGACAGGAACCGCGTCGGAGGAGCCTGCCGGCAGGAGCCGCGCGGCGCCTGCCGACAGGGCCGCGTCGGCAACCGTCGGAAGTCGGCCGTGCCGCGAACGCGCGGAGCCGCGCCGGGGCGGACCGGGTCACCACACACCACCGAACCGACGGGGCCCTCGCCGACCGTCATCCCGCACCTGAACTGATCACCATGCCGCACGGCCCGTGGCGGGACGGCACCCGCAGCATCACCGTGCCGCCGAGCCGCCACAGGAACACGCCCGGACGCACCCGCGCCCCGGCAACCCGAGAAGACCGGAGAGCAGAGATGGACACCGTCACCCTTCCCCAGGCCGTCGAGAACTTCGTCGCCGCCACCAACGCCCACGACCCGAACGCGCTGGCCGCGGTCTTCGCCGACGGGGCCACCGTGCACGACGACGGGACGGCCTACACCGGCGAGTCCGCGATCCGCGAGTGGATCCAGGTGCACCTGATCAACCCGAAGATCGTGATCACGCCGACCTCGTTCGTCGACGACCGGCTGGTGGCCTCCGGGGACGGGGAGTTCCCCGGCGGGCCCCTGTCCTTCGCGTTCGTGTTCGGCATCAAGGACGACCAGGTCACCGACCTCGCGATCACCCCCGTCTGACCCCTCCCCGACCACAGCCACCCCACCCCTCCCAGCCCTCTCACCGCCCCCTCCCCCGCCCCCGGCCTCGCCGCCGGCCTCGCCGCCGGCCTCGCCGCCGGCCTCGCCGCCTCACCGCCCACCCACCCCGCCCCGGCCCCGCCGCCCGGCACTCCTCTCCCGCCCCGCCTCACCGTCTCGCCTCGGCCCAGCCCCCTCTCCCGCCCCGGTGATCAAGAGGTTTGCGTCAGGTGATCAAGAGGTTTACGTCATCCCGGAGCCCTCCCATGACGCAAACCTCTTGATCACGCGCGCGGGAAGTGGGTGGGAGCGGGAGGGGAGGTGGGAGGGGCGGGGGCGGGGGCGGGGGCGGGGGTTAGGGTTTTGGGGTGACGGGGCATGTGGGGGATGTTGATCTTGCTCATCGGCTTGCGGATGCTGCCGATGCCATCTCGATGAGCCGGTTCCGGGCGCTGGATCTGCGGGTGACGGCGAAGCCGGACCTGACTCCCGTCTCCGACGCGGACACCTCGGTCGAGCGGGAGATCCGGGCGCTGCTGGCCGACCAGCGGCCGGACGACGGACTGCTCGGCGAGGAGTACGGCGCACAGCCGGCCACCGGCCCGCACGACCGACGGTGGGTGATCGACCCGATCGACGGCACCAAGAACTTCGTCCGGGGTGTGCCGGTGTGGGCCACCCTGATCGCCCTGCTGGAGGGGGACCGGCCGGTGGTCGGGCTGGTCTCCGCCCCGGCGCTGGGCCGACGCTGGTGGGGCGCCCCCGGCCTGGGCGCGTACGCCGGACCGGACGCCGCCTCCGGCGAGCCGATCCGGGTCTCCGGGGTCCGCGACCTCGCCGACGCCAGCGTCTGCTACTCGTCGCTGACGGGGTGGGAGGCCGCCGACCGGCTGGACGCGGTGCTCCAGTTGATGCGCGACACCTGGCGCAGCCGCGCCTACGGCGACTTCTACGGCTACATGTTGCTGGCCGAGGGGGCACTGGACGTGATGGTGGAGCCGGAATTGTCGCTCTGGGACATTGCCGCGCTGGTGCCGATCGTGACCGCCGCCGGGGGCACCATCACCACCCTGGACGGCACTCCCGCCCCTGGTGGGAGCGTGTCCGGTGAGATCAGCGCGATCGCCACCAACGGTCCGCTGCACGCCGACGTCCTCTCCCGGCTGGGTCGGCCGACCGAGCGCTGAGGCCACCAGCCCTCTATTCTCGCCTGGTGGTGTCCTCCGGCTGGTGCTTCCTCGCGGCGATGATCGTCGCGTACGGCTTCGCCAACATGCTCCAGTCGGTGGCCGCCGCCCGGACGACCGTGCACCACACCTTCGACCCGGGGCTGCTGCTGCGGCTGGCCGGGCACCGGACGTACCTGATCGGGTTGCTCTGCCAGGTGACCGGCTTCGTGCTGGCCTTCCTGGCCCGCCGGGACCTGCCGTTGTTCCTGGTCCAGGCGAGCGTGGCGGCGGGGCTGGGGGTGACCGCCCTGCTGGGGGTGGTGGTGCTCAAGTGGCGGCTGCCCGCCGCCGAGGTGGCGCTGCTGGTGCTGCTCTTCGCCGGGATCACCGCGCTGGTGCTCTCCGCCCAGCCGGCCCCCTCCAAAGGGCTCGGCACCGCCGGCCTGGTCGCCCTGGCGGTGGCGCTCGGCGGGATCGGGCTGCTCGGCTTCTTCGCGGTACGCCTGCACGGGGCGCCCGGTTCGGTGGCGCTCGGTTCCCTGGCCGGGCTGGCGTTCTCCGCCGCCGCGGTGGCCGCCCGCCCGTTGGCCTCCGCCCCGTCGGCCGAGGCGTTCGTCCGTGACCCGCTGCTCTACCTGTTGATCGCCCACTCGCTGGTGGGTCAACTGCTGCTCGGGCTGGCGATGCAGCGGGGCTCCACGACGGCCGCCGTAGCCGCGATGGACGCCGCCGGTGCGGTGCCCGCCGCGATCGTCGGTCTGCTGCTGCTCAACGACAAGATCTGGCCGGGCCGGGAGTGGCTGGCCGCCGTCGGCTTCCTGATCACCCTCGCCTCGGTGATCGGGCTCACCCGGTACGCCGCACCGCAGCACCACCACACGGTGACCCGCCCCCGGGAACGCGCCATGGTCGGCGCGGTCCCCCGCGTCTGAGCGGACGGCCCGGAAACCACGACCGCCCGAAAGCCACAACCGCCTGGAAACCACGACCGCCCGGAAACCAGGACCGCCCCGAAGTCACGACCGTCCGGATCTCCCGGCCCGGTCAGACGCCGACCGGGCCGGCGGTCGCGCCCTTGACCGGGGCGTCCGTGTCGGCCTCGGCCACCGTCGCGGCACCCTCTTCGACCAACGGGTCGACGCCGCCCCCGACCGGCACCACGTCGGGCACCTCGACCGGCGTACGCCGGCCCACCACCCGCTCGTAGAGCCGCTCCAGCGCGCCGGCCGTCCGTTCCCAGGTGTAGCTGCACCGCACCCGGTCCACCGCGGCGTGCCCGTACGCGAACCGGCCCGGGTTGTCGGCGAGCAGGCGGCGCAGCGTCATGCCCAGCGTGCGGACGTCGCCGGGGGGCACCAGCCGGCCGGTGACCTCGTCGACCACCGCGTCGGCGATCCCGCCCACGGCGTAGCCGACCACCGGCACCCCGCAGGCCATCGCCTCCAGCGACACCCGCCCCGCACAGGAGTAGTGCGGGGTGCAGGCCACCACGTCGGCGGAGCGGTACCAGGTCGCCAACTGGTCGTGCGGCACCGCGCCGACCAGCGTGACCTGGTCGGCGACCCCGGTGCGCTCGGCCAGTTCCCGCAGCCGACGGGCCTCCGCGTGGGTGGCCAACTGGTCGGCCGGCGGCCCTCCGGCGATCACCAGCTCCGCGTCGCCGACCAGCCGCATCGCCCGGATCAGGTCGTCCTGCCCGTGCCCGGGGGAGAGTCCGCCGACGGAGAGGATCCGGGCCCGCTGCTCGCGGGGGGCGGCCTCGCCGTCGGGGTGGAACCGCTCGACGTCCACGCCGGTCGGCACCATCGCCACCGAGGTCCGTTGCAGCCCCATCCGGGTCAGCTCGTCGACCTCGGCGTTGCACTGGGCCACGGCGACGTCCACCGCCCGGGTGAGGGCCCGCTCCAGGGGGATCCGCTCATCCGGGCCGTCGTACTGGTGGCCGAGGTGACGGCGTTGTTCGACGCCGAGCGAATGGAAGGTCTGCACCACCGGGATGTCCGTTTCGCGGACGGCGTGCGCGGCGGCCAGGCCACCGATCCAGTAGTGCCCGTGCACCACCTCGGGCGCCCACTCCCCGGCCCAGTGCTCGGCCAGCCAGCGGCCCAACTCGGGGACGTACGGGACCAGGTCGGCGGTGGCGGTGGGCTGCGCCGGGCCGACGGGCACCCGTTGCACCCGGTAGCCGTCGACCTCGACGCTCGCCGGCAGGGCGGGATCGTCGCGGCGCTCGTACACCCGGACGTCGTGGCCGCGTGCGGCCAGTTCGCCGGCGACCCGGGCGACGTGCTCGTGGGTACCGACGGGTGGTTCTGCCGCGGACCGGGACGGCCCGGCGTGCGCGCAGACGAGGCCGACGCGCATGGTGCACCTCCATGCGATCTGCGAGGGTGGTCTCCGGTCAGAGCGTCCCATTAACCGGGGTCCCACGAGCCGAAACCTCGCAGATCGGAAGCGGTCAGCGGCTGGTGGCGGCGGCGGTGGGCGGCGCCGCCACCCGTCGGGCCGCCCGCCGGGTGGCGCCGCACGATCAGTCGGCGTCCCCCGGCATGACCCGGCCGCCCCGGGGGTACCGACCAGAGATGCCGCTGACCCGCATCCCCGTCGAGGCCACCACGCTGGTCCCCGACGCTCCGGGCGGGATCGACGCCAGCCCGGCGTACCCCGTCCCCCGACACGGCGTCGCCGTGGGCACGCCGGGCGTCGCCGCCCGGCCCGACCGGGCGGGACGACGATGAGCCGCTCCGACCTGCCGCCGACCCGTCGCCCGGGGGCCGGTCCCCCCGGGACGGCCCCTCCACCAGCGGTGGGGTGCCGGGTGGCCGTCGACGACTCGTCGGCGGTGGTGTGGCTCAGCGGGGTGCTCGAACCGGCCGACCACGACCGGGTCCGCGACGCCCTGCTCGCCCGGCTCGGTGACCGGCCCGGCCCGATCGTGGTCGACGTGTCGGGGCTGCGGTCCGCCGGGCCCACCGTCGACCGCCTGCTGGCTGAGGTACGACGGACGGTGCGCGACTGGCCGGCGGCCGACCTGCTGGTGGTCGACCCCGCCGGGACGGTCAGCGGGGAGCTGGCGGTCCACGCCACCCGCGACGGGGCGACGGCCGCGTTGGCCCGTACGCCGATGGCGGCGGTGCTGACCGAGGAACTGGCCCCGGCGGTCGGTGCGGCCCGGCGGGCCCGGGAACTGGTGACCGACGGCTGCGCCCGGTGGGGCGTGCCGGAGCTGGCCGAACCGGCCTGCATCGCGGTCACCGAGCTGGTCAACAACGTGGTGGCGCACGCGGCGACCCCGATGACGCTGCGGTTGGCCCCGGAGGGCGGCACCCTGCACGTGGCCGTCCGGGACCACTCCCGGCAGCAGCCGAGGTATGCGGGGTTGGCCCCGCTCACCTCGGCCGGCGGCCGGGGCCTGCTGCTCATCGACACGGTGGCCCGCCGCTGGGGCAGCACCCTGCTCCCGGATGGCAAGGTGATCTGGTGCGTGTTGCACACCGAGGACGAGTCATCCTGGCATCACGACTGATTTCTGCATTTTCGTCCCGATCCGGGGAGCGGGACCCGGTTACCCGGCCCCCGCCAGTGGGTAGTGCTCAGCCATGCGCGACGACGAGTTCCCGACCCCCGTGTCCGACCCCGAGGCGCTCGGCCTGCCCGACACCGCCGACGACGACTCGACCGCCAACGACGACGTGCTGACCGGCCGGGAGGCCGACGGCCCGGACCCGGCCCAGCTGCCCGGCGACCGGACCCCGGTCGCGGTCGACCACTTCGGCACCACCGCCGACGAGCAGCTCGACGGCGAGTCGTTGGACTACAAGCTCGCCCGCGAGCAGTACGAACGGCGGGCCGACGATCCGCTCGCCGGCCCGGTCGACCCGGACATCGCCGCCGAGGCGGAGAACGAGGAGGCCGCCGCGCAGGCCCAACTCGACGCCGACGTGCTGAACCCGGGCCCCACCTCGGACCCGAACTCCCCGGTCTCGCTCTATGACCACGGTCAGCTCGGCACGGTCGCCGACGCCCAGGTGGGCCGCCTGGTCGAACCGGACGAGGGTGCCCGCACCGACCAGGAGACCGACAGCATCGCGTACGACGCGGGTGCGGCCGGCGGCGGCGCGAGCGCCGAAGAGCTGGCCATCCACGAGACCCGGCCGCCCGAGGCGCACTGACCCCGGCCGTCCCGGCCCCGCACTGCCCAGTCGCCCAGCCCAGCACTGCCCCGGCCGTTCAGGCCCCGCACTGCCCAGTCGCCCAGGACCGCACTGCTCAGTCGTCCAGGCCCCGCTCGATCGCGTAGCGGGTCAGCTCCACCCGGTTGTGCAGTTGGAGCTTGCCCAGCGTGTTCTGCACGTGGTTCTGCACGGTGCGGTGCGACAACCCGAGCCGCCCGGCGATCTGCTTGTAGGACAGCCCCTTCGCCACCAGCCGCAGCACCTCGGTCTCCCGTTCGGTGAGCCGGGGTGCCGCGTCGTGTCCGCCGTCGGCCGAACCGCCGGCCGACGGCGGGTCGGCGGCGAGCCGCCGGTACTCACCCAGCACCAGGCCGGCCAGGCCGGGGGTGAAGACCGGCTCACCGGCTGCCGTGCGGCGCACCGCGTCCAGGAACTCCGCCGGGCCCGCCGACTTCAGCAGGTAACCGGTGGCCCCGGCCTTCACCGCGTCCAGGACGCCCTGCTGCTCGCCGCTGGCCGACAGCATCAGCACCCGCACCCGGGGCAGCGCGGCGCGCAGCCCCTGGATCACCTCCACCCCGGAGATGTCCGGCAACTGGAGGTCGAGCACCACCAGGTCGGGTCGGGCGGCGGCGGCCACCCGGACCGCCTGGCGGCCCTCGCCGCTGGTCGCCACCACCAGGTGGCCGGCCTCGGTGAGGTCCCGGGCCACCCCCTCCCGCCACATCGGGTGGTCGTCGACCACCATCACCCGGGTCCCGGTCATCGGTTCCTCCTCGGCACCATCAGTTCGAGTTCGGTGCCCTCCCCCGGCGTCGAGACGATCCGCGTCTCGCCCCCGAGATCGGCTATCCGACCACGGATGGCCTGGGCCACCCCCAGCCGCCCCTGCCTGGCCGCCTCGGCCAGCCGCCCCTGCGGGATGCCCGGACCGGCGTCGCGGACCGACACGGTCACCGTCTCCCCCTCGTCCTCGACCAGCACCCAGGCCCGCCCGTCGGCGTGCCGCCGCACGTTGTCCAGCGCCGCCGCCGTCGCGGCGGCCACCTCCAGGGCCACCGGGGCGGGCAGCGGCACCGGGGTGGCCGGGGCGGAGACCTGCACCGCCGCCGAGGCGTACCCGGCCAGCAGGGAGCGCAGGTCCACCTCGCCCACCGGGTCGGCGGGGGAGGTCGGCGGCGCACCGGAGATCAACGCGCGCAGCGCCACCTCCTGCTGACCGGCGAGCCGGGCCAGCTCACCGGCCTCCCCGTCGAGGTGTGCCCCGCGCCGCTGGACCAACGCCAGCACCTGGAGCACCGAGTCGTGGATGTCGCGGGCCAGCCGCTCCCGTTCCCGGGTCGCCGCCTCCAGCTCCACCGCCCGCTGCAACCGCTGCTCGGCGGTCACCGCCAACCGGGCCACGTGCCCCACCACCACCCCGGCGAGCAGCAGCAGGATCACCCCGGTCAGCGAGGACGGGCCGACCCGGCCCCGGGTGGCCAGGTCCGTGCCGCCGACCAGCAGGGCGGCCACCGTGCCGCGCCGCCGTCCGCCGGACACCGCCCAGGCCAGCACCGGCCCGGCCAGCCAGGCCACGGCCAGGGCCGGCACCCCCGCCGCCAGCGCCGGACGGCCCACCACCCACGGCGTGACGGCCAGGATCGACAGGACCACACCGAGGTCGGCCAGGAGCAGCGGCCAGCCCCGGTTGGCCGGCCGGGCGTAGCCGACCGCGGTCACCCCGGACCAGGCCAGCATCACCAGGAGTACGCCACCGGCGGCGACCGGGTGGGCGTACCGGTCGGCGTCGCGCAGGACCAGCAGCCCGACGTACGCCAGCGAGGCGAAGCGGAAGACCGCGACGGAGCGCCAGAGCGGGACCTCGAAACCACCCGGCGGGGACGACGGCATGGGCGTCACCATGCCACAGCCACCCCGGTGACCCGCCGGGCCGGCCGGTGCGGCACGGACAACCCTGACGTACGGTAGAAACAGCGCGAAAGACTCCGAGATCGCTGCCGGGACAGGGCCCATGACGAACGCAGAACTTCCCACACCGCGTACGGTGGTGCCCATCGAATCTTCCCTTCTCATCGCCGAGGCGTTCGACCAGGCGCAGGTGACCGAGCTGAGACACTCGGTCAGCTCCTGCGCGCACGCCGCCGGGCTGTCCGGCCAACGCCTCGACGACTTCGTGCTGGCGGTCAACGAGCTGATCACCAATGCCGTCCGCCACGGCGGCGGTCAGGGCTGGCTGCGGCTCTGGCGACGCCCCGGCGAGCTGGTCTGCGAGGTCGCCGACCACGGCAACGGCATGAGCGAGCAGCAGCTCGACGACCGCAGCCGGCCGGCCCCGGACACCGCCGGCGGCTGGGGGCTGTGGCTGGCCCGGGAGCTCAGCGACGCGATGGAGGTCGAGAGCGGCGCGGCCGGCACCACGGTCCGGATCAGCGCCGCCGCCAACTGACACCACCGGGCGGCCCTCCGCCGGGGGCCGAGCTGGGCCGGCGCGCAGAGCCGCACCCGGGGCCGGCCGCCGGGCCGGTCAGCCGAACAGGGCGCTGACCGACTCGCCGTTGTGGATCCGCCGCATCGCCTCGGCCAGCGCCGGGGCCACCGAGAGCACCGTCAACTCCGGCACCCGCTTCTCCGGCGGGATCGGCACCGTGTTGGTGCAGACGATCTCGCGCACCCCCTCGGTGGCGCTGAGCCGCTCCAACGCGCCGCTGGAGAACAGGCCGTGGGTGCAGGCCAGCCGGATCGACCGGACGTTGCGCTCCCGCAGGTGGGCGATCAGCTCGATCACCGTGCTGCCCTTGGCGATCTCGTCGTCCAGCACGATCACGTCCCGGTCGGTCACCTCACCGATCACCGTGCTGATGGTGACCCGGTCGTCGCTGAACCGCTGCTTGGCCCCCGCCGCGACGGGGGTGCCGAGCATCCGGGCGAACGCCGCAGCCTCCTTCGCGTTACCCAGGTCCGGCGAGACCACCACCGTGTTGCCCAGGTCGTCCCCCCGGAAGTGGGCGGCCAGCTCCCGCAGGGCGTGCAGGTGGTCGACCGGGACGCTGAAGAAGCCGTGCACCTGCGGCGAGTGCAGGGTCATCGCCAGCACCCGCTGGGCGCCGGCCGAGGTGAGCAGGTCGGCCACCAGCCGGGCCCCGATCGAGATGCGCGGGGCGTCCTTCTTGTCCGACCGGGCGTACGCGTAGTGCGGCAGCACCACGGTGATCCGCCCGGCCGACGCCCCCCGGGCCGCGTCGATCATGAGCAGCAGCTCGACCAGGTTCTCCTGGACGGGCGGCACCAGGGGCTGGATCAGGAAGACGTCCCGCTCCCGGCAGTTCGCCTGCAACTGCACCTCAAGGCAGTCGTTGGCGAACCGGGACACCCGCACCGGGTGCAGCGGCACCCCCAGGTGGGCACAGATCTCGGCGGCGAGGTCGGGATGGGCGGTTCCACTGAACACGGCGATGTCGCGCACGTCTGGAGATCGTACGGAGCCACCGTGGTTCTCCGGAGCGCACCCGGCCGGTACGGTGCCGAAATGACCGGAGAGTACGTCGCCGCCATCGACCAGGGCACCACCTCGTCGCGCTGCATCGTCTTCGACCGGGCCGGTGGGATCGTCGCCGTCGCCCAACGCGAGCACCGGCAGATCTTCCCCCGGCCCGGCTGGGTGGAGCACGACGCCGAGGAGATCTGGGCCAACGTCGAACAGGTGGTCCGTGACGCGCTGGCCGCCGCCGGTACCGGCCCGGACGGGTTGGCCGCCGTCGGCATCACCAACCAACGGGAGACCACCGTCGTCTGGGACCGGGCGACCGGCCGGCCGGTCGCCAACGCCATCGTCTGGCAGGACACCCGCACCGGCCCGCTGCTGCGCGACCTGGCCGGGTCGTACGGCGAGGAGAAGCTGCGGGCCCGGACCGGCCTCACCCTGGCCACCTACTTCGCCGGCCCGAAGCTGCGCTGGCTGCTGGACAACGTCGACGGGCTGCGCGGGCGTGCCGAGCGGGGCGAGGTGCTCTTCGGCACCATGGACAGCTGGTTGATCTGGAAGCTGACCGGCCGGCACGTCACCGACGTGACCAACGCCAGCCGGACCATGCTGATGGACCTGGAGACCCTCGACTGGGACCCGGAGCTGCTCGACGCGCTGGGCGTACCGGCCGGGATGCTGCCGCAGATCCGCAGCTCGGCGGAGGTCTACGGGACGGCCCACGGGGTGCTCGCCGGGGTGTCGGTGGCCAGTGCGCTCGGCGACCAGCAGGCCGCCCTGTTCGGGCAGACCTGTTTCCAGCCCGGCGAGGCGAAGTGCACCTACGGCACCGGCAGTTTCCTGCTGCTCAACACCGGGGCCAGCCCGGTGCCGTCCACCCACGGCCTGCTGACCACGGTGGCCTACCGGATCGACGGCCAGCCGGCCGCGTACGCCCTGGAGGGGGCGATCGCGGTGACCGGTTCGCTGGTGCAGTGGTTGCGGGACAACCTCGGGTTGATCTCGTCGGCGGCCGAGATCGAGGAGTTGGCCGCCAGCGTGGACGACAACGGCGGCTGTTACGTGGTCCCCGCCTTCTCCGGGTTGTTCGCGCCGCACTGGCGTCCCGACGCCCGGGGGGTGATCGCCGGGCTGACCGGTTACATCACCAAGGGGCACCTGGCCCGGGCGGCGCTGGAGGCGTCGGCCTGGCAGACCCGCGAGGTGGTCGACGCGATGAACGCCGACTCCGACGTGGCGTTGCGCCGGTTGCGGGTGGACGGTGGGATGACCGCCAACGGGCTGCTGATGCAGTTCCTCGCCGACGTGCTGGCGGTGCCGGTGGTCCGCTCCCGGATCACCGAGACCACCTGCCTCGGCGCGGCGTACGCGGCCGGCCTGGCGGTCGGCTACTGGCCGGATCTGGCCACCCTGCGCGCCCAGTGGCGTTCCGACGCGCAGTGGGAGTCCCGGATGGACCCGGCGGACCGGCAGCGCGAACTGGGCCGGTGGCGCAAGGCGGTCGCCCGCACGCTCGACTGGGTCGACTGACCCCACGGCGACCCGCCGGTCGATCGGTTCCCGACGCCCCGACCGATACGATCGGTCGGGGGGATGCCACATGCAGACAGTCGGTCCGTACGCGCTGCACCGCAAGCTCAGTTCGTGCGAGCTGGGCGAGGTGTGGGCCGCGCGGGACACCGCCGAGCGGCCGTTCACCGTGGCCGTGCTCGCGCCGGCCGCCGCCGAGGGCGGCTGGCGGGAGGCGTTCGCCGCCGCGGCCAACACGCTCGCCCGGTCCGACGGCCTGCCGATCACCGGGGCCAACCACACCGGACCGGTCCCCTGGGTGGCCTGCGCCGCCGAGCAGGGCGCGGGGGCCGCGCACGTCTTCCTCGCCCTCGGCCAGCGCCTCGTCCCGGCCGGGGAGCCCCCGACCGGGGTCGGGCCGCAGCGGCTCGGCCCGCCCGGTGCGACCGCCCCGGTGAGCCCGGCGGCCGGCGCGGCACCGGTGACCGGCCCGCCGGCCGGGCGTGCCGACGGTGGCGCGACCGGTTCCCCGGTGGACGGGTCACGCCCGGCGACGGCTGTGGCCACCTCCGCCGGGCCGGTCACCGACGGCACCGCGACCCCGGCCGGCGTACCCCGGTCGTCGGGGCCGACCTCGCCCGCCGCCCGGCCGGCCCCGCAACCGCCGGCCCCGCCCCGGACGACGCCGCAGCAGGGGGTGCCGGCCGGGCAGCGGGCAGCCCCGGTGCCCTACCCGCAGCCACCGGTCGCGCCCCGACCCGCGCCGGCCGGGTACCCGGGGGCCTACCCGTCGGGCGCGGCCCGTGGCCGGGGGCGTACCGGCTGGTGGTTGGCGCTGGTGGCGCTGGTCGCGGTGGGCGCGACGGCGATCGGCGCGGCCGGCGGGTTCGGCGTCGCGAGGTGGTCCGCCGACGACCCGACGACCGTCGCCGCCACGGCGGCACCGACCCCGAGCGTCGACCTGGGGCTACCGGGCACACCGCCGCGTCAGCCGGGCGTGGAACCCCCGGTCGGCGGCGGTTGGCCGACCGGGGCGCCGACCTTCGCCGCCACCGACCCGACCCGGGAGATCACCGGCCTGGCCGGGGTCGACTTCAGCTTCCGGGTGCCCACCGGGTGGAGCTGCACCGAGGCCGGCCGCACCAGCGGTTCGGCGCACTACCGGTGCGGCGTCCCGGCCGCCGACGGGTCGATCATCGGTGGCGACCTGGTCGTCCGGCAGTGCCCCCGGCTCTGCACCGACGAGCGCCGCACCGCGCTGCGCCGGCAGGAGGAGGCATGGGGGTTGCAGTGGGTACGCAGTGGCGAGTTCACCACCTGGGCCGAGACCGCCCGGGTGGACGGCGCGTCCCGCTACGGCCTGGTCTACCTCTCCTACTGGCGCAGCGTGCCGGAGGACGCGATCGACAGGCAGCTGGTGCTGCGGATGACCGCCCCCCTGGACCGTGCGGACGAGGTACGCAAGGTGGCCGCCTCGGTGCGCGAGGCCACCTTCACCATCTGACGCGGGGGCGAGACCACCCCCACTCGACCGGTACCCTTCGACCGGACGTCGACGACGAACCGGTCCGTCCTTCCACGACCGAGCGGGACCATGGTGCGCATGCTGACTGTCTCCCCTGACCGACCCGGTGCCTGTCCGACCATCACGGACGCGCTGGAGATCGCGCCGGACGACGCGGTCGTCTCGATCGAGCCCGGCGTCTACCCCGAGGCGCTCCGGTTGACCGGCCGACGGGTCCGCCTGGTGGCCGCCGGTGAGGCCGGTTCGGTCACCGTGGACGGTCGGGCCACCGGTCGACCGACGGTGGCCTGCGACGGTGGTGAGGTGCTGTTGCAGGGGCTGATCATCCAGGCCGCCGACCACCCGGCCGTGGACGCCGTCGGCGGTCGGCTCCGGATGGAGAAGTGCCAGGCCAGCGCGGGCTACGCCGCAGCCGTGTCGGTCCGCGACGGGGCCCGGATCGAGGCCGTGGAGGTGACCGTCACCGGTGGACAGCACGGGCTGGTCGTCTCCGACGCGGGCGGCACGGTCGAGCAGTGCGAGATCCGGGACGTCACCGACGACGGGATCATCGTGCGGCTCGGTGCCGACCCGACCATCCGCAACTGCACCGTCGGCAACGCCGGCTTCCGGGGTGTGTACGTCTACCAGGCGGCCCGACCCACCATCGAGCGTTGTGACGTCTCCGGCACCGGCGACGCCGGGATCGTGGTGGCGTTGCAGAGCAGCCCCACCATCGTGGACTGCTGGGTGCACGACACCCGGGGTGTCGGCATCGACGTCGGCCGGGGCTGCGGTGGGACGATCGAGGGCAGCCACACCGAGCGGACCGCCGCTCCGGGCGTCCGGCTCGCCGAGGGGTCGACCACCGTGTTCCGGGCGGCCGAGGCGAGCGGGCGACCGTTGGCCGGGGTGAGCGCGGGCGGCGGCCCGGTCGGGCAGGACGAGCACAAGGTCGAGGAGCTGCTCGCCGAGCTGGACTCGATGATCGGCCTGGCCGGGGTGAAGGCCGAGGTGCGCTCGCTGATCGACGAGATCCAGGTCAACGAGTGGCGGCGCAACGCCGGCCTGCCGGTGGGCGCGGTGAGCCACCACCTGATCTTCACGGGCGCCCCGGGCACCGGCAAGACGACAGTGGCCCGGGTCTACGGGCGGCTGCTCAAGGCGCTCGGGGTGCTGCCCAACGGCCAGTTCCGCGAGGTGTCCCGGCGGGACCTGGTCGGCCAGTACATCGGGCACACCGCCGAGAAGACCTCGTCGGTGTTCACCGAGGCGCTGGGCGGGGTGCTGTTCATCGACGAGGCGTACACCCTGTCCCGGGCCGGTGGTGCCGGCGGCGACTTCGGCCAGGAGGCCATCGACACCCTGGTCAAGCTGATGGAGGACCACCGCGAGCAGGTGGCGGTGATCGTCGCCGGTTACACCACCGAGATGGCCGCCTTCCTGGACGCCAACTCCGGGCTGGCCTCCCGGTTCGCCAAGACGTTGGAGTTCGAGAACTACAGCCCGGTCCAGTTGGTCGACATCGTCGGGCGGATCGCCCGCAACGACGAGTACCTGCTCGCCGACGGGCTGGCCGACGGCCTGCTGGAGTGGTTCGGCCAGATCGAACGGGACCAGAACTTCGGCAACGCCCGGGAGGCCCGCAAGCTGCTGGAGGGGATGCGCAAGGCGCAGTCCGGGCGGCTGCGTGCGCTGGGCCGGATGCCGAGCCGGGACGACCTGCGCACCCTCGTCCTGGACGACCTGCTCGCCGCCACCCGGTGACCGGGATGTCGCCCACCGGGGGCACCGGTGCCCGCAGCGACGCGCCGACCGCCCTGATCGTCCGGGTCCGCGACGCGCCACCCGAGCCGGCCGCCCCGTGGCGGCCCACCGAGGCCGACCAGCCGGCCCCGCCGGAGCCGCTGGACGCGCCCTGGCTGCGTCACCTGGCCCGGCTGTTGCCGATGGCCGTCGTCGCCGTCCTCGGCGGGATCGGGTTGAACCGGCCCGGCCTGTGGGAGGACGAGCTGGCCACCTGGGGCATGGTGACCGTCGGGTTCGACGACTTCGTCGCGGTGCTGCGTAACGTCGACGCCTCCATCGGCCCGTACTACCTGCTGCTGCGCGGGTGGGTGGCGCTGGCCGGCAGCTCCGACGTCGCGCTGCGGGTGCCGTCGCTGCTGGCCATGACGGCGGCGGCCGGCCTGGTCGCCGCGATCGGCCTGCGGATCGGCGGGCTACGGGTCGGGCTGGTCGCCGGCCTGCTGTTCGCGGTGCTGCCGACCACCTCCCGGTACGCCCAGGAGGCCCGACCGTACGCGTTCGCGGTGTGCGCCGCCGCGCTGGCCACCCTGCTGCTGATCCGGCTGCTGGAACGCCCCCGGTTCCTGCGCTACCTGGGCTACGCCACCGTGGTGGCGTTGCTCGGGCTGATGCACCTGGTCGGGTTGCTGCTGCTCGCCGCGCACGCGGTGGTGGCCTGGCGGGGCGCGCAGCGACGGCGTTCCTTCGTCGGCTGGCTCGGCGCGGCGGTGGCCGGCGTGCTGCCGGTCCTGCCGGTGCTCTGGTTCGGCCGCCTACAGACCGGTACGCAGATCAACTGGATTCCGCCGGTCACCCTGGACCGCCTGGTCGACACCCCGGAGGCGCTGTTCGGCGGGCCGCTGCTCGCCGGTGCGGTGCTCGCCCTGGCCTTCCTCGGCATGTCGATGCGGGAGCGGGCGGCGGTGGCCACCACCTGGCTGGTGCTGCCCGCCCTGGGCCTGCTGGTCGCCGCCCAGCTCACCCCGCTCTGGCTGCCCCGCTACCTGCTGTTCACGGTGCCGGCCTGGGCGCTGGTCGCTTCGTTGGCCCTGCGCCGCAGCTCGCTGCTGCGCGGCACGGCCGCGATGCTGGCGGTCGGGTTACTCGGCATCCCGGCGCAGGTGGAGATCCGTGGGGTCACCGGCCACAGCCAGGGCACCAAGGAGATCGCCGCGGTGCTGCGGGCGCACGCACGCCCCGGCGACATCCTGGTGTACGGCCCGTTCGACGCCGGTGACCAGCGCACCAGCCGGGACGCGGTGAACCGGTACGTCGACGAGAGCTGGCGACCCCGGGACGTGCTGATGACCGTTCCGGCCCGCCGGCAGGGCACGCTGGGCGCGCGGGAGTGCGCCGACCGGGACGTCCCGGTGTGCCTGGGTCGCCCGGAGCGGGTGTGGATCGTGCGTAAGGGGGCGTTCGACAACCCGGTGCAGCGAATCGGGGCGGCGAAGGAGACCGTGCTCAAGCCGTACGCCGTCGAGCGCACCTGGCGGGTCCGGGGCTTCAGCATCGGGCTGCTGGTGCGCAAGCCCGAGGTGACGAAGTGAGCACCCGGGCCGGCGGGGGCCGCACCGACGAGACGACGGAGTTCCACCGCCCGGTGCCACCGCCCCGCCCCGGCCCGCCGGCACCACAGCGCGGCCCGGCACCACAGCGCCGCCCCACGACCCGGCGCGGCCCGGCAGTGCAGCCCGACGCCACACCGGTCGGCCCGACAGCCGCCCGACAGGGGTCGGCGGTGCCCCCGCAGCGGCCGGCGGTTCCGCAGCGGGGGCCGGTGCCCCCGGCGTGGCCGGGACGGGCGGGCGAGCCGGGTCGGCCGGCGGCGGTGCCGATGCCCCGCGAACCGACGGCGGTGCCGGGTGGCCGGATGCCGGCGGCCCGGACACCGGCGGTGGTGCCGGCCGGCCGCGAACCGGCGGCGGTGCCGACGCCACGGGCGCCGACGGCGCGGCAGGTGGTGGCACCGGCGGCGCTGGGCCGCCCGACGACCGTCGACCCGGCGTTGCCGTTGCCGCCGGACGACGACGAGAAGGCCGCCTACCGGCACCGCCGGCTACCGGTGCTGATGATCGCCTCGTTCGTCAGCTTCACCGGGCTGCTCACCAGCCAGTTGCTCTTCGTCCGGATGGCACCCTGGCTGCTGGCGCTGCTGCCGCTGTTCGGCTTCACCGTCCTCTACTACCTGATCTCGGCGACGGTGAACATCGGCACGCCCGGGTTCGACCTGGACCGGCACCGACGGCTGGTCCGCGACTTCCGGCCGGCCGTCCACCCGTCGGTCGACGTGTTCCTGCCGGTGTGCGGCGAGGCGACCGAGGTGCTGCGCAACACCTGGGAGCACGTCAGCCGGATGGTCGACCACTACCCGGGCCGGGTGCACGTCTACGTACTCGACGACTCGGCCACCGACGAGCGGGAGGCGATGGCGCTCGCCTTCGGCTTCGTCTACCAGCGCCGCCCCAACCGGGGCTGGTACAAGAAGGCCGGCAACATGCGGTACGCGTACCAGCGCACGCTGGGCGAGCACATCCTGGTGCTCGACGCCGACTTCACCCCCCGACACGACATGCTCGACGAGATGGTGCCCTACCTGGCCGCCGAGCCGGATCTCGGGATCGTGCAGTCGCCGCAGTACTTCCGGGTGCACGCCGGGCAGGGCTGGTTGGAACGCGGGGCCGGGGCGGTGCAGGAGCTGTTCTACCGGATGGTGCAGGTGTCCCGGCAGCACCACGAGGCGGCGATCTGCGTCGGCAGCTGCGCGCTCTACCGTCGGGAGGCGCTCGACGCGATCGGCGGTTCCACGCTGATCGAGCACTCCGAGGACGTCCACACCGGGTTCGACATGCGGCGGCGTGGCTGGCGGCTGCGCTACCTGCCGGTGCCGCTGGCCACCGGGTTGTGCCCGGCCGACGTCAGCTCGTTCTTCACCCAGCAGTACCGCTGGTGTGCCGGGTCGATGAGCCTGCTCGGGTCGACGAAGTTCTGGAACACCCGGATGCGGCTGCGCACCCGGCTGTCGTACCTCTCCGGGTTCTGCTACTACCTGCACACGGCGCTGTTCACCTTCGTCGGGCCGCTGGTGCCGATCGTGCTGCTGGCCTGGTTCCCGCAGTCGGTGGCCCCGGCCAACTACCTGTGGATCGTGCCCAGCCTGATCTACAACCTGGTGGTGTTCCCGCTCTGGCACCGGTGCGCCTACCGGGTGGAGGCGTGGACCGTCAAGATGGTCTACGGCTGGTCGCACGCCTTCGCGATCTGGGACCTGCTGCGCGGGCAGAGCATGGGCTGGCAGCCCACCGGCGGCACGGGACGGAAGAACAGGACGGGTCGACTGTGGTGGGGAATGGCCGTCTGCACGGCGGGCAGTGGCGCACTGTGGACCGGCCTGGCAGCCCACCGGATGATCACCGACCAGCTGTGGACCTTCGCGCCGGCCTTCCTCGGGGGAGCGTTCTACCTGGCCGTCGCGTTGCAGGCGCTGCTGGTGAAGCCGGCGCGGGACATCCGGCCGGGGCGTTCCCGGTGACCTCCCGCCAACTGTTCACCATCGTGACGATGTTCGTGATCGGGGTCTTCGGCTACGCCGCGCTCGCGCCCGCCCCGGCCGGCCGCCCGGCCCGGTTCGCCACCGGACCCAGCGCGTCGCCCTCCCCCACCGGCCCGCCCCCGGCGTACGACGTCCGCCCGCTGGTGCAACCGCAGGGCCGCTACCTGGGGGTGGCGCTGAGCGGGGCGCCGCAGGACATGAGCCGGGTCGACCGGTTCGCCGACCTGGTCGGCAGCAAGCCCAACATCATCACCATCTACGAGAGCTTCGACGACGAGTTCGCCGCCGCCGAGGTCCGCCGCGTCCACCAGTACGGCGCACTACCGATCGTCCGCTGGGAACCGTTCAAGGCGAAACTCAAGGACATCGCCGCCGGGCGGCACGACCCGTACCTGGTGGAGTTCGCCGTCGCGGTACGCCGGCTCAACCTGCCGGTGGCGCTCACCATCGCACACGAGATGAACGGCCACTGGTACTCCTGGGGCGCGCACGACAACACGGCCAAGGACTTCGTCGCCGCCTGGCGGCACATCCACGCCGTCTTCGCCCGCGCCGACGCCACGAACGTCATCTGGACCTGGACCCCGAACGTGATCAACCCGGTCCCCTCGGTGAAACTCGCCCCGCTCTACCCCGGCGACGCGTACGTGGACTGGGTCGGCATCGACGGCTACTTCACCCGACGCGGCGAGCAGACCTTCGACGACCTCTTCGCACCCACCATCAGGCAGGTCCGCAAGTTCACCGCCCGACCACTGCTGATCGTGGAGACCGGGGCCGAACCGGGCACGATGCGCCGCCGCGCGGTCGACGAACTCTTCACCGCGATGCGGAAACGACCCGACCTGCTCGGGTTCGTCTACTTCAACCAGAAGGGCTCCGGCGACTGGGTCATCGACTCGGACCGACCGGCGGTGGCCGCGTACCGGGCCGGGGTGGCCGCCGACCCCCGGATCGGTTTCCGGGTGAACTGACAGGCCGCCCAGTTCCCGGCCCTGGAAGACTTCGCCCTCGACCCCGCAGTCGACTGTGGACCGGCCCGACCCGGGCCCGCCACGAGCCGGCCTGCGGACGATTCGACCTGCAACGGACCGGCCGCCTCGGCAGCCCGGCGGCGGGTGCCCGGCCGCCGACCCCACGGGCCCCGGGTGGCGGCGGCGGGTTCCTATGATGAGGGCGACCCACCGTGGGTGGGTCACACGGGTCGAGGCGTCTGGGGGGCAGCCGGAGATGACCGGAGCACCACGACCGGGACACACCACCCTCCGGCCGGAACACTCCGACGCCCGCCTGCACCTGGCCCCCCGTCGCCGTCCCGGCCGGATCGGTGAGCTGCACGTCCTGCAACTGCTCCTGGTGGAGGCGGTGCTGATCGGCGTCCTCGCCAGTGGACTGTTCGGCATGCCGGTGCTGGTCGTCGCCGCGCTCTGCGGCGTACTCCTGCTGACCGTGGTGTTCCTGCGCTCGCGGGGCCGCTGGTGGCTGGAGAAGCGGTCGCTGGCCCGGCAGCACCGGCGGCGGGCCGCCGCAGCGGTGCCGGTGGCCGCCGACGCGGGGTTGGACGCCCTGCAACGACTCGCCCCCGGCCTGTCGGTGGGCACCGTGGCGCTGACCGACGGGACCCGGATCGGGGTGGCCCGCGACGACGCCGGCTGGTTCGCGGTGGCCGCCGTCGGCGGGTCCGGGCCGACCGGTGACGCGCCGGGCGGCCTGCCGCTGGACGTGCTGGCCACCGCACTGGCGGAATCCGGGCAGCCGGGCGCCGTGCTCCAGGTGGTGACCAGCACCGTCCCGGCCGGCGGGCCGGGTGACGACCCGACCGCCCCGGCCCGGGAGTCCTACCGGCAGTTGCTGGCCGGCCTCGACGGCGGTCCGGTCCCGAGGGCGCGGGCGACCTGGGTGGCGGTCCGGCTGGACGCCCGCGCGCTGGCCGAGGCGATCGGTGACTACGCGGTCGACCTGGGGATCGCCCCGTCGGTGGTGGCCGCGCTGGCCCGCCAGGTCGGCAGGTCACTGCGCCGGTGCGGGGTCGAGCACCGCTTGCTGGACGCCCACGGCCTGCTCGCCGCCGTCGGCCGGTCCTGTGGGTTCACCCCGGGCGTCCCGCTCGGCGCGACCCCGGTCCGCGAGGAGTGGTCGGCGTGGCACTGCGGCCCGCTCGCGCACCGCTCGTTCTGGATCCGCCGCTGGCCCCCCGTCGACCGGGCGGCGGCCATGCTCGGCTGGCTGGAGACCCTGCCCGCCTCGCTGGTGACGGTGTCGTTGACGGCCGCCTCCAACGGGCCGGGGGAGGATCTCGACCTGCGGGGGCTGGTCCGCGTCACCGGGCCGACGGAGCTGCTGCCGCAGCTGTGCGGGCCGGCCGTCGACGGGGTACGGCAGGCGGGCGGGGAACTCTTTCCCCTCGACGGCGAACACGGCCCGGCGGTGTACGCGTCGGCACCGACGGGGGGTGGCGCGGGATGACCGGACCGGATGACGAACGACGCACGACGGTGCCGGCCACCTTCGGCGCGTCCCCGGCCCGGCCGGCCGGGCCGTACCGGGAGCCGGCCGGTGAGCCGTACCCGGCGGAGCCGGCCGGTGAGCCGTACCCGCAGGGCCCGACCGAGGGGTCGTATCCGCGGGATTCGACCGGTGGACCTCGCTCCCCGGGTCAGGCCGGTGGGGCGTATCGCCCGGGGCCGGCGGCTGCCGGGGCGTACCCGGGCGGACCGGTCGCCGCTGCCGCCGCACCAACGCCGGTCACCGCACCGCCGGTCGCTGCGGACGCACCGGTGCTGGGTGCCTCAGGCGCCCGGAGCGGTGGCGACGCCGACGCGGCCGGCACCGCCACCGCCACCGCGCTGGCCACCGCCGACCCGCTGACCCGGGCCCTCGCCAGTCCGCTGGCCGCCCCGGAAAGCCATCCACCCGCTCCACCGGGGCCACCGCCGGCCCACGGCCTCGGGGCCGAGGACGTCCCCGGCCGTGGTGGGCCGTCCGGGCGGCTGCCCCGGCTGCGGATCGGCACCCACGCGGTCTCCCCGGCGGCCCTCGCCCGGCTCAGCCCCACCCCGCTGCCGGCCGGTCTGGTGCTCGGGGCGGACCGCCGCCGGGCAGCGGTCACGATCCGGCTGTTCCGCCCGGAACCGACCCGGGTGACCCTGGTCGGCGGGGTGTGGGCGGGGCAGCTCGTCGCCTTCCGGGCGCTGGCCCTGGGGGCCCGGGTCGTCGTGCTCACCGCCGACCCGGCCGGCTGGGCCGGATTCGGCACGGCGGCGCTCGGCCGGGCCGCCGACCGGGTCGAGATACACGCCGACGGCCGCCCGCTGCCCACCGCCGGCACCGCCCAGCAGCCCGTCCTGATCGTCCGCGACCTACCGCCCGGCGCGACCGCCCCGACCACACCCGGGTCGACGTCCCCCGACCCGACCGCGTCCGGGACGGCGTCCCCCGGGGTGTGGCAGGCCGAGCTGACCGTGTTGCGGCGGCTCGATGCCGGCACCGCGCCCGCCCTGCACGACAGCGATCTCTGCGTGCTGCAACGGCTCTCCGCCGACGAGTCGGCGACGGCGCAGCAGGCGCTGCGGCTGCCCCCGGACGGCGGCCGGTTCCTCCAGGTGATGGCCGACGACATGCTCACCCTGGTCGGTGGCGGCACGGACCGGCACCTGTGGATCAGCCAGACGTCGGTCGAGCAGCACCTGCTGGGCGCACCCCGCCGCTGACGAGCAGCCCGGCCAGGCGCTTCTTCCGGCTGTTCTCCCGGACGATCCAGGCCACGTCGCCGTCGTCGACGCCGGCCAGCGCCCGGAACAGCGGCAGGCCGGCAGCCGGATCGGCAGCCACCGCGACACTCCAGCAGTAGCCCAACGCCTGACGCAGGGCCCGGACGTCGTCGTCGCGGCGACGGCCGGACGGCAGCGCGGCCAGCCCCGCCGTCGCCCGGTCGCACAGGACGACGGCGCGGGCGGCGGCCTCCGGGTGGGTCAGCAGTCGCGGTTCGCAGACGGCCGCGACAGCCGCCCGCCAGACCAGCGGGTGCGGGTCCCCGGCCCACGCCGTGCCGAGGTCGAGCAGGCTCGGCAGGTCGGCGTCGCCGAGCCGCTGCAACGCCAGGGCCACCGCCTCGCGTACCCGCCAGCGGGGGTCGGTGGCGTGGTCGTGCAGGCGTGCCTCGATGCGTCTGGGGGCCCGCCCGCCGGCCGCCAGCAGACGACCCAGACCGAGCACCCCGCAGAACACCAGATACTCGTCGTCGGTGCCGATCAGATGGTCGAACGAGGCGGGCCCGCCCTCGTCGGCGACGGCCTGGGCGAGCTCAAGGTTGGCCCGTGGCCCGGGCAGCCCCGAATGCTCCCGCAGGAACGCCGGCCACCGCGCGGGACCCCGCTCCCGCAGCTCGGTCCGGTACTGGTCACGCCGGCTCACCAGCGCAGCGTAACCCGCCCGATCCCCATGCAGAGTCGGCCCGACACGCGCACCCTCGGATGGGTAACTCCCGGCCGTCACCCAAACGGGTCGTACTCTCACGTTGCGCTGCTCTGCTACGTCGACGAGTCGTGCACCGCCCGGGGTCTACCGGGTCGGAGCGTTGCTGGTGCCCGACACCGTGGCGATCCCGCTCAGCGAGGCTCTCGATCGCGTCATGGTCGACGCCGCGAAGACGTACGGGGTTCCCGCCGACGCGGAGCTGCACGGCTACGAGATCTTCCACTCAACGAGCAACTCTGGTCGCTCGTCGAGCCACGCCGCCACCACTCGTGGTGCTGGGATCCGCTGCGAAGGCAAACCCGAGACGGATGCACGAGAGGCCCGCATCAGCGGGCCTCAAGGCGGGCGCGGGAGCCCGGCGGGCGTCCTGCATCATCCAGGCTAGCAGGCAGTTCTGCTCTTCGGGAGCAGAACCGACCGTCGGACCGACGGCCCCGCTCACGCCGGGGGCACCAGGGGGAGTTGGACGAGTTGGGCGCCGTGGCGCCGGGTGAACAGCCAACCCCGGCCGGCGGGCAGCCGCTGCGGCCTGACGGTGCCGAACAGCGCGCCCTCCTCCCGCGGCCCGGACATCATGATGCCCGGGGAGGCCAGTTCCCTGATCCGCCCGATCATCGGGTCGAACATGGCCCGTCCGGCACCGCCGATCCGTCGGGTCAGCACCAGGTGCAGGCCGATGTCGCGGGCCTGCGGCAGGTACTCCAGCAGCGGCGCGAGCGGGTTGACCGCCGCCCCGGCCACCAGGTCGTAGTCGTCGACCAGCAGGTAGAGCTCCGGCCCCTTCCACCAGCTGCGGTCGCGCAGTTGCTCGGCGGTGACGTCCCGCCCCGGCAACCGCTCCCCCATCACCGTGGACACCTGCTTGACCAGGTCGGCGGTGACCTGCGGGGAGGTGCCGTAACCGATCAGGTGCTCGGAGTCCACCGCGCCGAGCAGGCTACGCCGGAAGTCGACCAGGATGATCCGGGCCTGCGCCGGGTCGTTGCCCTCGACGATGCTGCGGGCCAGCCCACGCAGGAAGGTGCTCTTGCCGCACTCGACGTCCCCGAAGAGCAGCAGGTGCGGCTCGGCGGTGAAGTCGAGGCGTACCGGCTGGAGGTCGGTCTCGGCGATGCCGATCGGGATCAGGCCGCCCTGCGCGGCGGGCAGCGCCTCGAAGGGTAGCTCGGCGGGGAGCAGCCGCACCGCCGGGGCACCTGCCGACGTCCAGTGCTGCTGCACCTGCCTGACCAGGTCGGCCAGCGCGTCCGGCAGGTAATCGACCACGGGCCGGCCGTCGAGGCGGGGCAGGCCGGCGAGGAAGTGCAGGCCGTCGGGGGTGAGCCCGTGGCCGTGCTGCTCCGGCACGTTCACTGCGGCCCGCCGGTTGATCACCGAGTCGGCCGGCTCGCCGAGGCGCAGCTCCACCTTCGCACCGAACATGTCCCGCACCGCGGGCCGGACGTCCATCCACCTGTTGGTCGCGGCCAGGATGTGGATGCCGTAGCCGAGCCCCCGATTCGCCAGCTCGGTGACCAGGGGTTCCAGGTCCTCGAACTCGGCCCGCAGCGCCGCCCAGCCGTCCACCACCAGGAACACGTCACCGAACGGGTCCTCCTGGAAACGGCCCTCCCGGCGGGCCCGCCGGTAGGCCGCCGCGCCCTCCACCGCGTGCGTGGTGAACAACGCGTCCCGGGCCTGCATCAACCCGTGCAGCTCGGCGATGGTCCGCCGGACCTTGTCCACCTCACGTCGGCTGGCCACCCCGCCGACGTGCGGCAGGCCGGCCAGCGCGGCCAGGGTGCCGCCGCCGAAGTCGAGGCAGTAGAACTGCGCCTCGCGCGGGGTGTTGCCCAGGGCCAGGCTGGTGATCAGGGTACGCAGCAGGTTGCTCTTGCCGGTCTGCGGTGCGCCCACCACCATCACGTTGCCGGCCGCCCCGGCCAGGTCCAACCAGAGCGGGTCGCGGCGCTGCTCCAGCGGTTTGTCGACGATGCCGGCGACACCGTGCAGTGCGCCGTGCCGGTCCTCGGCGGCGATCGTCAGGCCCCGCACCGGGGACACCTGCACCGGTGGCAGCAGCGCGTCGAGGGTGGGCGGCTCCTCCAGCGGCGGCAACCAGACCTGGTGGGCGGCCGGCCCGTGCCCCCGCATCCGCGCCACCAGCACGTCGAGCAGGCTCTCCCCGACATGCTCGTCGACCGGGGCCCGGGTGGGCTCGTCCGGCTCGTCGTCGGTGGCGAGCGGGACGTAGTCGGTGGTGTAGTCGCGTACCGGGTCGATCAGCCGGCCACCGACGGTGGGCACCCCGCCGTGCTGCCGGACCGCCCCCGAGACGTACGCGGCCTTGAACCGGATCAGCCCCTCGGTGCCGGCCTTGAGGTAGCCGTGCCCCGGCGAGCGGGGCAGCTCGTACGCGTCGGCCACCCCGAGCACCGCGCGGGACTCCATCGAGGAGAACGTCCGCAACCCCAGCCGGTACGACAGGTGCGTCTCCAGGCCCCGCAGCCGCCCCTCCTCCAGCCGCTGCGAGGCCAGCAGCAGGTGCATGCCCAGCGACCGGCCCACCCGGCCGATCTGCACGAACATGTCGATGAAGTCCGGTCGGGCGCTGAGCAGCTCGCTGAACTCGTCCACCACGATCAGCAGGCTGGGCAGCGGGGCGAGCGGCACCCCGGCCGCGCGGGCCCGCTCGTAGTCGCGCTGCGAGGCGTAGTTGCCGGCCCGGCGCAGCAGCTCCTGCCGGCGGGTGATCTCGCCCTGGATCGCCCCGAGCATCCGGTCGACCAGGAACAACTCGTCGGCCAGGTTGGTGATCACGGCACTGGTGTGCGGCAGCCGGTCCAGCGCGGCGAAGGTGGCACCGCCCTTGAAGTCGACAAGCACCAGGTTGAGGATCTCCGGGCTGTGCGTGACGGTCAGCGCCAGCACCAGCGTCCGCAGCAGCTCGCTCTTGCCGGAGCCGGTCGCGCCGACCAGCAGCCCGTGCGGGCCCATCCCCTCCTGGGCGGACTCCTTGAGGTCCAGCTCGATCGGCCGGCCGTTCTCGTTGACCCCGATCGGCACCCGCAACCGACTGCGGTTGGGCCGGCTGCCCCAGGCGGTGGCCAGGTCCAGCTCGTAGGGGTCACCGAGGCCGAGCAGGTCGGCCAACCCCAGGTCGGCGGCCACGGTCGGCTGGTCGACGTACGACGCGGCGGACAGCCGCAGCGGGGACAACTCCCGGGCCAGCACCTCGGCCCGGGCCGGATCGAGGGTGTCGGCCCGGCCGACCCGGGTGCTGCCGTCCATCGTGGTGCCCGAGATGGTGCCGTCCTCGGCGACGTCGAGCACCACGGAGGTCTCGTCGAGCAGGCGCGGGGGGTGACCGGTGAGGTCCAGCAGGGTCACCCCGGCGACCCCGCCCTCGGTCATCAGGTGGTCGGAGCCGGCGACCTGCCCGCCGTCGATCACCACCAGCACGTACGGCGCGACGGTCGCCGTCGCCGACGGGTCGAAGCGCGGCCGGTTGGCGAGCACGTCGACGAGCATCGCCTCCAGCGCCACCACGGTCGGGGCGAAGAGCCGGATCGGCCCGACCGCGTCGAGTTTCGTCGGGTGCTGGGCGTGCGGCAGCCACTTCGCCCACTCCCACCCGGCCCGGCGGTCGGGGTCGACGCAGAGCGCGACCAGCAGGTCGTCGGGGGCGTGGAAAGTGGTCAACTGGGCCACCACCGCGCGCACCAACCCGCGTACGGCGTCGTCGGCCCCGCGCAGGTGGACGTGGGAGAAGTCGCGCAGGGCGATCGCCACCGGCAGGTCGGGCACCACCGAGTAGGTGGCGACGAACCGGCGCAGCGCCACCGCGCACAGCGGCTCCAACTCGTCCACCGGGCGGGTCTGCGGCGGGATCAGCGGGGTGGCGACCTCCTGCGGGCCGAGCCCGATGCGGACCACGCTGAAGTCGGCATCGCCCCGCCGACGCTCCCACAGCCGGCCACTGGTCACCGTGGACCAGAGCGAGTCCGGGTCGGGGTGCCGGTAGTGGATGGCCTCCCGCTGCTGGCGGACCGTGTTGCGGACCTGGGCCCGCAGCTGGGTGAGGCGGCGCAGGTACTGCCGGCGTGCCTCGATCATCTCGCGTTTGCCCGGCCCGGACTGGTTGACCACCATCACCGCGATCATGCCGAGGATGGAGACCCCGTACATGCCACCGACCACATAGGTCATCACTCCACCGCGCTGCATGCCCATCATCAGGCCCATCGCCGCGGCACCGGCCGCCATCGGCAGGATCATCAGCATCCGGGTCCAGCCCCGGCCGCCGGCCGCCGGCACCTCCGGCGGCGGGTCGAGCAGCACCTCCCCGGTCGGCAGCGGGGGTGCCGGCCGGCGGGGTGGACGCTTGACGACCACCAACGACGACATCTCCCCCGTACCTCCCACCACATAGGTCACCGGCGGCCCACTCTATCGACCGGTCGCCCCTGGCAGGGACCGCCGTCCGCCCGTCGGCCGGACCCCCCGACGGGCGGCCCCGCCGTGCTACCTTGACCGCCGCGGAGGGCCCAGGAGGCGACCGCGCGGACGCGTGGCACACGGGGAGGTGACCAGCGTGACGGCCCCGGGCGGTCTCAGTCTGGCCAGGGTGACGATCGCCGCTCCCCAGCGGCGGATGGACGTGGCGTTGCCCAACGGCATGCTCGTCGGGGAGTTGTTGCCGCACCTGCTCCGGCATGCCGGGGAGGGGCTCGGCGACGTCGGTGAGCAGCAGGGCGGCTGGGTGCTCCGACGGGCCACCGGCACCCTGTTGGAGGCCACCCGCAACCTCGCCGTGCAGGGCGTCCGCGACGGCGAGCTGCTGCACCTCACGCCGGGCCGCGACGAATGGCCCGAGCTGGCGTACGACGACGTGGTCGAGGTGATCGCCAGCGGCGCGCGCCGGACCGGTCGGTCGTGGAGCAACGACGCCACCCGGCGGGCCGGGTTGACGGTGACCGCCGCGCTGCTCGGATTCGGGCTGTTCGCCCTGCTCGCGGTCGGCTCGCCGTGGCGGGCCCCGGGCCTGCTGGCGCTGGGGGTCGCGGCGCTGCTGGCGGTCGCCGGGCCGGTGCTGTCGCGGGCCGTGCCCGACGCGACCGCCGGTGCCGTGGTCGCCGCCGCCGGCCTGCCCTACGCCCTGCTCGGCGGGGCGTTGCTCGCCGCCCCGGACGGGGTGCGGATCGTCGACCTGGGCGCACCGAGCCTGCTGCTCGGCTCCGCCGCACTGCTGGTCTTCGGCATCGCCGGGTACGCGGCGGTGGGCGGTGTGCAGCGGCTGTTCATGGCCGGGGCTGCCGCCGGCCTGACCGGCGTGCTGGCCGCGCTGCTCTGCTACGGCGGGGTCTCCCCCGCCGGGGCGGCGGCGGCGACGTTGACCACCGTGATCGGTCTGCTGCCCGGTTACCCGTTGATCGCCGGTTGGTTGGGCAGGCTGCCGGTGCCGGAGCTGCCCGACCGGCCGGAGGAGATCCTCAAGGACCGGCCGGTGCCCGAGCGGGCGAGGGTCTTCGTGACGGTGGCGCGGGCCACCGAGCTGCTCACCGGGATGCTGCTGTCCGCGTCGGTCTGCGGCGCGCTCGCCATCGCGTTCCTGCTGACCGAGGACCGCACCCCGGCCGGCGTGTTGCTGGCGCTCTGCGGTGCCGGTGCGCTGCTGCTGCGCGGGCGGCTGTTCCCGACCGCCGCGCAGCGGGTGCCGCTGCTGGTCAGTGGCCTGTTGGGGCTGTCGGCGCTGACCGTGGCCGCGCTGCTGGCCACCACGTCGGGCGGTGACCGGATGCTGATCGGGCTCGGTGTGGTCGCCGTGGCGGCGGTGACCCTGGTCGCCGGCCTGCTCTACAGCCGTCGCCGACCGTCACCCTATCTGGGCCGGGCCGCCGACATCGCCGACGTGATCGCCATCATGGCGTTGATTCCGCTGGCCTGCGCGGTCATCGGCCTGTTCGGGGCGATCCGGGGGATGTTCGCCTCGATCGGCGGGTGAGGCGACGATGACGACCCGCCGCGACCAGCTCCAGTCCTACCAGTTCATGACCCAGCGGGTGATGTCCGCGTTCGTGATGCGCGAGACCGACCCGCAGCAGTCGCCGCTGCGTCGGGGCATCGGCGCGTTGTTCGGCGGCCTGATGGTGGCCGTCCTGGTCGCCGCCGGGGTGGGCATCTACGGACTGCTCACCAAGGTCGGCGGGGACAGTTGGCGCAAGCCCGGCTCGGTGGTGGTCGAGAAGGAGACCGGCGCCACCTACGTCTATCTGGACGGCCGGCTGCACCCCACGCTCAACTACGCCTCCGCGTTGCTGGCCGCCGGTCGCCCCGGCACCCCCGTGGTACGCGTCTCCAGCAGCACCCTCAGCGCGGTCCCCCGGGGCGTGACGATGGGCATCCCGAACGCCCCGGCCTCGCTGCCGGCAGCGGACCGGCAGGCGGGTCTGCCGTGGACGGTCTGCTCCGCCCCGGCGACCGACGACACCGGCCGTACCACCGACACGGTGACCCTGGCGCTGGCCGCCCGCCCGGTCGACGGGCGGGGCGTCGGCGACGACGGGCTGCTCGTCAAGGACGCCACGCTGGGCATGAACTACCTGGTCTGGCACGGTCGCCGGCACCTGGTGCAGGGTTCCCGGGTGGTCGTGCCCGCCCTGTTCGGGGCGGTCACCCCGACCCCCGTCGGCACCGCCTGGCTGAACGCGCTGCCCGCCGGGGTCGACCTCGCCGCCCTGCCCGTCGCCGACCGGGACGACCCGTCCCGGGAGGTGCCCGGCCGCCGCAACGGTGACGTGCTGGTCACCCAGACCGCTTCCGGCCCGCAGCACTACCTGGTGCTCACCGACGGGGTCGCCCCGATCACCCCCGTGCAGCAGGCCATCCAGACCGGCCAGTCGGGGCGGCAACCGGTGCCGGTCGCCGTCTCCGCGGTCACCGCGCTGCCGAAGAGCGGGCAGCTACCCCGCCCGGCGGACCGGGGCCAGCCGCCCGCCACCCCACCGAAGCTGCTCGGCCCGGAGCCGGGCCAGCAGCTCTGTGCCGCCACCTCCGACGCCGGCACCCCGCCGGAGCTGACCGTGGGCGGCACGATGCCCGGCGCGGACCGGGCCGCGCCGACCGGTTCCGTCTCCCCGGACGGCGTCCCGCTCGCCGACCGGATCGCCGCCCCCGCCGGCCGGGTCACCGTGCTGAAGCTGCTCGGCAGCCCCGGGGCCTACAGCATCGTCACCGACCTGGGCATCCGGTACGCGGTGCCGTCGGCCGAGGCGTTGCGCCTGCTCGGCTACCCGGCGGAGGGTGCGTTGGTGGTGCCACCGAGCCTGACCATGCTGGTCCCGACCGGCCCGACCCTGGACCCACGGGGCGCGGTCCGTCCCGCCCCGGTCACCGTCGGGGGCTGACCGACCCCACCGGGCGTACCGGCCCGCCCGACCGCTGTCCCCGGGCGACCCGCCCCGGCGGAGCACGGCCCTGAACTGCGGGCGGTGTTCATCGGCCGGGGCCGGGTTCCGGGTCGTCGAAGAGCTGCACCGGGGGGCCCGGTTCGGTGGGCTGCGCCGACCGGGCGGGTGCCGGCGCGACGGCGGCCCGCCACCGGCGTCGACGCACCCTGGGCAGGGTCAGTGCGACCGCACAGATCACCAGGACGGTGCCGAGGGCGAGCACGGCACCGGCCAGCGCGATCCGCCGGCTCTCCCGCAGCGCCGGGTCGGGCCGGTCGACGGCAGGCCGGAACCGGGGCAGCGGGGCAGGTCCGGCCTGCGGCAGCAGTTGGTCGTTGAGCGCCCCGTACGGGTTGACCGTGCCGTGGCCGTACTCGGCGCGGTCGGCGCCGGGAACCGCCGTCACCGTCAACAGCCGGACCAGTTCGCTGCGCGGCGCACCGCCCCGCTTGGCCAGGGTGAGGGCGACCGCAGCAGCCACGAACCCGCACGCCAACGCGGTGCCGTCGGCGGCCTCGACCAGCCCGCTGCCGCGCTGGGTGGTGGTGACGGCGACGCCCGGCGCGACCAGGTCCAGGTACGGCCCGTACTGCGACTTCGGCCACCGCCGCCCGTCCGGGCCGATCGCCCCGACGGCGAGGACCTCCGGGTAGCCGGCCGGGTAGGACACCGGGTTGCCGTCCCCGCCCCGGTCGCCGCTGGCACCCACCACCAGCACACCCCGGACGACGGCCCGCCGCACCGACGTCCGCAGGGCCGCACTGTCCCGGTCGGCGGCCACGGTCACCGCGACCACCCGGGCACCCCGGTCGACGGCCCAGTCGATGCCCCGGGCCACCACCCCCGGGTCGATCGGGGCGGCACCGAACGCCCGGTCGTCGACCACCCGTACCGGCAGCACCCGGGCGCTCGGCGCGAGCCCCGCGAACGGCGACGGGCCGGCCTGCCGGGCGACGATCAGCCCGGCCACCCGGGTGCCCTGGCCGGTGCAGTCGGTGTCGGCCCGACCGCTGCCCCGGACCGCGTCGTAGCCGGGCTCGACCCTCCCCCGCAACTGCGGGTGGCCACCGTCCACTCCGGAGCCGAGCACCGCGACGGTGACCCCGGCACCCTGGCTGAACGGCCACACCTGTTCCGGGGCGAGCACCTGCTGGGCCCAGGACGGCGCGGCGACCTGCCCACCGGCCTGCGCACAGTCGGGTGCCGCCGCAGCGGGCGGCACCGGCCCGGCCAGCAGTCCGGCGGCGAGCCCGACGACCACCCCACCCGCCACCCGACGCCGGCCCGACCGGGCCGGGCCGCCCGTCGCCGGCCTGCCGGCCGCCGGACCGCCCGACCGGGTCACGCCGCCGGCCGCCGGACCGCCCGACCGGGTCACGCCGCCGGCCGCCGGACCGCCCGACCGGTGCGGGTCGGCGATGACCGTCCGGCCCCGTGCCTGCGTGGCGTCCGGCTGTCGCCCGCACCGTCCGTACCCCGTCATGTGTTCCTCCGTCCCGGCCTCACGCCGCCGGCTGCCGGCGGGCCGGCGGCAACGCCGACCCGGCCCGCTCGTCCTCGACCCGGGTCACCCGCCCCCCGGCCACCGCCTCCACGGCCAGGTCACGCAGCGGACCCGGCACCGCCCGCAGGGCGTGCCAGAAGACGCCGAAGCTGTCGGCGCAGCGGTGCAGCAGCCGGTTGCCGACGTCGGCGGCGGTGTCGTCGTCGCGGGCCCGGGGGTCGTCGTCGTCCCAGTACCAGACCGACCCCTCGTCGCCGCCGGCCACCCGGACGGCGAGCAGCCCACCCTGCACGTGCCCGACCGCCAGCCAGTCGGCGGTGAACCGGTCGGTGAACCAGGCGTTGGCGTGGCACAGGTCCTGCATCCGGTCGGCGCGGGCCACCCCGAAAAGCGGCTGGTCGACCACGAAGCCGAACCGGGGGTGCACCGCCGGCCAGTCCGGCCAGCCACCGTTGGTGCGGGCCAGGAAGTCCCGGTAGCCGCCCGGCAGGGCGAACCCGAGCCGCTGCTCGACGCGGGCCACCGCCGGTGGGCTGAGCCGTTCGGCGAACCGCAGCGGCGGCGGCGTGGCGGCGTCCACCGGCAGCCCGCGCCGCCGGGGGTCGGCGTCGCCGGTGCCCACCCCGCCCAGGTGCCGCAGCGCCGCGTGCAACTCCGCCGGCACCAGCGCGACCCGCCGGCTGCGTGCCAGATGCGCCCAGACCCACCCCGCCGGGGTACGCCCGGACGCGTCCGGGTCGGCCGGGTCGGGTACGGCCAGGTTGGCGGTGAGCACGTCCAACACCCGGGCCGCGTCCACCCCGATGTCCGGTGGCAGTGGCGGCAGCTCGACCACCGCCCGCGCGTACGGCGTCCAGTCCGGAAAGCCGTACGGGTCGACCGGCACCCCCTGCCGGTAGCGGACCCGCAGCATCGGCGCGACCGGATGGACCACCCCGAAGGCGTACCGGGCACCGGGGATCAGCGTCGCCCCGCTCACCGGCCCCACCCGGCATCGGCCGGCCGCCCGGTGGCGGCCCCGGCGGAGTTCGGGTCGTCGGTGGCGGCCCCGGCGGAGTTCGGGTCGTCGGTGGCGGCCCCGGCGCGGGTGACCTCGTCGGGGCCCGTCTCGTCGGGGGTGGGCCAGAGCAGGAGGAACGGCACCTGGTCGGCGGGGACGGTGATGCCGGCCGGGGAGTCCGGGTCGACGGCCAGGGCGTACCCCGGCGGCCAGACGGTGAGCAGGGCGGCCATCGTGGCCCGCAGGCTCGGCGTGCCGTCCGGGTAGGCCCGCGCGAAACGTTCCGGGGCGGTGAACACCTCGATCACCGGCGTCTCCCCCGCGTCGACCGCACGCCACGGGAAGTCCGGGTCGACCAGCCGGGCCGGGTCGGGCACCGGGGCACCGGTGGGGAGCACCACCAGCGCGTCGAGCAGCGCATCCAGGTAACCGACGGAGTCGCCGCGCTCGGCCGCGTCCCGCAACAGCGCGGCGGTGTCCGGCTCGTCCGCCGGGCCCGGGGCGGGTGCCGGTGGGGCGGGCGCGGCAGCCGGATCGTCCGACCCGTCGGCGGTCGCGGCGGCGATCTCGTCGTCGGCCGCCGCCTCGGCCAGCTCGGTGAGCAGCTCCGCCCCGGCGGGCACGGCCAGCTCCCCGTCCGCCGCCGCCCGGACCGCCTCCACCGGCAGGTACGCGTCCAGCGGGGTGCCCGGGTTGACCGCCAGCCGCCACCCGGCCACCGGCCACCGCTCGCACAGCTCGTCGTACCCGGTCACGGTGTACGCGTCGGCGACCCCGGCGACCTGCGGCACCATCGCCTCCAGCGAGGTGAACACGGGCAGGAACGGCTGTCCGAAGAGGTCCATCGTGACGAACCGCTGACCGCCGTCGGCCGGGTCGTCGGCACGCAACTGCGGCAGGAACAGCTCGGCCCGGGTGAGGATGCGGAAGAACCCGGTGCGGTCGTCGTCGCGCGCCGCGCGCAGCAACGCCCGTTCGGTGTCGTTGGCCGGCTGCCACGACTCGTCCACGACGGGTCTCCTTCCCTGCCCGGTGCCGACCTGAGCCTAGCGATGTCCCGCCGGCGGGCGGGACCCACAGGGGCGCACGCTAGGCTACGGGCCGGTCGCCGTCCGCCGCCGTTGCGCAGGAGGTTCCATGCGACGTGTCGCCGCTGTGGCCGCTGTGGCCGCCACTGTGGCCGGTTGTTCCGCCGGCCCGTCGCCCGCTCCCGCACCGGCCCCGGTGGAGTACGTCGTCACGCTCACCGTCGAGGTGGTCGGCGGCGGGGGTGGGCTGTTCGGGATGGCGGTCACCTGGGGGCACAGCGCGCTGAAGACACAGTCCGCCACCAGCCTGACCTGGGCCTGGTCCCACGCGGTGACGCTGCGTCATCCCGACGTCGAACGGGTGTGGGTGTCGGCGACGCCGCAGGCCCGGCCGGGGGTCGACGAGCGGTTGGCGTACGCCGGCGGGATCCCGACGTTGCACTGCACGATCCTGTTCGACGACCGGATCGTGCAGGACCAGACCAGCATCTCCCCGACGTGCGTGGCGAACCTGTCGGCCAGCCCACCGGCCGGCAGGGCCGCCACCCCCGCGCAGCGGTCGGGCGGCACCGCCGACTGACCGCGTCCACCCCGACGGCTCAGCCCAGGCGGCGCAGCGCCCCCACGTACGCCGACCGCACCGCGACCAGCCGGCCGGCCCGGAACCGCCCCGGTTCCCGCTGGTAGAGCGTGCGGCCCAGCGCCGTCCAGACCGCCGTGAACGGCACCCGGGCCCCGCCGGGCGGCACGAACTTCACCACCTCGTCGAGCGCGGCGACGGCGGCGGTCAGTCGGGACCGGCACCGCCCACGGTCCGCCTCCGGCAGGGTCCGCGCCCCGGCCGGCACCGCCCGGGCGTGGTTCTCGGCCACCCACAGCCACTCCCCGGCGTCGATCAGCCGGGACGGCTCCGGGCCGCCGTACCGGAAGCCCTCCTCGACGCCGACGGGCGCGGCGGGCAGCCGGAACAGGAACTCGCGGGCCGCGCCGCACCCCTGGCACGCGCCGGTGTAGCGGCGGGCCAGGTCGCCGTCGGGCAGGGTGAGTACGGTGGAGGCGCGCGGGAAGCGCCCCTGCCCGCAGCCGCACGGTTGCAGGTCCATGTAGAGGTGGGCCTCGTGGGTGGACCGCGCGGGCAGCGGTGTCACGCCGGGCTCCACGGCATGTGGTCGAGGTGGAAGTCGCGGACCACCTCGATCCGGCGACGACGGAACCGCCCCGGTTCCCGCTGGTAGACCGTCCGCCCCCGGGTCGACCAGAAGGCCGCCTCCGGCACCGCGTCGCCGGTCTCGGGCAGGAACTTACGGACCTCCTCCAGGGCGGCCACGGCGGTCCACCGCAGGTCCGCCGCCTCGGCGTCGTCGCCCTGCCGCTCGGCCACCTCCGCCGCCTCCCCGCACCAGTCGGCGACGAGCAGCCACTCACCGGGGTCGAGCAGGGCGGACGGCTGCGGGCCGCCGAACCTGCTGCGGGGGTGCGGACCGGCCTCGGCGGGTGCCGTCCGGGTCCGGACGGCGGGCAGCAGGGTCACTCGGTGTCCCGGTAGTGGCCGGTGTCCGGGTCGAGGCCCATGATCTCCCGGGCCTGGCGCATGTACTCGCGCTGCGCCTGTGCCGACGGCGGCCGACGCTGCGCCGAGTCGGCGCCCTCGGGGGTGAAGTCGGCGTCGTCCACCTGGTGCGTGGCCTGCCACCGGGCGTGCAGGTCGGCCAGCGCGCGCAGCCGGCGTTGCCGCTCCGGGTCGTCGGTCATCGCCATCGGGTCACCTCCGGATGCCGTCCGCCACCGGGCGGACCGCCCCGGACCGACGGGCCGGGGCTGGTCTCTGCTGGCCGGCCGGTTCCGGCGGTCCGACCGGTCACGGCAGCGGACGCTCCACCCGCTCGGCGACCGTCTCCCGGACCCAGGTCGCCGCCCGGTCCGGTCCACCCGTCACCGTCCACCGGTACACGTCCACCGCGGAGCGGATCTCCAACAGGTAGTGGTTGTGCGAGAAGAACCGCAAGGTCCAGCCCCCGTCCGGGTCGGGCACGAACGTCGGGGGCGTCACCGCAGGCGCGTCCGGCACCGCGAGCACGTGGGTGAAATGGTCGGGGTCACGGATCAACCAGCCGGCGCGGGTGCCCTCGGTCACCGAGAAGGGGCGCACCACCGAGCCGTCGATCGTCCATGCCGAGCACAGCTCACCCAGCAGCTCCGCGTACGCCGACGGCTCCAGCCCGGCACCCACCCGGCGGCCCAGCTCGGCCATCACCCCGGGCCGGTTGAGGTGCAGCGTCCCGCCCGACGTGGTGCGCAGCAGGCCATGGGTGACGAACATGGGTTGCCGTGCCGCCACCACCCGGACCGCCTCGGCCAGCCAGTCCGCGTCGACGACGGCCCACTGTGCCGGCCGGGCCCGGTAACGGAACCGGTCGGTCTTCACGGTGACCGACTCCGGGCCTACCCACACCTGTCCGGTGGCCTCGTCGGGGGCCAGCACGTACCGCTGGAGCGCCCCGGTCGTCCACTCCGTGTCCACCAGCAACCTCCCCGTCCGGCCGTCGGCGCACGTCATTCTGCCACCCGACCCGCCAGGCGTCGGCCCGCGCGGCGCCCTGCCGGGTTCACCGCGTCCTGCCGGCGTCACCGCCGCCGTCGTCGTTCAGGCGAGCGGCAGCCGGGTGCCGACCGTCCGGCGTGACCAGGACGCCGGTCCGGCCGGGTCACCGGTCACCTCCCACTCGTGGACGTCGACCGCCGCCGCCAGCGCCTCCAACAGGTGGTAGTCGTGCGACCAGAAGCGCAGCGTCCAGCTTCCGTCGGCCCGACCGGCGAACGTCGGGGGCCCGACCGGGGGTGCCGACGGCACCAGAAAAGCGGTGCGGAAGTGGTCCGGGTCGCGGATCAGCCAGCCCGGCGGGAACCCGGGGGTCGCGGAGAACGCGTACCCGAACCGGCCGTCGGGCGTCGCGCCGGAGTGGAGGACGGCGAGCAGTTCGGCGTACGCCACCGGATCGAGGTCCACCCCTACCCGTCGGCCCAGCGCCGCCATCGTGGCCGGCGAGTTCAACACCACGCCCTCGCCGGCACGGGGGAACAGCAGGCCGAAGGTGGTGGTCACGGCACCGTTCGTGCCGACCACCTCGATCACCTCGTCGACCCAGCTCTCCCGCGCCACCGCCCAGTCCGCCGGCCGCGCCTCGTAGCCCATCTGGGCCGTCTCCAGCCCCAGCAGGGCCGGCCCGCCGAACGTACGCCTCACCCGTTCGTCGCCGGTGAAGACGGCACGTTCGAGCATGTCGATCACCCGTCGGGTGTCCATCCACTCCTCCGTACCTGGCTGGGGTCGATCGGCGGGCCGGTGCGCCCGGTGGCGGGCACGCCGGTCACGACGGCACCCAGGGCACCCGGTTGAGGTAGAGGTCCAGCAGGACCTGCAACCGGCGACGCCGGAACCGGCCGGGTTCCCGGTGATAGACCGTACGGCCCCGCACCGACCAGAACGCCGACTCGGGTACGGCCTCCCCGTCGGCCGGGAGGAACTTGCGCACCTCCTCGATCGCGGCCACCGCGGTCCACAGTGAGTCCGCCGCCCCCGTGTCGTCGCCCCGGGCATCCGACGACGACCATGCCTCGACACACCAGTCGGCGACGAGCATCCACTCGCCGGGGTCGAGCAGCAGGGAGGGTCCATCCCCACCGAACCGGGTCCTCGGACGTGGCCCCGGCGGGGCCGGTCCGTCGCCATCCTCGGAAACCTCGAACAGGAACTCCCGGTTCTCGTCGCAGTCGGCGCAGCGGCCGGCGTACCGGTGAGCCCGCCGCGACCGCACCGTCACGGGCCCGTCCCGCCAGGCGGTTTCCATCGAGCCGCAGCGCGGGCAGGGGCGCAGGTCGAGATAGATGTCGGCCTCGTCCCGGGTACGCAGCGCCGGCAGCAGCACCACGCCGCCCTCGTCGTGCGGGTTCCCGACCGAACAGGAACCCGTCGACGCGCCCTCCGGCTGCCGCCGGTCGGGTTCTCCACCGGCCGGGGTCATCGGTCGGTACGGCGACGCAGGTCGTCGGCCAGCTCGCGGGCCAGCACGCTGAGCGAGCCGTCGGAGCGGACCGGGCCACAGCTGAATCCGGGCCGGACCCGGGCCGCCAGTTCCCGCAGCATCGCCGCGACGACCAGGCCACGGGCGCTCGACATCGACACCAGCCCGGGGGCGGCCCGACCGAGCCGTTCCTCGGTCGGGCGTCCCGCGTCGACAGTCGCCCGCCACTGGGCGGCCTTCTCGTCGAGCCCGACCCTTCGCGCCGTCGTACGACCGCCGGCGTCCCGCTCGTAGTCGGGCCAGATCAGCAGCTCCCGGGTGGGGTCGGCCGGTGGGACCGGGACGGTCAGGTCGTCGTCGCTCATCGCCACGTCCCCTCAGTAACCGGTGCCCGACTCAAGGTGCCGGGCGAGCCGCGTCGCCAGCTCCGCCAGCGAATCGTCGGCCCGCACCGCCGGCGTGGACCTCCCGGGCTCGACCCTGGCCGCGAACTCCTCCAGCAGGGCCGCCACCACGTGCGCCCGCGCGGTCGAGAAGGCGATCACGTCGCCGCCCTCCTCCGGCGCGTCCACCGTCGACTCGGCCGCCCGGCCGGACTCCAGGGCCCGCCGCCACAGGTCGGCCGCCTCGGCCAGCCCGATGGGCCGCCGTACGCCGGGCCCGTCGCCGGCCGGCCCGTGGTCGTACTGGCAGAGCAGGTGCGCGGCGGCGTCCCGGTCCGGATCAGCGTCGGTCATCAGGCTGCGCCCTTCCCTCGTCGACACCTGCACGGTCGGCCGGTCGGCTCCGTCCCCACGCTAGCGGCCCGACGCCGGACGGTCGACGTCGGGAGACGGCACGTCGGGCGTCGGCGCGTCGGCGTCGCCGTCGTGCCCGGACCCGGTGCCGGCGGAGTCCGGGCGGGACCCGGCATCCGGACGGGACACCGGCCCCGGGTGGGACCCGGCTTCCGTCGGGCGTGACAACACCTCCAGCAGCTCCCGGGCCGCGTTGCCCGGCGGATACCTGACGTCGAGGTAGCGGCGCAGGTCGAGCGCCCGGTCACGCTGGGTCGACAGCTCGCCCAGGAGCCGCTGCACGTGCTCGGCCCACACCGGGACCCGCTCGTCGGCCACCCGGTCCAGCAGCGCCCGCTGGTCCGCCGGGTCGACCGTGCCGTCCGGGCGGGTGATCGCCGCGAGTCCGCTCCGCCACGCGGCGACGGTGACCCCGTCCCGTACCGTGGCCGCCTCGCCCAGGGCTGCCGGCACGTACCTCGGGTCGCCGAAGAACAGGCCCGCGCCGGTGCCCTCGCCGACCAGCACGGGCACCCCGGCCCGGGCGGCCTCACTGGCCACCAGGCCGAAGCCCTCGTGGATCGACGGCATCAGCACCAGGTCGGCGGTGTACAGGTCGGTCATCAGCTCCGGGCTGCCCGGTTTCACGAACGGCAGCACCCGGATCTCGGTCCCGGCGAGGTGGGCGAGCCGTTCGGTCTGCGCCGCGACGTCGGCGGGGGGCGCACCGCGCACGGTGAGCCGGACGTCGACCCCCTCGGCACGCAGGTGACGGATCAGCTTCGCGGCGAAGTCGATGCCCTTGATCGGGTCGGTGGCGCGACCCTGGACGACCAGGTCGAAGCCCACCTTGTCGGCCGGCCGGACGGCCGGCTCGCCCGGCAGGCGGGGCATGTCCGAGACGATCTCGTGGGTCCGGGGCGGGTGGGCCGTCCCCTCACCGGCCAGCCGGGCCGCCTCCTGACCGAGCAGCGGACCCAACCCGGTCACCAGGTCGGCACCGGCCATCAGGCGACGTTCCGTCTCGGCGTGTCCGAGACCCTCACCCGGGTTGCCCCGCAGACCGTCGAGCACCTCCGGCGCGGTGTGCAGCACGTGGACGTAGCGGGCCCCGGGGTAGAGCTGCTCCACCAGCAGCCGGGCCACGCCACCGCTGAACCGCGAGTGGCCGACCACGACGTCCACCTCGGGCGGCAGGTTCTCGAAGAGCATCAGCAGCGCCCGCGTGTCGGGCAGGCCCTTGGCGTCCAGCACCCCCCACACCGGCCGTACGCCCGTCACCTCCAGGTTGTCGGCGACGCGTTCCCGGACCAGTTCCGGCTGGTCAGGGTCGACCGCGGACACCCGCGCGTGCACCTGCGCCCCGGCCGCCGCGAACGCCTCGGTCAGCTCCCGGTTGGCCGTCGGCACCCCGCCGAGCTTCGAGTGCCACTCGGTGCAGGTGGTCATCACCCGCAGCCGCCCGGCGGTCTCCCCGCTCGGGGCCGGGTTCCGACGTACCACCTCGTACGGGGAGAGTTCGCCGAACCAGTCGCCGTCGGCGACCCGGCCGCCCCGCACCCCGGCCGCCGCCAGGCCGTCGTGCACGACCTGCGCGGTCACCTCCGGTCCGAACCGTCCGGTGAGGTGCCGCCGCAGCTCCAGCGCGCGCTCGCGGCCGGCGACGGCGTGGTCGGTCAGCCCCTGGACGCGGTCCGCCCAGGCGGTGGGGGCGGACCGGGGTTCGTCGACCACGGAGTCCCGACCCAGGCCGGCCGGGACCCGGTCGGGGTCGGTGAGCAGCCGGCCGGCACCGGTCGCGCCGTCGACCAGGACGGGGACGCCGTGCTCGGCGGCGAGGACAAATCCGGGGTCGTAGCCGCCCCGGGACGACGCCAGCACGACGTCCGCCGCGTGGAACGTCGCGGTGACCGCTTCCGCCTCCGTCGGCAGCGCACGGACCTCCACGAACGTGCCGGCGAGCGTGCTCAACTCCCGGCTCAGCACCTGCCGCACGCCGGGGTCGGACTCCACACTGGTCACCACCAGCCGGGTACCGTCCAGACCCCGGGACCGCAACTCGGCCACCACCCGGGCGGCCTGGCGGTGGGCGGCCGAGTCGCCGTCGTACACCAGGAGCCTCGGGCCTGCGCCGGGGCCGTCACCGGCGGGCGGCACCGGACGGGGCACGAACCCCGGCGTCACCTCGCGGATCTCCGGCATCCGCCCGCCCAGCCCGGTCAGCCCCTGCCGCAGCCCGTCCGCCACGTCCGGGCCGACGGCCACCACCAGGTCCGCCCGGGACAGCACCCGCAGGTGTTCCGGGTCGGTCGGCACCCGGTCGAGGAGCTGCACGACCGTGGCGTCCGGATAGGCGTCCCGCCGGACGTCCGCGATGCCCGCCGTCTGCCCGTGGCCGACCAGCACGTCCACGTCGCCGGGCAGCCCGTCCGGGCGCAGCAGCGGGCTCAGCGGCCCGGTGACGCCCGGGACGGGATCGGCGCCGAACACCCGCACCCCGGGGGCCGGCGTGGACGGCTGCGCCCCCGGCACCCGGATCCTCAGCTCGTCGCCGCGCCCACCGAGGGCCTCGGCCACCCGGTGCACCGTCCCGCCGGGGGCGACCCCCTCGGCGAAGCCGAGCATCCGCAGCGTCGGAGTCCGGGCCGGCGGGTCGGCGCCGACGAGCGCCTCCCGGCCGGCGTCGCTCAGCCGCCCGTCGAGCAACCGCAGCCGGGTCGCCAGGCCCGGATCGTCCGGGTGCAGCCCGAGATGGTCGCGCAGGGCCCGCAGTTCGGTGCGGGCGTACGCCGCCTGCGCCGGGTCGTGCAGCAGGTCGGCCAGCACCTCCGCCTCGGCCAGCCGGCCCAGGTCGTGCGGGCTCAGGCCGACGCCGTCGGCCAGCGCCCCGGGGGTCAACGCGTCCGGGGCGAACGGGTCCAGCCCACCGGCCGCCCGCTCGCTGATCGCGGTCAGCTCGGCGGCCTCGTGGGCGACGGCCCGCGCCACGGTGACGTCCGCCGCCCGGTCGGACAGTTCGATCCGCCACCCTCCCCCGTCCGGCGGGACGGTGCCGTGCGGCAGGTCCCGGCCGGCCGCGTCGACCGGCACCGACCGGGCCACCGCGCCGTCGGGCAGCGCGTCCGCCGGCACGGCGGTCAACTCCAGCCGTACGTCCCGCAGCGGGCTGTCGGCCGGCAACCGGCCCATGGTCTGCCGCAGGGCGTCGTCGCCGAGCTGCCGTACCAGCTCCGGCTCGGGGGTGTCCCGGCCGTACCCGTGGAACTGCGCGTCGGGGACGCGGGCCGCGGTGACCGGCGGATGGCCGCCGCTGAGCAGGCCGTGGATCGCCGACGGGTCGGGCACCCGGGGCAACCCGACGGTGTACGCCGAGCGGGGGTGCAGCGGGCCGGTGTCGCTGACCGGCTTGACGCCCTTCCAGTCCGCGCCGAGCAGGGCCCGCTTGCCGATCCACGAGGCGTCCCGCCCCTGGTGGTGTTCCCCCCAGCCGGCCTGGCTGATCTCGAACGGGGTCGGATACCGGCTGCTGCCGAAGGGGTGCCGGGCCGCCCGGTCCAGGATCTCCCGCCCCGCCTCCCGCTGCCGGTACGCCTCGGCGAGCACCCGCTGCGGATCGGTGGTGCCGTAACGCGCCCGGAGCCGGTCGGGGTCGACGGGGCCGTCGGTGGGGCGGCCGGCCAGCGCGATGTCGGCGTCCACCTCGCGCAGTTCGGCCCGGAGCCGGTCCAGCACGGCGTTCGCCCGGTGCCCGGTGTCCGGCGCCCAGTCGTACCCGTCGCGCGCCCACGCGTACCCGCCGACGGTGGAGGCGGCGTGCACCTCGATCCGCTGCACGCCCGACTCCCGGTACCAGTCCTCCAGGTAGGCGTTCCACTCCCGGGCGAAGCCCCGACCCTGCACACTCTCCGCGAGCCGCAGCGAGGTGTGCTCCACGAAGAGACTGCCGTCGTGGTCGCGCTGGAACACCCGCACGACCCGCCCGACGCTGCCACGTTCCGGATCGACGATGTCGGCCCGGACGATCACCTGGTCCCGGTGCACACCGACGCTGTACTCGTCGGCCAGGTCGACGCGAATCCGCAGGCCGGCGAACTCACGCCCGTCCAACTGGGCGGCGACCTCCGCGCGGACGACGTCCGACCAGGCCGCCACCTCCTCGTCGGAGGAGGGGAGCAGTTCGTCCAGCGACGGTCGGCGGTCCTCCTGCCGCCACCGACGGTCGGTCCAGAGCTCGTCGTGACGGGAGTGGTCGCGTCCGTCGACGTGCGGAGAGTCCTGCGGCTGGGGAGCCTCGGGGACCGGTTCCAACTGGTGGACGGGATACCCGCGCCGGGCGAGGTCGGCGTCGAACCGGTCCAGCTCCGCACGGAGCCGTGCCTGGTCGATCGGGTCCGTCGCGGCACGCAGCTCCTCCAGCGCGTACCGTCGTTCCTCGGCGCGTAGCAGGGTGGCGGCATCCACCGCCGGGCCGGGCGGGCGCAGCCCACCCCGGGCGGGTCCGGCCTCCCCCGTCGCCTCCCGGTGCGACCGGGAACCGTCGGAGGCCCACGGTCGCGGCTCACCGGGAGGCTGCCGGTCGACCGGTTCCGACCACCCGGCCGGAGCCCTCTGCGGATCGTCGCCCCGGGGCCGGCCCTGCCCCTCCGGGGCCGGCGGAGGTTCCTCCGTCGACCGGAACACACCGGCGACCCGGTCGACGATGCGCCGCAGCCCACCCCGGGGCCGTTCGGGGGCCGGATCGGACGGGTGGAACCCGGGACGGTCCGCCCGGCCCCCGGGACCCCACTCCGCGAGCGGCGGGGGTGCGGCGGGGTCCTGGTGAACGGTCGGGGCAGAGCCACCCCGGTCACGCAGGGGCGGTTCCACCCGCGCCGCCTGTTCCCTGCCCAGGGCGTCCAGGTCGAGGCCGAACCGTTCGGCGACATCACGGCTCATCGGGCCGTGGAGGGTTCCCTGTCGCCGCTGCTCCGCCAGGGGGTGGGTGGCCTCCTCGATCGCCTGCCGCGCTCGTTCCACGAAGCTCTCCGGCGGCAGCTCGGCGAGCCGCCGGAGCATGTCCGGGGAGAGTGCCGACCGGCTGGTGGGCGCGACGTAGCGGCTGGTTACGTACTCCTGGAGCTGCCGGGGGGTGAGGTCGGCCAGCGACCGGTAGCCGTCGGAGCGCGGCAGGCGCGGGTCTGCGGAATGGTCGGCCGAACGGAATCCGGCGAGCCCCCGCAGGAACTGCTGCTGCACGGTGAACGCCTGGAACTCACCCTCGAAGCGGAGGCTGACCAGGACTTCGTCCCGCGCGGTACGCGGAAGCCGGCCCTCGGCCACCGCTTCGAGCAGGTGCGACCCGATGTGGTCCGGGTTCGGTTGGAGGCGGTGCATGCCCTCGTGCAGCACGGTCGCGGCGAGGGCACTGATCGGTCGCGGCTGCCCGCCGTCCTCCGCAGCGACGAAGGTCAGCCCGTGCCGGGAGTCGAAACCACCACGCGCACCCTGCGCGATCCACTGTTCGAGGGCGGGCGTGTACGCCTCGGCCGGCACCAGGGCACGGGCGGAGTCGGGGTCCTTCGGGATGACGCGTTCGAAGGTGTCGGCCGCGTGCCGCTCGAACGCCGGCCCGAGCACGTCACCGATCTTCGCCACCGCGATCGCCTGGTCGATGACGTGGAACCGGTGGGTGACCGGGTCCACGCTGACCACCCGGTGCGCCATCTCGACGGAGTTGAGCGGGTCCACCCCGTCCAGGTCCCGCCAGCCCGGGTCGGCGTGTTCCCCGCCCCGGGAGAAGTCCCGCCAGTCGCGGTAGCGGTCGGCGTACCCGTCGACCGCCCGGCTCAGCGCGCGTACCTCCCGCACGACGTCACCGAGCGGGCCGCCGTCGCGGGCCCGGTCGGCGGCCGCCTGCAACCGGTCGGCCTGCCCGGCCACCGCGTCGAGGTCGGCGAGCCGGCCGGCGACCGCCGCCTGCGGGTACCGGGCGAGCAGGTGCTCCTTGGCTCTGCCCACCAGCTCGTGCACCTGCTCGGGCAGTTCCGCGCCGGTCCGGGTGCGGTGGGCGGGGAAGTTGCCGCTCGGCGCGAGTTCCTGGCTGATCGGCAGCTCGTCGCCGGCCCGTGACGGCCCGTCCGACGGCACGTCGACGGTCCGGGGTGTGGCGGTATCCGGCACGGCGGCGGGTGGTGCGGCGTTCGGGTCGGCCGGGGTGCGCTGCGCGACCAGCGCGGTCGTCTCCGCGCGCAGCCGGGCCACCACGGCGTCGATCTCCGCCTGGCTGCGCGGCAGGTAGGAGCCGTCCTGCTGGCGTACCGCGAGGTGTTCCCGGGCCCAGTCCCGCAGTTGCCCGGGGGTCGCCGGGTCGCCGGCGAGCAGGCCGCGCACGGTGTCCGGGGTCAGCGGCGTCGGCGGTGCCGGCGCGGGGGCGGTGGCGTCCCGGAAACCGACCGCGTCGGCGTCCAGCACCGGCGGGTCGGGCCGCACCGGTGCCTCCAGCGCCGCAAGCGACGGCTCCGGCGGCGTCCGCGCCGGTCCGGGTCGCGTCGGCCCGTCCGGCGGCGTCGCCCCGTCCCGTCCCCCTTCCGGTACGCCCTCCGCCGGCACGCCCTCCGCCGGCACGCCCTCCGCCGGCACGCCCTCCGCCGGCACGCCCTCCGCCGGCACGCCCTCCGCCGGCATCCCGGACCGGCCGGGCTCGACGGGACGGTCGAGCACCTGGTGGATCTCGTGGTGGAGGGTGCGCCAGGCGTCGCCGAGTTGCCTGTCGACGAAGGCGGCCCGCGCGGCCGGGTCGGCCGGCAGGTGCTCCGGCAGGACGACCCCGGCCGGGTCCCGCTGCACCCACTGCCCGTGCTCGACCGTCATTCCCGGCCGCAGCACCACCGGTTGCCCAGGTGGTAGCGCCGAGTTGACCTGGAGCACCACCCCGACGCGGAGCCCGTCCGGGTACTCGACGGTGAGCAGCCGGGACGACTCGTCCCAGCTCGCCCGGTGCGGCTGGTCCACCGGCCCGGCGGCCCGGCCGGCCAGCAGCTGACCGACGTGCCCGTCGAACGTCGACCGCACCACCTCGGGCAGCGGCACCGAGGGCCCGATCGGGTGCGACCCGGCCGGCACCAGCTCGACCGGGACGTGTCCCTGCGCTACGCCGCGTAGCTGCCCCCCGGCGGCCAGCTCGCCGTTTCGGCCTGCATCCGCAGGATCCTGCCGTACGCCTTCCGGTACCGCATGTCCGCCGGCCCGTCCAGGACCGGCCCCTTCCGGGACCCCTTCTGGATGACCAGCCGACGGTTCTTCTCCGGGTAGCCGAACCTGTACTCGATCTCCCGACTGTCCTCCCGGACCAGTTCGAACTCCACCAGAATCGCCATCACCGGTTCTCCTCGGCCACGAGTTGTCCAGGTCCTCTCCGGTCCGGCCGGGCGCGACCCGCTCCCAGTCGGCCCGGTCGACCCGGCCCCCGCCGCTGGCCGGCCCACCGCCCCCTGTGGTCGGCGACGACTCGGTGCGGACGGACGGTGGGGGCGGGCCGTCAACCTGGTCACGGCGGACCAGGTCAGGGTCGTGACGGGCCGGGTCAGGATCGTGACGGGCCGGCTCAAGGACGGGACGGACCAGATCAGGATCGTGACGGGGCGGGTCAGGGTCGCGGCGGGGCGGGTCGGCGGCGGGGCGGGTGGGGCTGCCGTCGGGTGGACTTCCGCTGCGCTGCGGCGGGGTGTCGGCAGTCGCCGACCGGGTGGTCTGCTCACCGGCAGCCCACTCACCGGCCGGCCGGAGCGGCCCGGCAGGTCGCACTCCCCCCTCCGGGCTGCGTACCGGTGTCGGGTGGGTGGGCTGGCGCGGGCCGCCGCCGTCCCCGCCTCCGGTGCCGCCCACCAGGTCGGTGCGTTGCGGCAGGTCGGCCGGGGGCAGCTCGGGCCGCGGCGGGTGCGGGCCACCCGGGCCGCCGGGGGTGGGCCCGTCGCCGTCGACCACCGTCGGGTCGGGCGACCGGACGCCGTCGCGGGCGAGCACGGTGCCGTCGGCGGCGATGGCCCCGCCGTCGAACCGTTGGCCGTCGCCGTCGACGTGGGCCCAGATCGCGCCCCGTTCGCTGTAGGTGACCCGCAGGCCGGCGGCCCGGTCGACGGCGGCCATCCCCTCGGGGAGCACCATCACGTCGCGCCCGATCCGCAGGTTCGTACCGCCGACCCGGACGGTGTCCAGTTTGTTCTGCGCACCGAAGATGACGCCGGCCTTGGCCCCCTCCGCGCCGCCGTGCAGCGCGTTCTGCAGGTCGAACTTCCCCTGCGCGGCGTCGGTCGCGCCGGTCACCAGGGCGCCGGTGACCCCACCGCCGATGACATGGCCGGGGATGCCGCCGAACATGGACGCCCCGAACAGCCCACCCTGGACGGTGGAGACGCCGAGCTGACCGAGGTCGAGGCTGGCCCGTTCGCCCCCGGCGATCTGGTACATCTGGCCCAGCAGGTTGCCGCCGCCCATGAATCCCGCCCCGAACGCCACCCGCTGACCCAGGTACCTCGTCAGCTCCCGGCCGAAGGTGGTGGTGGCGATCTCACGGGTCGCGTACTGGCTCAGGGTGGCCCGGCTGAGCTGCTCGAAAGCCTCGGTGCCGGCCAGGCGTACGCCGCCACGGGTGGCGAGGTCGGTGCCGACCCGGGCACCGAACTTGCGCAGCAACTGTTCCTCGATCTCCCGGGCGAGCTGGTTGCGGGCGGCGAGCAGGCTGCGCCCGGCCAGCCGTCGGGATTCCAGCCCGGCCTCCCGGCCGAGTTGACGCAGCAGTTCCCGGTTGGTGACGCCGCGCAGCCACTGACCGGCCATCCGGTCGGCGACCGACCGGGCGATGACGTTGCGCGGCAGGGTGTTGCGGGCCAGGGTGCCGGCACCCTGCCGGATCACCGTCGGCAGGGTCTGCCGGACGAAGGCGGGGACCTGGGTCCGCGCGAAGCGCGGCAGCTGGGTGGTGACCAGCCGGGGGACCTGGGTGCGGACCAGGTTCGGCAGTTGGGTCCGCACCAGGGTCGGCAGGGTACGGGTCAGCAGCGCGGTCACCTCGGCGAGGGCGGCGCGGACGGAGATGCTGCCGATGGCCCGTACGGCGTTGGTGGCGGCGGCTCCGATCGCGGCCCGGCAGGCGGCGAACGCCCCCGGGATGCCGGCGGTGGACAGGCCGAGCGACGGGATGGCGGCGGCGACCAGCATGAACAGCGAGACGGCGAGCATGATCAGGCCGAGCAGGGCCATGAACTTCATCAGCTCGACCTGGAGGCCGAAGCTCTGTACCGCCTCCTCCATGGACGCGAGGGTGTCGACCGTGCCGGCGAGCGACTCCAGGTAGGACAACCATTCCCGGGTGAACACCTCGGCGGCCCCGTCGCCGCTCCAGTTGGTCAGGATGCCGTCGGCGGCGTGCACCGCCTCCTCGTAGAAGGCCGCGAGTTCCTGCGTCGCGGCACCCCAGGCGTCGGAAAGCTCATAGACGGCGTCGATGTCCGACTCGGGGATCTTGCCGATGAGGATCTCACCGACGGTGGAGCGGACGCCCGGGATGGCGGCTTCGAGGTCGGAGAACCACTCCAGGATCTCGGCGAGGGCGTGGTCACTCTCGCTCACGCGGGGTCCTCCCCGGCACCGTCGGGTCCCCCGGCCGGCCGCCTCGGGTCAGCGCCGGCCACCGGCCCGGTCGATGTCGGTGGCGTTGTCGTCGTCGGTGCCGGTGTAGCTCCACATGGCGTCGGCCACGTACGCGCCGAGCTTGTCCATCGCCTCGCCGAGCTTGGGCACGGTGGCCTTGATCGCCTCGTTCATCTGCTGCCCACCACCGCCGGAGACCTCGACCGACTTGTGGTACGTCTTGAGGAACTCCTCGGTGAACTCGTCGCGCGGCAGCGTCCCGGGCGCGGCCTCCAGCGTGGTGATCGCGCCGAGCTTGCCGTCCATCGCGGTGGACATCGACTGCCCGTTGATCCGGAGCCGGTTGGCGATGCCGAGGATGTCGGCGACGCTCGTCCTGATCTCGACGAAGCTACTCATCGTCGTCCCCCTTCAGGCGCACGTCGGCGTCGTGGCTGTGCAGCAGCTTCTCCAACTGGGCCCCACCGGGGGACATCCGGCGCAGGTCGGGGGCGATGCTGCCGTCGAGGATCTCCTTGGACTGCTCGGCGGCGTCCTCCACGGCGAGCCGCACGGTCGCCACGATGGTGGCGGCCAGCGCCTTGGAGTTGGGGTTGCGGAACACCCGCGGGTCGATGTCCAGCTCCAGCAGGTGCCCCCGGGGGCCGACGACCGCCTTGACGGTGCGGTCGTCCGACCAGGCGGTGCCGGTCACCCGGAGCATCCGACGCTGCACGTCGTCCATTCCGGACCAGGCCTTCTTGAGGTCACCGATCATGGCGGTCAACGCGCCGAAGTTCGGTCGTTCCTCCATCGTCCCTCCCCCGAGGTCCCTTCCGCCGGGCAGCCTAACCGGGCCGACCCGGCCCCGGCCGCCCCGCCGGTCCGACGCCCTCCGGCCGGGAGGGCGTCGGACCGGACGGTCACATACCGGCGGCGATCTGCTGGTCGACCTGCTGCATCCGCTCGGCCGACGCGCCGAGCTTCACGCCGACCCGGGTCAGCGCCTCCTTGATCTCGGTGGCGCCCTGGTTCCACTTCTGCCGGGCCTCGTCGCACGCCTGCCCCGCCGGCCCCTGCCAGTCCTGCGCGAAGAGCTGGGTGAACTGGGTGTAGAGGTCCTGGAGGCTGCCGTCCATCTGGCCCTGGTAGGTGCCGATGGCGGTGGCCACGTCGGAGATCTGGGCGAAGTTGTAGGTGATGGGACTGCTCACTGGGGGGTCACCTTTCGCTGGTCACAGCGGCACGGGTCGCCCGGGAGGGTCGACGCGGCCGCGGCGGATACCGGCGGCGTCAGCCGCGCAGGATGCTCATCACGCTGGCGTCGCCGGTCTCGGCGGCGGCCTGGCGGATCTCGGTCGCGGCGTCCTCGTCGTTCATGCCGTACTGGGTGGCGGCGCTGGTCATCTTGCCGGACAGCTCGTCGAGCGCCGAGATGATCTTCTTCAGGCCGTCGTTGAGCTGCACGGAGACGTCCTGAAGCGCGTTGTTCGCCGAGCCGCGCATGCCGCTGCCGCCCAGGGCCTGCACCCGCTCGATGAGCCGTGCCATGCCCAGCGCGAGGCCCTCTCCGGTGTCGTTGCAGCGCGTCGCCATCTGGTTCAGCTGATCCTGGGTGGCGTGAACCTGACCCAGTCCAGGAGTGTCGGTCAAGGTGGACTCACCCGCTCCTCTGCTTGCGCCCCCCGGTCAGGGAAGCGTCCCCTCGATGGTGGTGGCCGTCGTGGCCGACCCTGACGGTAGCGCCCCGTAACGAATCGGGCTACCTCACTACGTCCAGAGTGGCTGGTCGGGGTGGCGACAGCGGCGATACCGGGTCCCGGCGGTGGTCGGCAGCGGTTACGCTCGGGGCGTTTTCCGGTGACACTCGGGCGGGGGCCCGCCGCACCAGGGGAGGTTCGGTGGCCGAGGACGACGGCAGCACGGGCGGCAGCAACCCGTACCAGCACGAGACCGAACAGAACACCCGGACCGACTGGCTGGGCGATCAGAAACCCGTCGACGTCGATCCGGACGGGCTGGTCGACTACGGCAAGAACATGGTCGTCATCCAGGAGAACCTGCAGAGCCACGGTGGCCGGTTGAGCCAGCTCGGCCAGTTGCCGCATCGCGCCTGGGAGGGCGCCGCGCTACCCGAGGGCGTCTACGTCCGCACCCAGCTCACCCTGAACTACGCCGAGTTCCAGCAGTACCTGACCTACCTGGGTGCGGCGCTGACCAACATCGGCATGGCCGCGCAGACGGTGGCGGACGCCTACGCCAACACCGACGGCTGGTCGGCGGCCTCGCTGGACGCGGTCCGGTTCGCCTTCGGCGAGGCCGACGCGCCACGTCCGGCCGGGCTGCCGCCGTTCGTCTCCGGCAAGACCTGGTGGGACCAGTACCTCGAAACGGTGTCGAGCGGTCAGGCCAACGCCGCGCCGACCCCCGAGCAGTTCGTCGACCAGGGTCAGCCCCGGGTCGCCCCGGACGGCAGCATCACCTTCACCGCGCTCGGCCCCGGCGGCGTGGTGCGCACCATCGTGCAGCGGTCGTTGCCCGGTGGCGTGGGCACCGAGACGGTCACCACCACGGCCGACGCCACCGGCAAGGTGCTCGACAGCAGCACCAGCCGGACGACCACGGTCGTCACCGGCAACTCGACGGTGGTCACCACCACCAACACCGACGCCGAGGGCCGGCGCACCGGCGGCAGCCGGGAGACCACGTCGTACGGCGTCGACGGCGGTCACACGGTGACCAGCGAGCAGCTCGACGCCGGGAACAAGCCGACCGCCACCCGGGTCGACGCGCAGCACGCCGACGGGACGCACACGATCACCACGACCGACGGCAAGGGCACCGTCACGCAGGAACTGCACATCGGTCAGGACACCGAGGGCGTGGACCCGGCCGAGCTGACCGACTCCCCCGCCAAGCGGGCGCTGGACGAGATCAAGCAGCACGACTACGGCATCTGAGCCCGGGGAGGACACCATGGCCGACTACTGGGGTGCCCAGGCCACGTACGCGCACGGTGGCCCGCGCGGCGAGGGCACCCGGTACGTCATGCCGCCGGAGAACCGGGACCTGAAGTTCACCCCGGCACCGGGCGGCGAGGGCGGGGCCACCATCGAGGCGGTCCGTCAGCAGGTGCTGGGGCAGCACCCGGAGGACATCTCGGCGCTGGCCGACCAGTGGCAGAACGCCTACAACCTGTTGCAGAGCATCCACCAGCAGTTGTTGTCCGCCAGCCAGACCCTGCACGACGAGCACTGGAAGTCCCCGCAGGCCCGCGACGCGTTCCTCAAGGCGGGGCCGGGCAAGACGCTGGCGTACCTCGACGAGTGGATGGACGCGGCCCAGCACAACGTGACCGCGCTGCGGGCGATGGTCGGCATCGCCCGCGACTCCCGGGCGGAGATGGAGCGGCTCTGGACGGAATACCGGGAGGCCATCGACGACGCTAAGAACTCCGACGGCTGGACGCAGTTCTCCGAGGGTTTCAAGCAGGGCTTCACCCTGGGTCTGTACGACGGCGAGAAGGGCATCCAGGCGGCCGAGGCCGAGGCGGTCCAGGAGAAACAGCAGGAGTTCAACCGCCGGGCGCAGGAGTTGGCCCGACGTACCGCCGACGACTACGTCGAGACGTTGAGCAAGGTCAGCGGCGGGCACGGTCCGCCGTTCTTCCCGATGGACGCGGTGCTCAACCCGGTCGGTCACCCGCCGTGGCGCGGGCCGGTCGGCGTGCCGCCACCGGTGGGGCCGCCCGGTGTGCGTCCGCCCGGCGGGACTAACCAGCCCTCGACTCCGGTGCGGGCGGTGCCCCGACCCACCCCGACCGATCCGGATCAGTTGGCCCGGCAGGTGCTGGACACCCTCAGGCCGCCGCCGGAGACCGGGGCGCCGGTTCCTACGCCCGGCACCGACGAGCGGGCGGGTCCCGCCGTGACGCCGCCGCCGGTGGTCGCGCCGCCGCTGGTCGCGCCGCCACCCGGCCTGCCCACCGGTTCACCCGGGTTGAGCGGCGTGAACGCCAATGCCAACGCCGCCGGGGTGGGCCGGGCCGGGCTGGTCCGGCCGCCGGGCCTGGACGGGCTCACCGGTGAGCGGGGTGGGTTGCGCAGCGGGGTGCTGCGCGGTGGTGCCGGAGCGCCGGGAGTCACCGAGCCGCCCCAGGCGTCGTTGCGTTCCCCCGGTGCGAACGCCACCCCGCCACCGACGGGCGGCCGGGCCGCGCCGCCGGGCGGGCTTCGCCGGCCCGGTGCCCCGTCGGCGGCGACCCCACCGCCGGGGGTACGGGATGCCGGCGGCCCTTCGACGACGGGGGCGCCGCACTCGCCGGGCACCCGCCGGCCGGGCACCGGGCAGGGGGAGGACGAGGCGCGACGCGGGTCCGTCCGCCCGGGTGCCGGCGACGCCGACCTGTTCGGCCGGCCGGCCGGTGAGACCACCGCACCGGTGTTGCACAGCCGTCGTCCGGAGGTTCGACGGGCGGCCGGCGGTGGCCGCGCCACGGGGGAGCGGGCCGGCGACGCCGCTGCGGCGACCCGGCCGGGCACCACCCCGTCCGTGCTGGGCAACCCGGCCAGGAGTGTCGCGGTGCCGGGGACGCCCCGGTCGAAGCGACGTGACCGGGGCGACGCGGCACGCCCGGCGGCCTCGGGCGGCGAGTGGCTGGCCGACGGCCGGTCGGAGGCGACCGCACCGGTGCTGGACGCGCCGGCCGCGCCACCGTCCGGCGGGCGGGTGTCCCGGCTGGAGGAGGTGCCGGGCGCGTTGCGGGGTCGCCCGTCGGCCGGGCCGGCACCCCGACCGGCACGGGGCGGGCAGCCGGTGCCGCCGGAGCTGGCTCCCCGGCGGGCCACCGCCGCGCGGCACGACGACCGGGACGAGGGCCGCGACGGCCCGGGGATCGTCACCGACGAGCAGGCGTTCAGCGTGGAGACCCCGGGTGGCGGTGTGCTCGGCAAGCAGGCCGAGGACCGCTCCTACCGGGCCGAGCCGAAGACCGTCCTGGGCGGCAACTGACCCTGTTCCCGGCCCGCCCGTGCAGCGCCGGCCGGGAACGGTGGGTCAGGACCAGCGTTCGCCGGTGAGCCGCTCGTAGACGTCGACGTAGCGGGCCCGGGTCGCCTCGACCACGTCGGCCGGGACCTCGGGCGCGGGGGGCTGCTTGTTCCAGCCGCTGCTGGTCGCCCAGTCCCGGACGTACTGCTTGTCGTAGGAGAACTGGGTGCGACCCGGCTGGTACGACTCGGCCGGCCAGTAGCGGGACGAGTCGGAGGTGAGCACCTCGTCGCCGAGGACCAGGGTGCCGTCCGCCGCCCAGCCCAGTTCGATCTTGGTGTCGGCGACCAGGATGCCCCGGTCGGCGGCGAGTTCCGCGCCCCGCCGGTAGACGTCGAGGGTGATCTGGCGCAGCCGTTCGGCGGTCTCGGCACCCACCTTGTCCACCACCTCGGCGAAGGTGATCGGCTCGTCGTGCTCCCCGGCCGGCGCCTTGGTCGACGGGGTGAAGATCGGCTCCGGCAGGATCGACGCCTCGACCAGGCCACGTGGCAGCGGCACGCCGGAGACCGCGCCGGTGCGCTCGTACTCCGTGCGGCCACCGCCGGTCAGGTAACCCCGGGCGACGCACTCGACGGGCACCATGTCCAGCCGGCGGCAGCGGATCGCCCGACCGGCGAACTCGGCGGGCACCTCGGTGGCGGAGATGACGTGGTTCGGCACCAGGTCGGCGAGTTGCTCGAACCACCAGAGCGACAGGGCGGTGAGCAGCCGACCCTTGTCCGGGATCGGGGTGGGTAGCATCACGTCGTAGACGGAGATCCGGTCGGAGGCGACCAGGATCAGGTCGTCGCCGTCGGTGTAGACGTCCCGGACCTTGCCCGAGTGCAAAAGTTCCACGCGCCCTAGTACACCACGGGTGCCCGGCCCGCCGGTGCGCCCACCCGGAGCCGGGGCGGCCGGCAGGCCGACCGGCCCGTTGACACCCACCTGCGCCACCTGCGTGAATGATCCGGCTACCGGCCCACCCCTTCCCAGGAGCACCCGTTGCCCGCTGTGCGTCCCCCGCTGCCCCGACCCGGCATCGACCCGGCCCGCCGGCGGCTGCTCGGTGCACTGCTCGGGCTGCCGGTGCTGGCCACCGGCGGCCTCAGCGGGTGCGGCGTCGAGGAGGAGTCACCGGTACAGGACGGCCCGGTGGAGCTGTCCGTCTTCTGGTACGGCGGCACCAAGCGGGCGGAGGCCACCGAACGGGCCCTGCGGCTCTATTCGGCCCGGAACCCGCTGGTCACCTTCCGGGTGACCTGGCAGGGGCAGGGCGGCTACTACGACCGGCTCGCCACCCAGGCCGGCGGCGGTAACGTGCCCGACCTGTTCCAGATCGACGACTCGATGCTCGGCGAGTACGCCCAGCGCGGCATCCTCCTGGACCTCGGCGGCTACGTCGACGACGGCCGGATCAACCTGAACACCCTGCCGCCCGGCCTGGTGGACTACGGGAAGATCGACGACCGGGTCTACGGCGTGCCGGCCGCGCAGACCCACGCCGCCGTGGTGTTCAACCGCGCTCTGCTCCGCCGGCTCGGGGAGCCCGAGCCGACCACCGCGATGACCTGGGCCGACTACCTGAGCTGGGCGGCCCGGGTGACCCGGGCCGGCGGCGGCCGGGTCGCCGGCTCGATGGACCCGTCGGGCGACCACCGCGCACTGTGGCTCTGGCTGCGTGGCCTGGGCACCAAGTTCTACCAGGGACGCCAGTTGGGTTTCGGCTCGGCGGCGCTGCTGGACTGGTTCGAGTTCTGGGAACGGGCCCGCAGCCAGCAGGCCACTCCGGCGGCAGCGCTGGTCGACCGGGCCGACGGCGGCGAGCCGGCCCGACAACTGGTCGTCACCGGGCACACCGCCGCGTCGTTCGCCTGGTCCCACCAGTTGCCCGAACTTCAGCGCTACTGCGACGACGAGTTGACCCTGGTCGGCTTCCCCGGCCCCCGGGCCGCCCAGTGGGACCGGGCGTCGATGTACTGGGCCGGGTTCCGGGGCACCCGTCATCCGCAGGTGGTGGCGGACGTGGTCGACTTCCTGACCAGCAGTGTGGAGGTGGGCCGGCTGCTCGGCGTGGAACGGGGGCTGCCGGCCAGCCTGACGGTGCGGCAGGCGGTGGTCCAGACCATCGACGATCCGCTGGCCGAGCAGGTCGCCGCCCTCGGTGAGGCGCTGCGCCAGCAGGTGGGCCCGGCACCCGAACCGCCGCCGAAGGGGCACGGCGAGGTGCGTGACCTGCTCACCGAGGCGGCCCGGAGCATCCGCGCGGGGCGCTCCGGGGCGCGGGCGGCGACTACCCAGTTCATGGCCCGGGCCCAGGCGGCCCTGGCCCGGTGACGGGTCAGGGCCGCCTGGGCCCGGTGACGGATCAGCGCGGCGGACGGCTGCGGCGGTTGCGCATCAGCAGGACCACCAGCAGGACGATGCCCCCGACCACCACCAGGCAGCAGAGCAGCCCGATGACGCCGAATCCACCGCCCCTCGACCGGCGACGGGCGGCCTCCACCACCAGTTCGCCGGTGCCTGTGGACGCCCACGCGGCCACCGGCACGAAGACCGAGAGGACGACCGCGCCGAACACCGCGCTCAGCCGGCCCCACCACGTCACGGCAGTTGACTTGTTGATCCCAGTAGACATGCCCTCATCCTGACCGAGGAGAGCAAGTCCGGCACCCCGAAGCACCCGCCCACCCGGCCCCAGCTCCGCCCGGGCTGAGCTCCGCCCGCCGCCGCCCGCTCCGCCCGGGGCTGAGCTGGGCCCGGGGGCTGGGCCGGGGTGCCGGAGGCGACAGGCGGGTCGCCGGAGACGGGCCACAGACGGCGACAGGCCCCGGAGGGTAAACTCCGGGGCCTGTCGTAACAGTAGCGGGGACAGGATTTGAACCTGCGACCTCTGGGTTATGAGCCCAGCGAGCTACCGAGCTGCTCCACCCCGCGTCGGCTAGATAAGCTTAACCCACCCGCCAGACGGAGATCAGCCGGCCCCCCAATCCGCCATCCGCCCAGCTCACGCCCGCCCACCACGCCGCACCACGGCTCCACGGCTCCACGGCTCCACGGCTCCACGGTGTCGGGGCACGGTCACCGGGCAGCGGGACCAGATTGCCGGTGGAGAGGCGACATGCCGGTGAGGATGCGCGTAAACGCAATCTGATCCTGGGCTGCCCACCCCCGACGGGCAACTTCGTGAACCCGGAAACGAACGTGGGAACCCGGAAAGGGCCCAGCAGAACCGGTGGAAGAACCACAAACCGGTGGGTCGACGAGGGAACCCGGAGAGAGAAAACGACAGGCCCCGGAGAAGAAACTCCGGGGCCTGTCGAACAGTAGCGGGGACAGGATTTGAACCTGCGACCTCTGGGTTATGAGCCCAGCGAGCTACCGAGCTGCTCCACCCCGCGTCGCCTGGTTAACCGTAGCGCACCGACCCCCGGGCCCGCAAAACGGCCCCGGACGGGTCACCGTGGGCCCTGCGGATCAGGCCCGGCGCAGCTCGACCGACACCGGCCCGTCGCCCTCCGCGTCGCGTACCACCTGCGCCGGGGACGGGCAGCGGCGTCGCCGGTGGCGGGGCGACCGGCCGCAACGGCGACGGGCCCCCGATCCCGACTCGGATCGTGGGGCCCGTCGACGCGGGAGCGGGTGGGTCAGCCGCCGGAGGACGGTGCCGGCGTGGCGGGTGGGTTGCCGCCGGACGGAGCCGCCGGGTTGCCCTGCTGAGCCTGCTGGAAAGCGGTGATCGCCTCGTCCAGCGCCTTCAACGCCCGGCCGTACCGCTCGAAGTCGCCGGACGCCTGCGCGGCCTTGACCTCGGCGATCGCCGTCTGGACCCGCTGGGCGGCGGCAGCCAGGTCACCGCTGGGCGGTGGGCTGCCCGCCCCGGCCGAGGGTGAGGCCGACGGCGACGCCGAGGGGGAGGTCGGCGGGGGTGGCGTCTCGCCGCTCGGCGGTGGGGTGCTCCCCTGCCCGGCCCGTTTGCCCTGCTCGACGAGCTGCTTGATGCCGTCGCTGACGTTGTTGGCCAGGACCACGTACGAGCCGCCGTCGCCGTAGGACAGGAGCACCTTCTGCAACAGCGGGTACGCGTCCTGCTGGTTGCTCTTGACGTAGACCGGCTCGACGTAGAGCATCCCGTCGGCGAACGGCAACGACAGCAGGTTGCCGTACTGCACCTGCGCCTGGTTGGAGGAGAGCAGGTTCAGCTCGGTCCGGATGGTCGCGTTGTTGGTCATCTGCTGGTGCACCTGCACCGGGCCGGAGATCCGGGTCTGGTCGGGTAGCTCCAGCACCTCCAGCTTCGGCTGCCCGTCGACGTACGACCCGGAGATCAGCGCGGCGAGGTTCTGCCGTCCGTTCGGGGTGACCGCCGAGGTGAGCTGGAACCGTGGGGCGTCCTGGTTGGGGAACTGGGTGAACAGGTAGTACGGCGGCTGCTTCTGCCCGCTGTCCGGCGCGTCCGGCACGTTGGGCACCTGCCAGAAGTCCTGGCCGGAGTAGAAGTCGCCGGGGTTGGTGACGTGGAACTTGGTGAGCAGGTTGCGCTGCACCTTGAACATGTCGGCCGGGTAGCGGAAGTGCGCGGCCAGGTCGGCCGGGATGGCGCTCTTGGGCAGCACCAGGTCCCCGCCGAACGCCTTGTTCCACGCCTTGAGCACCGGGTCGCCGTCGTCGAACTCGTAGAGGCGGACCGTGCCGTCGTACGCGTCGACGGTGGCCTTCACCGAGTTGCGCATGTAGTTGACGTTCTCCCGGGCCAGCTGGAAGGTGCCCCGGTTGGTCAGCTCGTCGGTGGTCTCCTGCTGGAGGTTGATCCGCTCGGCGTACGGGTAGGTCGCCGCCGTGGTGTAGCCGTCGATGATCCACTGGACCTTGCCGCCCACCACCGCCGGGTACGGGTCGCCGTCCAGGGTGAGGAACGGGGCGACCTTCTCCACCCGGTCCCGGGGGTTACGCACGTACAGCAGCTTGGAGTTGTCGTTGACCGCCTCGGAGAGCAGGAAGTTCGTCTCCTGCTCCTTGATCGAGTAGAGCAGCCGCCTGGTGAACGAGCCGATCTCGACGCCGCCCTCACCGGTGTAGGTGTAGTACTGCTCGCCGCCGGTGGTCGGGGTGGGCCGGTCGAACTCGGCGTTCTTGCCCTTCTCGGTCTGCCCGACGATGGCGTAGTCGTCGGCCTGCATCCGCTCGCCGTAGTAGATCCGCGGCTGGCTGGCCGGGATCTGCTCGGCCTGCGAGGAGCACGCCTCCTGCGCCTTCTCGCCGAGGAAGCCGGAGACGAAGTACGGCTGCCCGCCGCAGACCACCTGGTTGGCCGGGGCCGCGACCAGGCCGTAGCCGTGGGTGTAGACGGTGTGCCGGTTGATCCAGTTGTTCTGCTGGTCGGTCAGCTCGCCGTAGTTGATCTCCCGGACCCCGACCACGTAGTCGGAGGTCTTGTTCTCCACCGAGTAGCGGTCGATGTCCAGCTTGGGACCGAAGTCGTAGAACCCCCGGACCTGCTGGAGCTGGGTGTACGTCTCGGAGACCAGCTGCGGGTCGAGCAGCCGGACGTTCGGCACCACCGAGGTGTCGGTGGCCAGGCTGGGCGGGGGGACCAGGTTGCTGGCCGCGTACCCCTTGGTCTGCACCTCGGATATGTCGAACGCGGCGCGGGTGGCGTCGATGCTGCGCTGGATGTACGGGGCCTCCTTGTCCCGGGCGCTCGGCTTGACCTCGAAGGTCTGCACCGCCCACGGGTAGATGCCGCCGATCGCGACGGCGGAGACCCCGAGCAGGGCCAGCGAGATGCCCGGCCAGACCAGGTTCCGCATCACCGCGTTGGAGAAGACGATGATGGCGATCGCCACCACCACCGAGATGTACGCCAGGATCTCCTTGGCCGGCAGCAGCGCGTTGACGTCGGCGTAGCCCGCGCCGTACAGCTTGGCGCCCTCGTTGTACTCCAGCAGCATGGCCCGCCGGTCCAGCACGTACGCGATGGCCTTGAGTAGGACGAAGACCGCGACCAGCGTGCTCAGGTGGGCCCGCGCGGCGCCTGTCATCCGGTCGCCGACGCCCTGCAGGCGTACCCCGCCGAAGATGTAGTGCACCGCCAGCGCGCCGATCAGGGCCAGCACCACGGCGGTGAAGCCGACCCCGAGCAGGTAACGCCAGAACGGCAACTGGAAGACGTAGAAGCCGACGTCGATGCCGAACTCCGGGTCCTTGACGCCGAAGTCGCCACCGTTACGGAACAGCAGCCACTGGGTCCAGCGGCCCTGCGCGGAGAGCCCGGCGAACAGGCCGAGCACCACGGCGGTCAGGCTGATCCAGGTGCCGATCCGGGGGGCGAGCAGCATCCGGTACCGCTCGAGGGTGGCCTGCTCCAGCGAGTGTGGGCGCAACGTCGGCCGCAGCCGGTACGCCAACCACAGGTTGCCGCCGACGAACGCGGCCAGGCCCAGCCCGACGGTCAGGAAGAGCAGCGTCCGGGTCAGCAGCACGCCGGTGAAGACCTGGGTGTAGCGGACCTCGTCGAACCAGAGCCAGTCGGTCCACGCCTGCACCCCCCAGCCCAGAAGGGTGAACAGGAGGAACACCCCGACCAGGACGCCGATGGTGACGCGTCCGCGCCGACTCATCCTCGGCAGGGGGCTGCTACGCATGGCCACTGTTTGGCTCCGCACGCTCGATGTGATCGGCTCCGGACAGGCACCCAGAGTACGGGGTGTTCCTGAACGTCACGGGTCAGGTCGTGCCCGGCCTGTCCGGCGTGCCCGCCCTCAGCAGCGGGTCGGCTCCGCACCGGCGCGCAGGGCGTCCAACGCGGTCAATGCCTCGTCCAGCGAACCGACCTTGAGCATGGGCAGGCCGGGCTGCGGGTTGCGGACCGCCTCGGCACAGTTGTCGGCGGGCACCAGGAACGCCTTGGCCCCGGCCTTCTTCGCCCCGACCAGCTTCTGGGCGATGCCGCCGATCGGGCCGACCCGACCCTCGTCGTCGATGGTGCCGGTGCCGGCGATGACCTTCCCGCCGGTCAGGTCCTCGGGCTTGAGCTTGTCGATGATGCCGAGGGCGAACATCAGCCCGGCGCTCGGACCACCGATGTCCTTCAGGTCGATCTTCAGGGTGAACGGGTGCGGCTGCCGCTGGTCGGGGACCACCCCGATCCGGGGTCGGCCGTCGGACTCCCGGCTGGTCACGGTGGCGGTGCCGGGGGCGCCGTCGCGGACGTACCCGATGGTCAGCGCGGTGCCGGCGGGCTTGCCCCGGACCAGCTCGACCAGCCGGGACGCCGAGGTGACCTTCGCGCCGTCGACGGTGGTGACCACGTCGCCGGCCTTGAGCGAACCGGCCGCCGGCCCGTCCGCGGCGACCTCCTTCGCCACCACCTCGACCGGGTAGCCGAGCTTGACCAGCGCGGCGGTCTCGGCGCTGCTCTGCGAGTTCTGGAAGTCCTCGGCGTTGCGCTTCTCGACCTCCTCCTGCGACTCGCCCGGCGGGTAGACCAGTTCCCGGGGGACCACCGCCTCGTCCTTCGACAGCCAACCGACGATCGCGGCACGCAGCTTCACCGTCGGCTGCACGCCGACCGTGGTCATCCGGAGCTGACCGGCGGAGGTGGACGTCTCCCGGCCGGTGACCTGGATGACCTCCCGGCCGTCGGAGGTGCCGAGGGTGTTCACCGTCGGCCCGGGGCCGAGCACCACGTACGGGATGGGCGCGCCGAGCACGCCGATGCTCAGCAGGGTGGTGAGCAGAGCACCGAGGAGGACGGTCACGCCACGACGTCTCATGCGGCAGAGCGTACCGACCGGGGGCGGCGGGTCCGGCAGGCTACGGCGGACTTCGCCCTCAGCGCAACGCCGACGGCGGCTACCAGGGGCGCGGCGCGCGTACCGTAGACGTCGTGCCTGATATTCCGTTCGGTTTCGCGCTCCCGGGTGGGCAACCACCAGACCCCAACGATCCCGCGCAGATGCAGCAGTTCATGTCGCAGTTGCAGCACCTGCTCTCCGCGCCGGGCAGCGGGCCGGTCAACTGGGACCTGGCCCGCCAGGTGGCCGCCAGCCAGCTCGCGGCCACGGGTGACCCGATGGCCTCACCGTACGAGCGGCACGCGGTGGAGGAGGCGCTGCGGCTGGCCGACCTCTGGCTGGAGCCGGCGTCGGCCTGGCCGACCGGCATCCGCCTCTCCGTGGCGTGGAACCGCAACGAGTGGATCTACAAGACGCTTGACGTCTGGCGCAAGCTCTGCGACCCGGTCGCCAGCCGGATGGTCGGCGCGATGGGTGACCTGGTCCCGCCGGAGGCCCGCGCCCAACTCGGCCCGATGCAGTCGATGGTCGCCACCCTGGGTGGCGCGCTCTTCGGCGGCCAGCTCGGCCAGGCCCTCGGGCAGCTCGCCGCCGAGGTGCTCTCCGCCGGTGACATCGGCCTGCCGCTCGGCCCGGCCGGCACCGCCGCGCTGATCCCGGCCAACATCCGGGTGTACGGCGAGGGCCTGGAGCTGCCCGAGGACGAGGTACGCCTCTACGTGGCCCTGCGCGAGGCGGCCCACCAGCGGCTCTTCGAGCACGTCCCGTGGCTGCGCGGGCACGTGCTGACCGCGGTGGAGAACTACGCGTCGGGCATCCGGGTCAACCGGGAGGCGATCGAGGAGGCGATGGGCCGGGTCGACCCGACCGACCCGGAGTCGATGCAGGCGATCGCCCTGGAGGGGATCTTCACCCCGGAGGACACCCCGGCGCAGAAGGCGTCCCTGGCCCGGTTGGAGACGGCGCTCGCGCTGGTCGAGGGCTGGGTCTGCCACGTGGTGGACAGCGCGGCGGCCGACCGGCTGCCCAACGTGGTCCGCCTCGGCGAGGCGTTCCGTCGCCGCCGGGCGGCCGGTGGGCCGGCCGAGCAGACCTTCGCCGCGCTGGTCGGCCTGGAGCTGCGACCGCGCCGGCTGCGGGAGGCGTCGGCGCTCTGGGCGGCGCTGACCGAGCACCGGGGCATCGCCGGCCGGGACGCGGTCTGGGGCCACCCCGACCTGCTCCCGTCGGACGCGGACTTCGCCGACCCGGTGGCCTTCGCGACCACCTCGACGGATCTCGACGACGAGCTGGCCACCTTCGACTTCACCGCTCCCGGCGGCCCCGAGGAGCAGGCGCCGGGCAGCCGTCCCCGCACCGACGACACCGACGGCGACACCGACCGGCCCTGACCGCTGCGGACCAGCCGCGACACCGGCCGGACCCGCCCGATCACCGGGCAGGCCCGGCCGGTCGCCGTTGGTGGTCAGGTGCGGTGGCCGGTCAGGTGCGGTGGCCGGAGAGCAGGGCGCGGGTCGCCTCCCAGCCCTCGACGGCCGGGTCGAGGGCGGCCAGGTCGGCCGGGCCGCGCAGCCGGTGCCAGCCGGGGGTGACCGCCACGTCGGTCGGGGCGGGCGCCGCGCGCCGCAGGTCCGCCGGCCCGGCGGCGTCCAGGTCCAGCGCCGGCAGCCAGCCGGGTACGGGTAACCGGCACGCCACGCCGAGCAGCCCGGGGCCACCGCCCTCGACCGGAGCGACGGCGACGGGTCGACTGGTCAGCGGTCGGAGCAGCTTGCCGAGGGTGAGCCCCGGCAGGTCGGGGGCGTCGGCGACGACCACGGCAGCCTGGTCGTACCCGTCGAGGGCGGCCAGCACGGCGTCGACGGTCGGCTCGGGCACCTCGTACACGGGGGTGTCGGGCCAGCGCACCGCGTCGGCCAGCCAGCGGTCGGCCGGGGTGACCGCGAGCGCGGTCTCCACCTCGGCGAGGGTGGCGAACAGGTCCACCACGTCCTCGGCCAGCGCGGTACGCCAGCGCGTCAGCTCGACGCCGGGCGGCGACCAGGCGACCGGAGCGAGCAACGCCACCACCACCCGTCGGAGCATTCCCCGACTGTAGTGGGCACCCTGTGGGTGATCGACTCCTGTGGGCCGAAGTGGTGGCGTCGACGCCCGGCGGACCCCGCTACCTGCGCCCGGACGAGTCGATCTGCACCTGGACGAGTCGATCGACCCACGGCCGGACGGTCGACGGGGGTTGCGGTCAGCCGGCCACCGGGACGGCCGAGGCGGCGGCCACGCCCTCCAGATAGCCCCGGGCCCGTTCGGTCTTGGCGTACCGGCCGACCAGGGCCCAGAAGCGGGCGTTGTGGCTCGGCACGATGAGGTGCGCCAACTCGTGCAGCAGCACGTAGTCGAGCACCCACTCGGGCATGTCCTGGAGCCGGTGCGAGATCCGGATGGTCCGGTCGGCGGGGGTGCAGGACCCCCATCGGCCGTTCTGGTTGGTGACCCACCGGACGCTGGCCGGCAGGGTCTCTCCGCCCTGGTCGGACAGGTACAGGTTGATCAGGCGGAGGGCCCGGTCGAGCAGCTCGTTGTCGTTGCGGGCCAACCGGCCCTCCCGGGCGGCGAGCCGGGCGAGCATCCGGTCGACCCACTCGCTCTCCTCGGCTCGGGAGAACTGGTCCGGGATGAGCACCACGACCCGTTCGCCGTCCCGGTAGGCGGACACCGTCCGTCGCCGGCGCTGACTGCGCCGTACCTCGACGACTGGCTTCCGCGCCGCCATCAGTGGGCCGCGCAGCCGTGGTTTCCTGCCACGAGGGAAAGCTAATGCGTACTGACCAGGGGTCCGCAAGGGTCAACACCCCGACACGCGCCCAGAAAATGGGGGTTAGTAGTAAGGAGTCCGAAAAAAACTGGTGGTGACCATGAGGCTGGACCCTCGTCACCCTTCGTGGCGAGACCGACCGCCCCCCACCGGGCGCGATCTCCACCGTAGTTGATCAGCTCCGGTAGCGTCGCCGCACCCCCGTCCGGGGGACCTCCCCTGGCACTCCACACGGCGTGTCCCCGGCAAACTCACTTATCCCGCCTATTTCGGGATGCACACTCTCGACGTCGACTTGCTCACAGTGTCGATGCACAGCTGACATGGAACCGCCCAGAGCTGGGTAGGGTCCGCCAACCGGCGGTCACGTGGGTGGCCGCGGAGAAGGACCCGGCGCCGCGCCCCGCGTGGCCCGCCGCCGGGAGAACCGCCGGACCGACGTGCCCGGCGGACGAGACGAGGAGGCTACCGTGGCCGACCAGGCCCAGACCTACAACGGTTACTGCGTGAAGTGCAAGGAGAAGCGGGACTTCGAGGGGCACGTCGAGGTCTCGAAGACCGGGATGAACATGGCCAAGGGCAAGTGTCCGGTGTGCGGCACAACAGTGAACCGCATCCTGGGCAAGGCCAAGGTCTGACCCGTCCGGGTACGACGCTGGAGGGGCGGCCGGTCGGCCGCCCCTCCGGCACGTCCAGCCAGCCCACGGGGACGACCCGGCCGACCGATCCGCGACGACGCCCTCCGATCGGTGGGCAGCGCCCGCCGAGCGGAGGGCAGCGCGCACCGATCGCAGGGCAGCGCGCACCGGACGGCCCGCCCACAGCAGCCGCCCACTCCCCCGCCGGGCGATCTGTCAGCTGCCCGACATGACGCGCGGTGAGCTGTGGATAACCCGCCAACTCCTGTGGACAACGCTGGATCTGGCGCTGCGCACCTGTGGACAACGATCGACTCACCGCAGGGATTCGGTCACGATTCGTCATCGTGGCCCCCTCTCCTCCCGCACCCAGCGACGCTGCACTGCTCCGCCCCGTACTGGTGCCGGGTCTGACCCGGCTCTGGCGCGACCGGCACACCCTGCAACTGGGGTTGAACCCGGGTCGGGCCGTGCTGCTGGAAGTGACCGATTCGCGGGTCACCCGGCTACTCGACCTGCTCGACGGCACCCGGAGCGTCCGCGGCGTCCTGGCGGACGCGGTGCACGCCCAGGTCGACCCCGGCCAGGCGCGCGGGTTGATCGACACGCTGCACGCGGCCGGGCTGGTCGTACCGGCGCACACCCTGCTCCCCCGCGAGCTGACCGGCCCGGACCGGCTCCGGCTCGCCGCGGAGGCCGCAGCACTCGCCCTGGCCGCGCCCGCCCTGCCCGGCACCCCTGCCCAGGTGCTCCGCCGACGACGCGCCGCCCGGGTGGTGGTGGCCGGGGCCGGCCGGCTCGGCGCACCGGTCGCCGTGGCCCTGGCCCAGGCCGGTGTCGGGCACGTGGCAGCCGAGCTGACCGGCCCGGTGGACCCGGTCGACCTGGTCGGGTCCGGGTTGGCCGCGACCGACGTGGGGCGACCGCTCACCGAGGCGGTCCGGGACGCCGTCGCCCGCACCGCTCCGGGCACCCGGACGCACCCGGCCGGCCGACGCCCGGCCGCCCTGGTGGTGCACCTCGGCACGGACCGCCCGACGGACCTGCTCGCCACCGGGTACGCCCGCCGTCGCCAACCGCACCTGCTGCTCACCCTCCGGGAGGGGGTGCCGGTGGTCGGTCCCCTGGTCCGGCCACCGGTGGGCCCCTGCCTGCACTGTCTGGATCTGCACCGCACCGATCGCGACCCGGGCTGGCCGGGGTTGGCCGCGCAGCTCGCCACCGGCCCGGCCGACCGGTCCTGCGGCACGGCCACCCTGCTCAGCGCCGTCGGCTATGCGGTCGCCGAGGCCCTGGCCCAGGTCGACGGGGGCACCCCGGAGACGGTGGGCTGCGCGGTGGAGATCGGGTCGGCCGGCCGGTTCCGACGTCGGGCCTGGGCCCCGCACCCCGGCTGTTCCTGCTCCGGCCCCGGTCGCCCGCAGTGACGGGTGGGAGCGCGGTGGGCGTCCCACCGGGCCCGCGGAATGGGGTATGCGCCGACCCAGCCCAGCTTGGAGCAGCAGCGGGGCCGAGAAGTCGGTAACAATGGCCAGGTGACCGACATCCCGCGCCGCGCCGTGTCCCGGACCGCCAAGCTCGCCGCTCTGCCGCTCGGCTTCGCCGGTCGGACCGTCCTCGGGATGGGTAAGCGCGTCACCGGCATCGCCTCCGACGTCATCTCCGCCGAGATCCAGCAACGCACCGCCGAGCAGCTGTTCAGCGTCCTCGGGCAGCTCAAAGGCGGGGCGATGAAGTTCGGCCAGGCGTTGTCGGTGTTCGAGGCGGCGTTGCCTGACGAGATCGCCGCGCCCTACCGGCAGGCGTTGACCAAGCTCCAGGAGGCCGCCCCACCGCTGCCGGTGGCGAGCGTGCACAAGGTGCTCGCGGAGCAGCTCGGGCCGGACTGGCGGGACCGGTTCGTGGAGTTCGACGACACCCCGGCCGCGGCGGCCAGCATCGGCCAGGTGCACCGGGCGGTGTGGCGGGACCCGGAGACCGGGGTGTCCCGGTCCGCCGCCGTCAAGATCCAGTACCCGGGTGCGGGGGACGCGCTGCTCGCCGACCTCAAGCAGCTCTCCCGGCTGGGCGGGATGTTCCGGGCCATCCAACCCGGCCTGGACGTCAAGCCGCTCCTGGCCGAACTGCGGGAGCGGATCACCGAGGAGTTGGACTACGAGCTGGAGGCCGAGTCACAACGCGCCTTCGCCGCCGCGTACGCCGACGACCCGGAGATCTTCATCCCGGCGGTGCTCTCCGCCTCGCCCCGGGTCCTGGTCACCGAGTGGATCGAGGGGACACCGCTCGCGGACATCATCCGGGAGGGCACCGACGAGCAGCGCAACTCCGCCGGTCGGCTGATGGCGACCCTGCACCTGTCCGCCCCGCCCCGGGCCGGGCTGCTGCACGCCGACCCGCACCCGGGCAACTTCCGGTTGCTGCCCGACGGCCGGCTCGGTGTGATCGACTTCGGCGCGGTGGCCCGGATGCCCGAGGGTACCCCGGAGCCGATCGGCCGGTTGCTCGGGTTGTCGCTGCGTGGCGACGCCGACGCGGTCGTCGCCGGGTTACGCGAGGAAGGCTTCGTCAAGGCGACCGAGCCGATCGACGCGCAGGCGCTGCTGGACTACATCCGGCCCATGCTGGACCCGGTGGCGCAGGAGGAGTTCCGGTTCACCCGGGCCTGGCTCCGCGCCGAGGCGACCCGGCTGGCCAGCCCGAAGTCGCCCGCCTTCCAGCTCAGCCGGCAGCTCAACCTACCGCCGTCGTACCTGCTCATCCACCGGGTGACGCTGGGCTCGATCGGGGTGCTCTGCCAGTTGGAGGCGAAGGCGCCCTACCGGGGCATCCTGGAGCGCTGGCTGCCCGGTTTCGCCCCGGTGGCCTGACCGACGCGCGGCAGCGGGACCGGCGGCGGGCCGGCCCGGCCGACGGACGACGCGGGGGCGGTGACCGGAACCCGGTCACCGCCCCCGCGTATCGCAGGTGGTCCTAGAGAACGCCCAGGTCGCGAGCCGACTGGCTCCGGCTGCTCATCGCGACGGTACGGGCAGAACGGTGCGCCTCAGTGCTCGTGGTGGTACGACCGGCCTGAGGCTGGCGCATTCGAGCCCGGGACAACGCTTCGTGGAGTAGTTGCATCTCGGTTCCGTTCGGCAGGTGCAGCATCGTGGTCAACTTTCTCGCGGCCGATGGTCATCGGCGGGTGGGTGGAACGGATCGGGTAGGTCAGGCTGCCAGCCGGACCGCACTGCGCGAGGTGGCCACACCACTGGCCGCCATCCGCGCCTCGGCCTCGACCTGAAGGGCCGCGTCACGGGCGAGGTCCTCCTTGCGCGGACGGCCCCGGGGCCGCTTGCGCGGGACGACCGCGCCACGCTCGAAGATCTCGCCGCCCCAGACGCCCCAGGGCTCGGCCCGCTCGACCGCACCGGCCAGGCACTCGACGCGCAGCGGGCAGTCCCCGCAGAGCGACTTGGCCAGCTCCAGGTCGGTGGGCGAGTCGGAGAACCACAGGTCGGGGTCGAACTTCCGGCAGGGCAGGTTCGCCTCCAGCTCGACGCTCACGTCGAGGGGGGCCAACGCCAGACTCATCTCCCGGTCACCTCTCTCTCACTTCGATCTCGTGGATCGCAATTCCGACGTACTTCGACGGGCAAAAAACTGAGGCCGCGGATCCCGGTGAGCGGGTTCCGCGGCCTCGAGGTGAGCCGGTGGTCTGAGTGTCAGACCGGTCTACCTCGAGGTGGAACGCCGCGGACATCCATGCGCTGCTTAGCGACATCAATGCCCAGACCCGTGAAGCCACTGGTCCCCTCGGCTCCCGCAGTGGGTGCAACAGTCAGGTTCAGCTCGGCCTGAACCGAGACCTGGTGCACCTGCGGGTTCGACGGTCGCGGAGCGGCAAGGGCCACCCGGACAGCCGACAGCGGAGCGAAGGCAGCTGGCATCGCCGCCGGACGCTCATAAGTGATGATCTCCACGGTTGCCACCTCCCTCACGTTCCTCGTGCCGATTCGGACTCAGCCCCCGTGAGCAGCCGTTATGGCGCTGCTCCCGAGGTGCGTCCTGAGGCTATTCCTCGCCACGGGGCGAGGGCAAACGAATTTACGACGAGATTTCGAGAGTTTTCTCCGGGCCGATCTCGTCGACCGTCGCGCCCGCCACCAACGCCAGCACCGCCTCGCCGTACAGGCCGAGTTTGCGGGGGCCGATGCCGGCGATGGCGATCAGCTCCTCGACCCGGCCCGGTCGCCGTTCGGCCAGCGCGACCAGGGTGGCGTCGGTGAAGACCACGTACGCCGGGACCCGCTGCGCCCCGGCCACCCGGGCCCGCCAGTCACCCAACCGCTCGTAAAGATTCTCGTCAATGTCCGACGGGCAGGTCGGGCAGCGGCCCAGTTTGCGGTCCGCCCCGGCGAGCAGGGTCGCGCCGCAGATCCGGCAGGACACCACCTGGGTCCGCCGACGTTCCACCGCCCGTTTCGCCCCGGCCACCCCGCCCGACCGGCCCGCACCGGCCCGCTCGCCCCCACCGGTCCGGTCCAGCTGGGGCAGGAACCGCGACGGCCGGCGGGCCCGACCACCGGGCGAGCGGGCCGAGGCGTACGACAGCCAGAGCCACTGCCGGGCCCGGGTGATCCCGACGTAGAGCAGCCGCCGCTCCTCCTCGACCTGCTCCGGGGTACGCGCGTACGAGGTGGGCAGGGTGCCTTCGGAGAGGCCGACCAGGAACACCGCGTCCCACTCCAGCCCCTTGGCCGAGTGCAGGGAGGCCAGGGTCACCCCGTCCACCGTCGGCACGTGCTGCTGGGCGGCCCGACGGGCCAACTCGTCGTTGAAGTCCGCCAGGGTCGCCTGACGTTCCACCGTCGCCGCCTCGCCGATCGGCAGCACCTCGGGGCTGGCCGCGTACTCCTCGGCGAGCTGGACCAGGGCGGCGAGGGCCTCCCAGCGCTCCCGGGCGGCACCACCGGGCGGGGCGGCGTCGGGGGCCCAGCCGACCGCGGTCAACGCCTCCCGGACGGCGATCGGCAGCGGGGTGTCGCCCGGGATCGACCGGGTGGCGGCCCGCAGCGCCACCATCGCCTGGCGTACCTCGGCACGCTCGAAGAACCGCTCCGCCCCCTGCACCACGTACGGGACGCCGACCTCGGTCAACGCCTTCTCGTACGCCTCCGACTGGGCGTTGGTGCGAAACAGCACGGCGATCTCCTTGGCCGGGGTGCCCCCGTCGACCAGGGTCCGGCAGCGGGCCGCCACCGCGGTCGCCTCGGCCGGCTCGTCGGTGAAGATCCGCAGCTCCGGTTCGGGGCCGGGCGGGCGCTGGCCGTGCAGCTCCAGCCGCAGCCGCGCCTCGGTGCCCCGGGCCTGCCCGATCACCGCGTTGGCCAACCCGACGACCTGCGGGGTGGACCGGTAGTCACGCACCAGCCGGACCACCGTGGCCGCCCGGTGCCGACGCGGGAAGTCGATCAGGTACGCCGAGGTGGCCCCGGTGAACGAGTAGATCGTCTGGCTGGCGTCCCCGACCACTGTCACGTCGTCCCGGCCGCCCAGCCAGGCGTCGAGCAGCCGCTGCTGGAGCGGGTTGACGTCCTGGTACTCGTCGACGACGAAGTGCCGGTACTGGCCGCGTACCTGCTCGGCGACGTCCGGGTGCTCCTCGATGCCCCACACCGCGGCGCGCAGCATGTCCTCGAAGTCGATCACCCCGGAGGACCGCTTCAACCGTTCGTACGCGGTGAAGACCTCGGCCACCGTCGCCGGCTCGTACGGCGTCTCGCGCAGCGCCCGGGCCGCGGCGACCACGTAGTCCCCCGGCTCGACCAGCGACGACTTGGCCCACTCGATCTCACCGGACAGGTCCCGGGCGGCGGCCCGGTCGGCCCGCAGGCCGACCTTGGCGGCGGCCAGGGTGACCACCCGGACCTTGCTGTCCAGCAGTTCCGGCATGGCCCGGCCGGACAGTAGCCGGGGCGCGAAGTAGCGCACCTGACGCAGCGCCGCCGCGTGGAACGTCCGCGCCTGCACCCCGGGCACCCCGAGCCCGGTGAGTCGGGCCCGCATCTCGGCGGCGGCCCGTGCGGTGAAGGTGACCGCCAGCACGTGTCGTCCGACGATCTCCCCGGTCAGCACCCGGTGGGCGATCCGGGAGGTGACCGCGCGGGTCTTGCCGGTGCCGGCGCCGGCCAGGATGCAGACCGGGCCGGCCGGGGCGGTCACCGCCGACCGCTGCTCCGGATCCAGCCCGGCGAGGACCGACTCCGCTGAGTGAACCACCACAGCGAGGAATCATCTCAGCTCCGGCCGGTGTTGTACCGGTCAGCCTGGCCTGACCGGGCCGGGGCGCGGCGAACCGTGGAGGATCCGACGATGTTGACCATGTATTCCACCCCGTGGTGCGGCTACTGCCACCGGCTGAAGTCGCAGCTGGACCGGGAAGGCATCGGGTACGAGGTGGTCGACATCGAGCAGGACCCGAAGGCCGCCGACTTCGTGATGAAGGTCAACGGTGGCAACCAGACCGTCCCGACGCTGCGCTTCGCCGACGGCAGTGCCCTGACCAACCCCTCCATCACCCAGGTCAAGCAGCACCTGGCCACGATCACGGGCTGACCCCGTCGACCCGCCGCGGGGAGCGGCCGGCCCCACCGGGCCGGCCGCTCCCCGCGGTTGCGGGGTCACCGACCGGGGAGCCGGTGGATGGTGGGATCGGGCAGCGGCCGGCGGGGTGCCGGGATGTGGGCGGCCGGTGTGGGCGGGACCGGCGTCGGGGGTGTGGGCGGGACCGGTGTGGACGGGACCGGGGCGGGCGGGACCGGCGTCGGCGGGGCGGGCAGCCGCGGCGGGGTGAGCCGGCGACCCTGCCAGAGCCAGAGGCCGGCGACCGTGGTGACCACCCCCACCAGGACGAAGAGCAGCCGGTAGTCGAACACGCCGACCAGCAGCGCCCCCGTCCCGATGGAGACCGCCTGCGGCCCACTGACCAGCGCCTCGGAGGCCGCGGTGACCCGACCGAGCAGTCCCGGCGGGGTACGCCGCTGGACCAGCGTGGTCAGCCCGACCATGGTCAGTGGCAGGGACAGCCCGGCGAGCAGCAGGGCCAGCACCCCGAGGCGCAGGTCCGGCCAGGCCAGGGCCAGTGCGGCCGGACCGAACAGGGTCACCCCGGCGGCGAGCGCCCCCAGTTCGCCGACCCGACGCACGACCGTCGGCGAGAGCAGGCCGCCCACCAGGCCCCCGATCCCCTGCACGGTGATCAGCACCCCGACGAAGGCGGCGTCCCGGCGTAGTCCCTGATCGACGTACGCGAAGATCAGCGATTCGGTGAAGCCCATCACGAGTGAGCCCAACCCGTACCCGAGCAGGGCCCGGCGCAGGGCCGCCTCGTGGGTGAGGTGGCGCAGCCCGGCGCCCAACTCGGCCGGCCAACGCAGGGTGGCGGTGGCGGGCGCGTGCTCGGTCACCCGCAGCAGCCCCACCACGGCGGCGGCGACCACGAAGCCGGTCATCGCCAGGCTGGTCAGCAGCCAGCCGCCGACCGCCGCGTACAGGGCCGCCCCGGCGAGCGGGCCACCCAGGCGCAGGCCCTGCCGGACGGTCTGCAACGCCCCGTTCGCGTCGGCCAGCAGTTCGCTCGGCACGATCTGGCGGAGCAGCCCGCTCAGGGTCGCGTGCAACGTCAGGTAGGACAACCCGTAACAGGCTGCCACCACGTAGATGATCCAGACGTCGGCCCGGTCACGGACCAGGAAGAGCGGGCTGAGCACCAGCGCCGTGCCCAGGTTGGCGACCACGAAGAACGGTCGGCGACGGTAGCGGTCGACGACCCAGCCGATCAGCGGGGCCAGGATCATCGGCGCGATGATCGCGAAGATGGTCGCGCCGGCCAGCCCGTCGGAGCCGGTCAGGTCCTTGACCCAGATGGCGAGGGCGAGCAGCAGCAGCGACTCGGCCGCCATGCTGGCCAGCAGGGCGACGAAGAGCAGTCGGAAGTCGGGGCGGCGCAGGACGGTGCGCATGGGGTTCCCTCCGGCGGGGGGTGGCGTCCGGTGGACGCGTACGGGGGAACTGCCGCCAGCTGGGACGACGTCGTCCCCGGGCTCGGCCGGCACGTTCCACAGTCCTCTTTTTGACGCAAGACACGCCCTCGTCGGGACCTCCGACGCCGGTCGCGACGTCCATACTGACCGTGGGGGGCGAATTTCATACAGTTACCGCCGCGCCTCGCGACGGTCGACGGAATCGAGGACACCGTGCCTCCAGCCGTACCGAGTCCGATCCTGCGCCGACGCAGGCTCGGCAATGACCTGCGCCGCCTGCGCGAGGCGGCGGGACTCACCGGTGACCAGGTGATCGACCGGATCGGCTGGGCGTCGGCGTCGAAACTCTCCCGGCTGGAGAACGGCCGCAGCCGGCCCGACCCGGAGGACGTCAGCGTCCTGCTCGACCTCTACGGCGCCACCGCCGACCTGCGCCACGAACTGCTCGCCATCACCGACGAGGCCGGCGACATGCGCGCCTGGCGCAAGTCGTACCCGGTGATGACGCAGCAGCAGTTGGGCTGGGCGGAGCTGGAGGCGGGGTGCGCCCAGATCCGTGAGTACAACCCGGTCCTGGTGCCGGGGCTCCTGCAGACCGAGGGGTACGCCCGACTGCGGATCCTCTCGGCCGACGCCGCCGCCGCCGAGTCGGCGGAGCCGCCCGGGGACGACCCGGAGACCGAGGTCAAGGCCCGGCTGGGACGGCAGTCCCTGCTGGACCGGGCGGACGGCCCCCGGTACACGGCGGTGTTGGAGGAGGCGGCGCTGGGCCGGCGGGCCTGCCCGCCGGAGGTGCTGCGGGAGCAGCTCGCCCACCTCTGCGAGCTGGCCATGCTGCCGAACGTGACCCTGCACCTGCTGCTGCGGGACACCCGGATCGGGGAGTTCTACCTGCCACCGACGGCCTTCTCGCTCTACCGGTTCGCCGATTCGCAGGATCCGGAGACGTTGGCGATCGAAGGAGGCTTCATCGACGTCATGTCGACCGAGGTATCCACGGTAAATCGCTATAAAGTGGCATTTGAGTGGCTCTGCTCGGCGGCGCTCTCCGCATCGGACACCCTTACCTGGCTCTTCGCGGCAACGGGACGGCTGACCGACACGGCGGCCTCGTCCGTGGTGGCTCCGGGACCGACAGCAGCGCCGGCCCAACGCCGCCGGCAACCGGGGCGCCTGACGGAACGGTGACCCACACCGATCCGCCGGGGCCGGGCGACCGCCACTCGTTCCGTCGAGGCAGTTCCAGAAAGCAGGAGCAGAACCATGAACGAGATCCAGACCGTGCCCGCCGACGCGCGCTGGCACAAGAGCACCCGCAGCCAGACCTCCAACTGTGTGGAGGTCGCCCACCTGCGTACCGCGACGGTCGAGGTGGCGCTGCGGGACAGCAAGGACCCGAACGGCCCGGTGCTGCTGTTCCCGAGGGCCGGCTGGCTCGGCTTCCTCGCTGGCACCAAGAACGGACAGTTCGCACTGGACTGATCCCGGTCGCTCAGGGTGGGGCCGTCGGCAGGATTGCCGGCGGCCCCACCGTCGTCCGGCGGCCCCGAACCCGTCATCCCCGGACGGCAACCGGTCTGACCAGGCATCGGATGATCGGACAGGGACCCGGTCGATCGCCGCGTTTCACTTGCTGGGACCCCGCGCGGGCGTAACATGACGATTCAGTGACGTGGAAGTTCCACCACGTACCGGCCACCCGCGGTCCGTCCGGAGACAGCCATGCGTTTCCTGATCGTTCGTACCGACATCCGCACCGCCGCCGACATCGACCTCGCCGCCGCCTGGGCCGGCGGGGGCTGCCTACGCAACGAAACCACCACCCCGGAGTTCCGCCGGCAGACCGTCCACGCCGAGGACCGGGACGCGGCCCTGCTGCTGGCCCGCGCCCTGTCCACGGTGGGCGCGGTCCGCGCCGGCCGGCAGCGGGTCAAGGTGCTTCCGCTCGACGAGCCGGGCCGACGCTCCCGCAGACAGCACCCGCCCGGCTGACCGACGTCAGTCGGCAGACCCGCACGGCGTCGGTACGCCACCCGACCGGTCAGCAGTGCCCGTCGAGCCAGCGGTGGATCAGGAAGAGGGCGATCGACGACGGCGGCGGCAGGAGCACCCGGTCGCCGTCCCCGGCGTCCACCGCCCGACCGGCCAGTACCGCGCCGATGTCCCGCCGGGTGAACCACCGGGCGTACGCGATCTCCGTCGGGTCGACCCGCACCGGCTCCCGGGGGTCCGCCTCGGCCAGGTAGCCCAGCATCAGCGAGCCGGGAAACGGCCAGGCCTGGCTGCCCGCGTACGTGATCCGCTCGACCCCGACGCCGACCTCCTCGCGGACCTCGCGCAGCACCGCCGCCTCCGCCGACTCCCCCGGCTCCACGTAGCCGGCGAGACAGGAGAACCGCCGCTGCCCCGGGGTACGCGGCCAGGTGGCGTTGTTGCCGAGCAGGCAGCGACCCTCCGGTCCGCCCATCCCGTCGTGCACCAGGACGATCATCGCCGGGTCGGTCCGCGGCCACATCCGCTGGCCGTCCGTGCCCACCCGTGTCCAGCCGCCCTCGGCGACCTCGGTCCGGTGCCCCGACCGGGGTGACCAGCCGTGCCCCAGGTGCCAGTTGACCAGGGCGAGCGCCGTGGTGAAGATCCCCGCGTCCCGGTCGTCGAGCAGGTGGCCGATCTCCCGCAGGTTGGCCGCCCGGGTGCCCGGCAGGTCGGGGAGCGGGGCGTCCACCGCGAAGACCGGCACCCCGTCGGGCTCCACCCCCAGGAAGAGCGGGTACGCCTCCCCCGGCGGGCCGACCTCGGCGGCTTCCCGCAGCACCAGCACCGGCGGGTTCGCCTCGGTGTGCACCAGCGCCCGCCCGTCCCGGGTCGAGTCCAACACCAGCACCCGGGCCCGCTGCCACGCCTGCGCCAACCACTGCGGGTCGGTACGCCGGTGCGCCGCCCGGTCCAACGTGGACCGGGCCAGCGGGGGCGCGGCCTCCCCGCTCACGCCGACTCCGTCCGCACCGGGGTGAGGGCGGACAGTGGTCCGGCGACCCGCTCGGCGTCACCGAGCACCACCACGACCGCCCGCGCCGGGGCAAGATACCGGGCACCCGCCTCGGCGACGTCGTCGACGGTGGCCTTCGCCAGCCGGGCGGCGTGCTCGGCGAGGAAGTCCAGGCGCAGCCCGCTGCCCGCGTACGCGCTGGTCAACGCGGCCAGCCCGGCCTGGGTGGAGATGCCGAGCTGGAGGGTGCCCAGGGCGTACTGGCGGGCCTGCTCCAACTCGTCCGCCCCGGGCGGCACCGAGGCCAGCCGGCCCAGCTCGTACGTCGTCTCCAGCAGGGCCGGGCCGGTCACCTCGGTGGCCACCTCGGCCCCGGCGACCAGCACCGACCCGGCCACCGAGTGCTCGACCGACGAGTGCGGGCCGTAGGTGTACCCCTTGTCCTCCCGGATGTTCTCCGTCCAGCGGGACGAGAAGTAACCGCCGAAGATCAGATTGGCCAGTTGCAGCGCGGCGTGGTCCGGGTGGGTGCGGGGCACCGCCGGCAGCGCGATCCGCAGCGACGACTGCACCGAACCGGGCCGGTCCACCAGCAGCAGCGGACCGGGTTCCAGCGGGGGTGCCGGCGGCAGGGCGGCACCCCGGCTGTCCCCGGTCCAGCCGGCCAGGGCCTTCTCCGCCGCGTCCAACGCGCGTTCCGGCTGCACGTCGCCGACCAGCACCAGCACCGCCTCGGCCGGGTGCACCCGCTCGGCGTGCAGCCGGCGCAGCGCCGCCGGACGGACCGCGCGGACCTGGTCCGGTTCCGGGGTCTGCACCGCGTACGGGTGCCGGCCGTAGATCCGCCGCAGCAGCGCGGTACGGGCCAGGTGGGCCGGCTGGCTCTGCGCCACCTGGATCCGGTCCACCAGCCGGTCCCGCTCGGTCTGCACCCAGTCGGCCGGGTAGCTGGCGTCGGTCAGCACGTCCGCCAGGATCTCCAGCATCCGGTCCAACCCGGTGACCAGACCCGCACCGGAGAGCATCAGCCGGTCCGGGTCGGCCCCGGCCGAGAGCCCGCCGCCGACCTTCTGCAACTCGGCGGCGATCTGGGTGGCGGTGAGGGTGCCGGTTCCGGCCAGCACGGTCTCGGCGAGCATCGCCCCCCGGGCCAGGTGGGTCCGGCCGAACGGCATCCACAGCCGCAACTCCACCAGGGGGACGGCGGGCCGGCGTACCGCGAGCACGGTGAGCCCGTTGGGAAGCCTGCGCTCGGCCTGCTTGGGCAGCTTGAGCCGCCGGGTCGGACCGAGCGCCGGCAGCGCCCGGGTGACGCTGGTCATTTGGCACCTCCTGGGATGACCTCGATGGAGGCGCGGCGCTCCGGGCGCAGGGTGGCGGCGGCGGCGCGGACCTGGTCCTCGGTGACCTCGCCGACCAGCCGGGGCAGGTCGTTGAGCAGGCCCGGCTCGCCGCGCTGCTGTTCCAGCACCGCCATCCGCAGCGCCCGGCCGAGCACCGCGTCGGTGTCCCGCAGCAGGTGGGTGGCCATCCGTGCCTGGGTACGGGCCAACTCGCCGTCGGTCAGCCCGTCGGTGGCCAGCCGGTCCAGTTCCTCGTCGATCGTGCGCAACGCCTTGTCCACGTCGCCGCCGGGCGGCAGGTGCGCCTGGAGCAGCAGTGCGGTGGGGTCGCGGACGTCGAACGGGTCACCCATGAAGCCGAGGTAGCCGCCGAGGCCGGTGACGCTGCGGTCGCGCTGGACCATCCGCTCCACCAACCGGGACGCGTCCCCGTCGGTGAGCACCTCGGCGAGCACCACGTAGGGCAGGTAGCCGGCGAAGTCGACGACCGGGTCGGGCACCCGCCACGCCGAGGCCACCGCCGGCAACGGGGCCAACTGATCGGTGTACGAGGTGCGCCGCTCGACGGTCAGGTCCGGCTCGGTGAAGTCCGGACGCTCCGGGGCGGGTCGGGCCGGCACGTCACCGAAGTGCCGTTCGACCAGGGTGGTCGCCTCCGCGACGTCGATGTCCCCGCTGACCGCCAGGACGGCGTTGCCGCTGGCGTAGTAGCGGCGGAAGAAGTCGGCGGCGTCGGCGACGGTGGCGGACTCCAGGTCGTCGAACGAGCCGTAACCGTCGTGCGCGTTGGGGAAGGTGTCGAACATGACCGGCGGCAGGGTCAGCCAGGGAAACCCGCCGTACGGCCGGTTGAGCACGTTGACCCGGATCTCCTCCTTGACCACGTCGACCTGGTTGCGCAGGTTCTCCTCGGTCAGCCGGGGGCCGCGCATCCGGTCGGCCTCCAGGAACAGCGCCCGTTCCAGGGCGTTGCCGGGAAGCGTCTCGTAGTAGTCGGTGTAGTCCAGGTGGGTGGAGCCGTTGAAGGTGCCGCCGGCGCCCTGCACGTGCCGGAAGTGGGCAAGCTTCTCCAGGTTCTCCGAGCCCTGGAACATCAGGTGCTCGAAGAGGTGGGCGAAGCCGGTACGCCCCTGCGGCTCGGAGCGGATGCCGACGTCGTAGACGACCGCGACGCCGATCACCGGGGCGCTGCGGTCCGGGGTGAGGACCACCCGTAGGCCGTTGTCGAGGGTGAACCGCTCGACCGGGTATTTCGTCGCTGGAATTCTCGCTCTCCGGGTCGGCACGTGATCGACCCTAGCGTGTCGCCAGCGGTGACACGGCCGTCCGCGACCCGCGTCTCAGTGCGACACCGCGACGGGCAGCGCGGTGACCCGGGGCAGCACCTCCGCGCCGACGCGTTCCGCCTCCTCCCGGTGCGGCCAGCCGGAGAGGATGAACTCGTCGACGCCGCTGTGGGCGTACTCGTCGAGCCGGGCGGCGACCTCGGCGTAGCTGCCGACCAGCGCGGTGCCCGCCCCCTCGCGGACCAGGCCGATGCCGGCCCACAGGTTCGTCGCGACGGCGAGGCGTCCGCTGCCGCCGCCGTGCAGCGCGGTCATCCGGGCCTGGCCGACGGAGTCCATCCGGCCGAACCGGGCCTGGGCGGCGGCGATCCGCTCCGGGCTCATCCCGGCCCGCAGCCGGTCGGCCTCGGCCCACGCCTCGGCGGCGGTGTGCCGGGCGATGACGTGCAGCCGCAGCCCGGTGCGCAGGGTGCGGCCCTGCTCGGCGGCGCGGGCGCGGACCCGGGCCACCCGGGTGGCGATCGCCGCCGGTGGCTCGCCCCACATCAGGTACGCGTCGGCCTGCCGGGCGGCGACCGCCTCGGCGGCCGGGGACGCGCCGCCGAGGTAGACCGGGGGCGGGTCGACCAACGGGCTGGCGAGCCCACCGCCGTCGATCCGGTAGTGCTCACCGGCGAAGTCGAACGGGCCGCCGCGCCAGGAGCGGCGGAGCACCTCGATGAATTCCCCGGTACGGGCGTAGCGGGCGTCGTGGTCGAGGAAGTCGCCGTACGCCCGCTGCTCGGTGGGGTCGCCGCCGGTGACGATGTTCAGCGCGAGCCGGCCGCCGGAGACCGCCTGGAACGCCTCGGCCTGCTGGGCGACCAGGGTGGGCAGGGCGAAGCCGGCGCGGACGGCGACCAGCAGGCCGATCCGTTCGGTGTGCTGGGTGACGGCGGCGCAGACGATCCACGGGTCGGGGCAGCCGGAGCCGACCGGGGTGAGCAGTGCGCGGAACCCGCCCGCCTCGGCGGCCCGGGCCACCTCGGTCAGATATCCGATCGTGGCGGCCCGTGCGTGCCGGGCCGCGCCTGCGGCGACGGTGGCCGCGCCGACCTGGTCGCCGTCGCCGGAGGTGGGGAGGAACCAGTGGAAGGTCATGTCGGCAGCCCTCTCGCCGTGTCCCGCCCGGTCTGCCTCGCCGGGGCAGCTAAACCTATCAAGAAGGTAGGAAAACCAGGAATATCTGAGACCCGACATCCCATGATGTGGACGGCGCTTGACGTCAATGGACCCCTGGCCCACTCTTCCTACCAACTAAATAGGAATACTGCGGATTGGACAGATGATGAGACGGCTCCCCTTCCGTCGGCTGATCTCCCTCGCCACCCTCGCCGTCGTCGGCGCGGCCACGATGGGCACCACCGCCGCGTGCGGCGACGACGACAGCGCCGGCGGCGACTCCGGCCCGGTCACCCTGCGGCTGGGCTACTTCCCCAACATCACGCACGCCCCGGCCGTGGTGGGGGTGGAGAAGAAGATCTTCGAGGACAAGCTCGGCAGCGACGTCAAGCTGGAGACCAAGACGTTCAACGCCGGCCCGGCCGCCATCGAGGCGATCTTCTCCGGCGCGCTCGACGCCACGTACATCGGCCCGAACCCGACGGTGAACGCGTTCTCCAAGTCCAAGGGCGAGGCCGTCCGGGTCATCTCCGGCGCCGCCTCCGGCGGGGTCGCCCTGGTGGTCAAGCCCGGGATCACCTCGGTCGAGCAGCTGCGCGGCAAGAAGATCGCCACCCCGCAGCTCGGCAACACCCAGGACGTCGCCATCCGCTACTGGCTCAAGGAGAAGGGCCTCAAGACCACCAAGGAGGGCGGCGGCGACGTCAAGATCGTCCCGCAGGAGAACGCCCAGACGGTGGAGACCTTCTCCAGCGGCTCGATCGACGGCGCGTGGGTGCCCGAGCCGTTCGTCTCCCGGCTGGTCAACGCGGGCGGCAAGGTCCTCGTCGACGAGCGGGACCTCTGGCCGGACAAGAAGTTCGTCATCACCAACCTGATCGTCTCCACCAACTTCCTCAAGGCCCACCCCGACGCGGTGAAGAAGCTGGTCGAGGGGCAGGTCGCGGCGAACGACTTCGTCAACACCAAGCCGGACGAGGCCCAGCAGGCCATCTCCGACCACATCGGCAAGATCACCGGCAAGCCGCTGGACCTCAAGCTGATCAAGCAGGCCTGGCCGACCCTGCTGTTCACCAACGACCCGATCGCGTCCTCGCTCAAGACCGGGCTGGACCACGCCGTCGCCGTCGAGCTGACCCAGCCGGTCGACCTGAACGGCCTCTACGACCTGAAGTACCTCAACGAGGTGCTCAAGACGCAGGGCCAGGCCGAGGTCACCCAGCCGTGACGTCGACCACGACACCGCCGCAGAGCGCGACCGCCGCGGTCGCGCTCTCCGGCGTGACCAAGGTGTACGGGCGCGGGACGAACGCCGTCCTCGCCCTGGACGGGGTCAGCCTCGACGTCCGGCCCGGCGAGTTCGTCTGCCTCGTCGGCGCGTCCGGCTGCGGCAAGAGCACCCTGCTCAACCTCGTCGCCGGGCTGGACCGCGCGCAGGGCGGCACCATCACGGTGGCCGACGACGCCCACCCCGGCCTGATGTTCCAGGAGCCGGCGCTCTTCCCGTGGCTGACCGTCGAGGCCAACGTCGAGGTGCCGTTGAAGCTGCGCGGGCTGCCCCGGGCCGAGCGTCGGGAGCGGGTGGCCGAGCTGCTGAGCACCGTCCACCTGTCCGACTTCGGCCGCAAACGGCCGCACGAGCTGTCCGGCGGCATGCGGCAGCGGGTCGCCCTGGCCCGCACCCTCGCCCTGGACACCCCGGTCCTGCTGATGGACGAGCCGTTCGGCGCGCTCGACGCGATGACCCGGGACATCCTGCACGACGAGCTGGAACGGATCTGGGCCGAGCGGCAGCTCACCGTGCTGTTCGTGACGCACAACGTCCGTGAGGCGGCCCGGCTCGCCGACCGGATCATCCTGCTCAGCAGCAGGCCCGGCCGGATCATCTGGTCCACCGAGGTGAACGTGTCCCGCCCCCGGCGTATCGACTCCCCCGAGGTGGCCGCGATCGCCTCCGAGGTCACCGACCGACTCCGTACCGAGGTGGGCCGCCATGGCAAGTGACACCCTGACCGGCTCGGCCCGCACCGACGCGGAGATCTCCGGGCTGGACGCGCTGGAGATCGCCGGTCGCGACAAGGAGGTCTCCCGGGGGGCCCGGCTCTGGGCGTCCACCTGGCCCAAGCTCGCCGCGCTCGCCATCGCCATCGGGTTGTGGCAGGTGGTGGTCTGGAGCGGCTGGAAGCCGCCGTACTCGCTGCCCGGCCCGGTCACCGTCGCCGAGGAACTGGCCCGGCAGGCCAGCGGGCGGCAACTCTGGGACGGGCTCGCCACCACCCTGCAACGGGCCGCCCTGGGCTACCTCTTCTCCGTCGCGGTCGGCCTGCTGGTCGGCCTGGCGGTGGCCCGGTCCAAGGTGCTCCGGGCGGCGATCGGCTCGATGATCACCGCGTTGCAGACGATGCCGTCGATCGCCTGGTTCCCGCTGGCCATCCTGCTGTTCGAGCTGAGCGAGAAGGCGATCTTCTTCGTGGTGGTGCTCGGTGCCGCGCCGTCCATCGCCAACGGGGTGATCAGCGGCGTCGACTACGTGCCGCCGCTGCTGGTCCGGGCCGGCCGCAACCTCGGCGCCCGGGGGCTGAACCTCTACCGGTACGTCATCGCGCCGGCCGCGCTGCCCGCCATCGTCGCCGGGCTCAAGCAGGGCTGGGCCTTCTCCTGGCGCAGCCTGATGGCCGGTGAGCTGCTGGTGGTCGGCATCTCACAGACGTCCCTGGGTGCCCAGCTCACCTACTCACGGGAGTTGTCCGACGCGCCCTGGCTGCTCGCCACGATGATCGTCATCCTGGTCGTCGGGCTGGTGGTCGACGCCGCGTTCGGGGCGGCCGACCGGGCGATCCGCCGCCGCTGGGGCGTACTGGACCAGGCTGGTCAGTGACGTGTACATCTCCGCGCGCAGTGACTATGCGCTCCGGGCCATGCTCGCCGTCGCCGCGTCCGGCGACGGCGAGACCACCCACTCCACGGATGGGCCCGGCCGCCCCGAGGGCGGCAGCAGGCCCGAGGGCGGCAGCGGTCGGCCTGACAGCGGCGACCGGTTCGAGGACGGCCGGTCCGGGGGTGGTGGCGACCGTGGGAGCCCTGGTGGCGGCGGTGGGGGCCGTGGCGGTGGCGGTGGCGGTGAACTCGTCAAGGCGGCGTGCCTGGCGCAGGCGCAGGGTATTCCGTTGAGCTTCCTTCAGGGCATCCTGCTCGACCTGCGCCGCGCGGGTCTGCTGCACAGTCACCGGGGCACCGAGGGCGGCTACGCGCTGACCCGACCCGCCTCGCAGATCAGCGTCGGGGACGTGCTGCGTGCCGTCGGTGGATCACTGACCACCGTCCGTGGGCTGCCCGCCGAGGACGCCGGCTACCACGGGGTGGCGACCGGCCTGCGCGACGTCTGGCTCGCCGTGGACGGCGCGATCGCCGTGGTGGTCGACCAGACCACCCTGACCGACCTGCTGGTCCGCCAGGACCATGCCCCGGCCCCACTGCCGACGCCCAGCCGCTGACCCGGTTCGACCGGTGACGCCGGCCGGCCCGCCTGCGGGCAGGGTCCGGACGCGGTGCCGTTCGGCCGCTGACGACACCCGACCGGCCGCACCGTTCGGCTGCGACGACACCTGACAAGCCGCGCCGTTCGGCTGCGAAGACACCCGACCGGCCGCGCCGTTCGATCGCTCACGGCAGCCGACCCGCTGACCGCCTGCGAACCGCTGGTCCGGGGTGTCCGTCCGACCGTCGACCCCCCAGGATCCGACGGTCGGACGGGCACCCGGGCCCTCGGCCCCGCGGGCCCCACGGCCCCCGCGGGGTCGACTCAGCCGGCGGTCAGCTCGACCGTCGGCGGGCGCCCCTCGTCAGGGCTGTGCAACTCGACCAGCCCGGCCGGGGCGGTCCGCCCCGGCCTCGGGTGCCAGGGCGCGAACGCCGCGACCATGGCGAGCAGGAGCCCGGCACCGGCCACGGCTAACACCACCATCAGCTCGCGTCCCGCTCCCGACTCGACGTCGCCCCCCATGGTCACCCCTCCCGTGCCCGACCGTGCCGGCCGGTTCTTCCCCCGCGAGCAAGCTTCGACCAGCCGGGCACGGTGGAACAGTCACCGATCGGACGCAATAGAGCCGGCAAACCGACCCACCCGCCACCATGATCACCGAGGGTCTCCGCCCGACCCCGCACCGTCCATCGGCCGGCGGCACCCGACCCTCACCCGGCCCGAAAGCACGATCGACTCAGCCGGGCCGATGTGCGGCATCGTCGACACGATGACACCGCAACAACGGCCCGGCTGAGTCGAACGTGACAAGGCCCGACGGGCGGCCCGGCTGAGTCGAACGTGACCAAGCCCGGCGGACGGCCCGGGTCGGGCGGGGACCGGTCGGTCAGGCGGTACGGGGGCGACGCGGTCGACGGGACCGGCCCGACGCCCGGTGCGACCGACCACCCTCGCCACCGCCACCCGTGCCGCCACCGACAGCGGCACGCGGCCGGGCGGCCGGGGTGGGCGTCGGGACGACGATCGTCACCGGCACACCGGACGGCTCACGGGCCCCGGTCACCCGGGCCAGCGCTCCGTCGCCGAGGCGTACCTGGGTGGACTGCGGCTTGATGCCGGCCACGCTCATCAGCCGGGAGACGTCCCGGCGCTGCTCCGGCAGGACCAGGGTGACCACCTGACCGGCCTCACCGGCGCGGGCGGTACGGCCACCCCGGTGCAGGTAGTCCTTCGCCTCGGTCGGCGGGTCCACGTTGACCACCATGTCCAGACCGTCGACGTGGATGCCCCGGGCCGCCACGTCGGTGGCGACCAGCGCGGTCACCTGGCCGGTGCGGAACTGCTCCAGGATCCGGGTGCGCTGCGGCTGGGACTTCCCCCCGTGCAGCGCCGCGGCGCGGACGCCCTTGGCGAGCAGCTGGCGGGCCATCCGGTCGGCCCGGTGCTTCGTCGCCATGAACAGGATGGTGCGGCCCTCGCGGGCGGCGATCTGGGTGAGCGCGGTGGGCTTGTCGACCGCGTCGACGTGCAGCACGTGGTGGGTCATCGCGGTCACCGTGGCGGTGCCCGGGTCCACCGAGTGCGACACCGGGTTGCTGAGGAACCGGCGGACGAGGCGGTCCACCCCGCCGTCCAGGGTGGCCGAGAAGAGCATCCGCTGGCCGTTCGGGGCGACCTGCTCCAGCAGCTTGGTCACCTGCGGCAGGAAGCCCATGTCGGCCATCTGGTCGGCCTCGTCCAGCACGGTGATGGCGACCTGGTCGAGGCGGGCGTCGCCCCGGTTGATCAGGTCGTGCAACCGGCCGGGGGTGGCCACCAGCACCTCGGTGCCGGCGCGCAGCGCGTCCGCCTGCCGCTGGAGGGAGAGCCCCCCGACCACGGTGGCGCAGCGCAACCCCAGCGCCCGGGCGTACGGGGTGAGTGCCGTGGTGACCTGGGCGGCCAGCTCACGGGTGGGGACCAGCACCAGGGCGAGCGGGCGACCCGGGCGGGCCCGGTGACCGGCGGTGCGGTGCAGCAGCGGGAGCCCGAAGGCGAGGGTCTTGCCCGAGCCGGTGCGGCCCCGGCCGAGCACGTCCCGGCCGGCCAGCGAGTCCGGCAGGGTGGCCGTCTGGATCGGGAACGGCTCGGTGATGCCCTGCTTGGTCAGCTCGGCGAGCAGCGCCGGCGCGAGGCCGGTCGCGGCGAAGGTGGGAATGGTCATGGTCATGCGGAATGCCTTCCTCGACGCGGCACGTGTCGAGGGAGGGCGCCGAGACTCGGCGCGGTCTCCGACGGAGCAGTCCGTCGAAGACTCACAAGCACGAACCGATGGGGTACGGGCCGGTCCGCCGCAGCACGCCGCGTCCCGCCGGAGCGGGGGGCGGCGCGGCGGACCGGTCCGTCACCGGGTCCGGAGGACCCGGTGGGTGTTACGGACGATCCGAAGATCAGAGCGGGCGGATGTTCTCCGCCTGCGGGCCCTTCTGGCCCTGGGTCACCTCGAACTCGACCCGCTGGTTCTCGTCCAGGCTCCGGTAGCCGGAGGACTGGATCGCCGAGAAGTGGGCGAAGACGTCGGCGCCGCCGCCGTCCGGGGTGATGAAGCCGAAGCCCTTGTCAGCGTTGAACCACTTGACGGTGCCAATTGCCATCTGTTTCGTCTCCTTGACGGAACGTCGAACCCGCACCTGTTGCGGGCCCGAAGAGGAGCGCCCCGCGCGGGATGCGCGAATCGCCTGTTGTTTTTGGTCGCCCCGCCCGGAGAGCTCCGGACACAACAAAGAGCGCCTGGGGCCACAATCCGCCAGGCGCACACAGAGTCTCTGGAAACCAAAACTGCAACAAGAACAACCTACCACGGATCTTCGGGAGCGCCACCCCCCGCTGGAATTTCCGGCAACCCGGCGATGATCGTGGTCAGCCCGTCGGCGTCCAGCAGGTCCGCCGGCCGCACCGTCACCCCCTCCCGGACGTAGTGGAAGGCCGCCCCCACCCGGTCCACCGGCACTCCGGCCAGCTCCGCCCAGGCCAGCCGGTACACGGCCAGCTGCACCGCGACCACCTCGGCCTCAACCCCGGTCGGCTGCCGGCCGGTCTTCCAGTCGACCACGTCGTACCGGCCGCCGGGGCGGGTGAACACGGCGTCCATCCGGCCCCGCACCACCACGCCGGCCAGCACCGTGGCGAACGGCACCTCGACCTCCACCGGCACCCGGTCGGCCCACTCGCTGGCCAGGAAGCGCTCCTGGAGCTCGGCCAGCGCCGCGTCGGGGGCGGCGTCCGCGTCGGCCGCACCCGGCAACTCGTCCACGTCGAGCAGCCGGTCGGCCCCGAAGCGGGCCTCCAGCCACGCGTGGAAGGCGGTACCCCGCCGGGCGTACGGGCTGGGCGGGGCCGGCATCGGCCGGCGCAGCGTACGGGCCAGCTGCGCCGGGTCCCGGCGCAGCGCCACCAACTGGGTGACCGACAGGTGCCCGGGTAGCACCACCTCCACCGCCTCGGCCTGCCGCAGCAGCTCCGCCCGCTCGGCCAGGAGCAGATCCGCCTCCCGCCGCCACCGCGCCACCTCCGGATCGGGCTCCGGACCCGCCGCCTCCGGACCAGCCGCCCCCCTGCCCGCCGCCGGCGTGCCCGTGGGAGGCGGGGCCACCGCCTGGGGGGCCACCACCTGTGGGTCGCCGGGCACCACGGCGGGCGCGGGATCGCGGCGGGCCGCGTCGGGGTCGGCGAGGAAGCGGCGGACCAGGGCCGCCGCCTCGGTCAACGCCGGCCGGCGGGGGCCCAGCGGGTCGGCCGGCCACTCCGCCCGCAGCACCACCTCGGTGGTCGGATTGACCGCGTCACCGGCCGGCTCGGGCGTCCACTCGTCGACCAGCAGGCCGTCCCCACCGGCCAGGCAGGCGTCGTACACCTCGCGGAGCAGCACCGACGGGCCCCGGAACCGTTTGGTCCCCTCCCCCCACCAGTAGCCGGAGCAGAGCAGCAGCCGCCGGGGCCGGGTCACCGCCACGTACGCCAGCCGGCGTTCCTCACGCTCGTCGTGGGCCCGCCAGGCGTCGGTGAAGTCGGACACCACCCGGGCCACCCCGCGCTGGTCTATCACCTCGGTCAGGTCGAGCGTGGGCAACCCGTCGGCGTCGCCGCGCAACGGGAACGGCAGCACCCCGAGCCCACCCAGCCAGTGGTCGGAGCTACGGACCTGACCGGGCCAGCTGCCCCGGGTCAACCCGGCGACCGCCACGACGTCCCACTCCAGGCCCTTGGCGGCGTGTGCGGTGAGCACCTGCACCGCGCCCTCCACCACCTCCACCTCGCCCGGGGACAGCCCACGTTCCTCGTCCTCGGCGGCGGCCAGGTAGGCCAGGAAACCGGCGAGCGTCGCCGCCGGGGTCTCGCCGCTGAACCGGGCCGCCACGTCACCGAGCGCGTCCAGGTGCCCCCGGGCCAGTCCGGCGTCGCCGGTGCCGTCCCGGCCGGCCCGGACCGCCACCTCGACGTCCAGCCCGATGGTGCGTTCCACGTCCGCGATCAGCTCCGGCAGCGTCTGGTCCAGCCGGTAGCGCAGCAGGGCCAGCTCCATCCCGTACGACCGCAGCCGCGCGTAGCCCTCCGCCGAGTACGTCTGCGCCGGCCCCAGATCGGCCAGCGCCTCCACCAGGGTCGCCTCGTCGAGGGTGTCCACGACGATCTCCGACCCGTCGTCGCCGGTCAGCTCCCGGCGGGCCCGGGCGATGACCCGCGCCCGCCGGTGCAGGGCGACCAGGTCACGCGGCCCGATCCGCCAGCGCGCCCCGGTGAGCAGCCGCAGCAGCGCCGCACCGTCGGTCGGGTCGGCGAGCACCCGCAGCGTGCAGACCACGTCCCGTACCTCAGGGGTGTCCAGCAGCCCGCCCAGGCCGACCACCTCGACCGGCAGCCCCCGGGCCCGCAGGGCGGCCTCGATCGCCGGGATCTGGCTGCGCAGCCGGACCAGCACGGCGGTGGCGGGGCGCTGCGGCACCGGGATGTGCTCGGGCAGCGCGCCGGGCATCCGGGCCGCCCCCCGCCAGGCGGCGAGCACACTGTCGGCGATCCAGTCCGCCTCGTCGACGTACGTGGGCAGCAGCGCGCAGTGCACGGTGCCGGCGGCCCGTCCGCGCGGGCTGCGGTGCGGGATCGGGTCGCGGACGCTCAGCGCGGCGTGCAGCTCCGGCACCCGGGCGCCGGCGGCCCGCAGCGGCACCGACAGCGCGTTGGCCACGCCGAGGATCTCCGGCCGGTTACGCCAGCTGGTGGTGAGGCTCATCGCCTCGGCGGGGGCACCGTCGGCGCGGGCGAAGTCGGTGGGGAACCGGTCCAGCGTGCCGGCGCTGGCCCCCCGCCACCCGTAGATCGACTGGCAGGGGTCGCCGACGGCGGTGACCGGGTGACCGCCGCCGAAGAGGTGGTTGAGCAGCACCACCTGGGCGTGGCTGGTGTCCTGGTACTCGTCGAGCAGCACCACCCGGAAGCGGTCCCGCTCGACCGCGCCGACCGCCGGGTGGTCCCGGGCCACCCGGGCGGCACGGGCGAGCTGGTCGGCGAAGTCCATCGCCTCGAAGTCGTCCTTGCGCCGGGCGTACGCCCGCACCAGCGGCAGCAGCTTCAGCCGGGTGCGTTGCAGCTGGAGGGCCTTGCGGACGTCGGCGTAGACCCGGCCCGGGTGGGACTGCACCTCGGCGAAGAACCGGCCCGTCCAGGCGGCCAGGGTGTCCGGGTCGACCAGGTGCTCGTCCAACTCGCCGGCCAGCGCGAGCACGGCGTCGGTGATGGTGCTCGGCATCCGGTCGACCTCGGACATGTCGCCGTCGTAGTTGCGCACCAGCAGATCGACGAGCTGCCACCGGGACGCCTCGGTGAGCAGCCGGGTGGTCGGCTCGTAGCCGGCCCGTAGCCCGTGCTCGGTGACGATCCGCCCGGCGTACGAGTGGTAGGTGGAGACGGTGGGCTCGCCGGCCAGCGGGTCGTCCAGCGGGTTGCGGGCCCGCCGCCCGAGCCGCCGCACCAGCTGGTCGAGCCGGGTCCGCACCCGGTGCGCCAACTCACCGGCCGCCTTGCGGGTGAAGGTCAGCCCGAGGATCTGCTCCGGGCGGACGTAGGAGTTGGCGACCAGCCAGACCACCCGGGCGGCCATCGTCTCGGTCTTGCCCGAACCGGCACCCGCCACCACCAGCAGCGGCGCGACCGGTGCCGCGATGATCGCGGCCTGTTCGGCGGTGGGGGCGGGTAGCCGGAGCAGCCGGGCCAGCTCCACCGGCGTGTAGCGCGGCCCGGCGTCGGCGGCGCGGGGCGCGGGGGTGGCCGCGCTGAACAGCGTCGGTTGGGTCACCCCTCCCCCTCGTGGCCGGTCGCCGGTGGCTCCACGACCTGGCGGCCCTGCCCGGAGACGGGGCAGCTGGTCCGCACCGGGCAGACCCGGCACTTCGCGTTGGCGACGGCGGCGAAGGTCGAGGCGGCCATCGTATCGGCGGTGCGCCGGACCAGGGCGGTGGCCCAGCCGGCCTCGGGGCCCTGCCCGGCGGCGGCCTGGGTCTGCTCGCGGGCGTCCTTCGCACCGGTACCGAGCTGCACCAGCGCCGCGCCCCCGGCCTCGTCGCCGAACTCGGCGAACCCGCCCGCCTCCACCGCCGCCTGGTACGCCCCGAGCTGCGGATGCTCGGCCACCTCCCGCTCGGTGACCATCGTCGACTTGCCGGTCTTGAGGTCGATCACCACGAGCCGGCCGTCGGCGTCGACCTCCAGCCGGTCGACCCGGCCGGTCAGCTCGATCGGACGGGTCGGGTCGTCGAGGCGGACCGCGAACTCGTGTTCGATGGCGAGCAGCCGGCGCGGGTTGCCGGCCAGCCAGCGCAGCAGCTTGTCCACCATGGCCTCGGCGCGGTCCCGTTCCGGGCCGACCATCCACCGGGCGGCCAGCTCGATCGCGTCGAACCGGGCGGCCACGTACTCCAGCAGGGCCGTGCGGTCGGCGCTGGCGTCCTCGGCCAGCATCGCGGCGGCGTGCACCAGGTTGCCGACGCCCTGGGCGGCGCTGGCCGGCCCGCTGCCGCCGTGCCGTTCGAGCAGCCAGCGCAGGCTGCACCGCAGCGCGCTCTCCATCCCCGACGGGGTGACCCGGACCGGTTCGCCCTCGTCGGCCAACGGCCGGTCGTCGGAGAGGCTGCGCAACCCCCACCAGTCGTCCGGGTGCGCGCCGGGAATGCCGGCGGCGGCCAGCCGGGCCAGTTCGGCCGCCGCCGCACGCCGCCGGGCCACCGACGCCGCCGGATCGACGACTGCGGTACGCAGCTCAGCCACCAGCGCGGAGAGGGTGAGCGCCCGGGGTGGCCGCCCCACGGGCAACTCGCCGGGCAGGGCGTCACCGGCCTCCCCGGGCCCCGCCGCCGACCCCTGGTCAGCCGCCTCGGCGCCGTGGCGGCGGGCGGTCGGCGGATCGTGGCGGGAGGGTGCCCCTGCGGGGGCCGGCTCCGGCCGCGGGTCCTGGTTGTCCACGCCGGCAGTGGGCAGGGCCGGCGTGGTGCTGTCACCCTGCGCCCGGTCGGCACCGACGCCGCCGACGGACGGGGTCCGAGCGGGGCCCCCGGGCGAGGTCGGGGGCCGGGTCGGGGTCGGGATCGGATCGTCGGGCGGGATCGGATCGTCAGGCGGGATCGGATCGTCAGGCGGGGTGGGGTCGTCGCCGGAGGTGCCGGTGACGCCGAGTTCGTGCAGGAAGCGGCTGGGCTGCTCCTCGTGGTCGTCGCCACCGACGGCCGCCGAGGCGACGGCGGTGACCAGCAGCCGACGCCGGGCCCGGGTCACCGCCACGTGGAACAGCCGGCGTTCCTCGTCGAGCAGGGCGGAGGTCTGCCCGACCAGGCCGGCCCGGGTGCCGGTGCCGTCCGCCCGGCCGACCAGCACGTCGACCAGCCGTTCGGAGCCGAGCAGGCTGCCGCGCAGCCGCAGGTCGGGCCAGACGCCCTCCTGCACGCCGGCCACCGCGACGAGGTCCCACTCCAGTCCCTTGGCGGCGTGCGCGGTGAGCAGGCGGACCGCCTCGCCCCGGTCGGCGCTGGCCGCCAGGGTGTCCGCCGGCAGATCCTGGCCGAGGACGTGGTCGAGGAATACCTCGGTACGCGCGCCGGGCAGCCGGTCGACGAACCGGGCCGCCGCGTCGAAGAGCACCAGCACCGCGTCGAGGTCCCGGTCGGCGGCCTCGGCCCGCCAACGCTGGGCGGTCTCGTGCTCCCCGGTGGCCTCCCGGCCCCGGTTGATCGCCCCCGCCCAGCGTTCGGCGAGCCCGCTGGCGTCCCACACCGCCCAGAGCACGTCCTCGGCGGTGGCCCCGGGCACCGCCGCCGCCGTCCGCGCGGTGGCGAGCAGCTCCGCCACCGTCCGGGCCGGCTCGACCCAGCGGCGTTCGATGCCGGCCAGCTCCGCCGGGTCGGCCAGCGCCTCGACGATCAGCTCGCCGGAGGGCCGCCGGTCGCCCCGGGCCAGCGCGAGCGCCCGCAGCCCCTGCCGCAGCCGCCGCTCGGCCAGCGGGTCGGCCCCGCCCAGCGGCGAGTGCAGCAGGGCGACCGCGGACTCCTCGTCCAGCCGGGCCGGTTCGAGCGCGCAGCGCAGCAGGAGCAGCAGCGGGGCGACCGCGGGTTGCAGGTGCAGCGGCAGGTCCTCGCCGTGCACGACGGTGGGCACCCCGGCGGCGTGCAACGCCCGCCGCAGCGCCGGCAGGTGCAGGTGGGTCGAGCGGACCAGCACCGCCATCGCCGACCAGGGCACCCCGTCGAGTAGGTGGGCGGAGCGCAGCGCGTGGGCCAACCAGGCGGCCTCGCTGGTGGCCGAACGGAAGGTACGCACCTGCACGCTGCCGGGTGGCGCGTCGGGCAGCGGTCGTAGCCGCCGGTGCCCGGCCGGCCCGCGCAACCGCCGGGCCAGGCGACCGGTGGCCCCGAGCAGCACCGCACCCGCGCGGTAGGACGTGGTGAGGGTGACCTGCGCCGCCGGGGCCCCGGAGGCCGTCCGGAACCGGTGCGGGAAGGCGGTCACCACGGCCGGGTCGGCACCCCGGAAGGCGTACGTGGAGGAGTCCGGGTCGGCGAAGGCCACCAGGGAACGGCCACCACCGGCCAGGACGGCCAGCAGGTCCTGCTGGGCCGGGTCGGTGTCGGCCAGTTCGTCGACGTAGACGTGGGCCAGCCGGCGACGCTCGGCCTCCAGCAGCTCCGGATCGTCGAGGAGCATGCCGGTGGCCGCCCGCACCAGCTCGGCCGGGTCGTACGCCACGGAGCCCCGGTTGCTGACGTCGCGCAGCGCGAGGACGGCGACGTACTCCCGGAGGAACCGGGCGGCGGCCGGCCAGTCGGTGCGGCCCAGCTTCTCCCCCAGCCGGGCCAGCTCGACCGGCCCGACGCCGCGTTCGGCGGCCCGCATCAGCAGGTCACGCAGCTGGCCGGCGAACGCCCGGGTACGCAGGGCGGGGAGCAGGTCGTCCGGCCAACCGACCGGGTCGTCGGGTTCGGTGCCGACGACGTCCAGCAGCTCCCGGATGATCAGATCCTGCTCGGGCCCGGTGAGCAGCCGGGGGGACGGCTCGCCGCGTTCGGCGGCGGCCCGGCGCAGCAGGCCGAAGGCGTACGCCGGGAAGGTGCGCACCAGCGGCTCGCGCAGCACCCGGTGGCCGTCGGCGGCGATCCGGGCCTCGATCCGGTGCCGCAGCCCGGTGGCCTGCCGACGGCTGAAGGTGAGCACCAGCAGGCGCTCCGGGTCGACCCCCTCGGCGACCCGGGCGGCGACCGCCTCGACCAGGGTGCCGGTCTTGCCGGTGCCCGGCCCGCCGAGGACCAGCATCGGCCCGGCGGTGTGCGCCACGACCTCCGCCTGGAGCGGATCGGGCCGACGCGCCGGCGGGTGGGTGGCCCCACTCGCCGTTGCCCGGAGCCGCAACTCCCCCCGGGGGTACGCGGCATCGCCCGCCGACCCCCCGGGCCGCGGCTCCCCCTCGACGCCTGACCCGGCCCGATCCGGGCCCACGGTCGCCCCGCCGTGCCGACCGTCCCCCCGGACGCTCGCGGCGGACCGGCCGCCTTCCGGGCCCGATCCGGCAGGTCGGCGCACCAGCCGGTACCCCTGCACCCCCACATCCCACCACGCGGGTACGACACCACCCACCGCACCACCCCGCCCGGGCCCGGCCGGTGGCCGGCGGTCGGAAGTCGGTGCCGGCCACCCGGCCCGAACCCGCACCGCCCGGCCCCGGCGACGGGTGGGGATCAGGGCAGTTGGGACTCCAGGGCGTCCAGCGCGGTCGAGACGGTGGGGGCGACAGTGAGCAGGCCCAGGCCGGCCGGCTTGAGGAAGGTCTGTTCGGTGATGGTGCCCAGCCAGTCGAGCAATGGACGGTAGAAGCCGTCGGTGTCGACCAGCACCATCGGCTTGGTGTGCATGGCCAGGGTGGCCGTGGTCCAGACCTCGAACAGCTCGTCCAGGGTGCCCAGTCCGCCGGGCAGGGTGAGGAACGCGTCCGACTTCTCGATCATGATGGTCTTGCGGCTGGCCATGCCGTCGGTGACGAGCAGTTCGTCCGAGGCCAGGTCGGCGACCTCCAGGTCCACCAGCGCCTGCGGGATCACCCCGACGGTGCGCCCACCGGCCGCCCGCGCCCCGTCGACGAGGGCGCCCATCATGCCGACGCAGCCACCGCCGCTGACCAGCGTGTGCCCGCGCCGGGCCAGCTCCGCGCCGGTCTCGGCCGCCAGATCCAACCAGCGCTGGTCGAGGGTACGGGAGGACGCGCAGAAGACACAGATCGCCGCCACCGGCTCAGCCCTCCCGACCGTCGACGACACCCCGGCCCGCCCCGGACCCCGGCTCACCGGACCCTGACTCACCGGACCCCGGCTCACCAGGCCCGGCCGGACCGGACGCGGGGCTGCCTGGCGGCGGGCTACCGGAATCGGCGCTGCTCGACGTCGGACTGCCGGACGCGTGGCTGCCCGATGGGTGACTGCCCGATGGGTGGCTGCCCGACGCGGGACTGCCGGGCGAGAGACTGCCCGACGCGGGACTGCCCGACGCGGGGGTGCCGGGCTTCGTGTCGGTGGCGTCTGCGACGGCGGCGGCCCGGCGGGCGGCCTGTTGGTCGGCGGCGGTCCGGGCGACCGCCTCCTCACGTACCGCCTCCTGGTCGACGGCGAGGGCCGCCTCGGCCTCGACGATGTGCCGTACCGCCGCGTCGACGTCGTCGGTGAGGCAGATCAGCTCCAGGTCCACCGGGCCGATCTTGCCCTCGGCAGCCATGCTGTCCCGCAGCCAGTCGAGCAGCCCCCGCCAGTAGTCGGTGCCCATCAGCACCACCGGGAAGCGGGTCACCTTGCCGGTCTGCACCAGGGTGAGCGCCTCGAACAGCTCGTCCATGGTGCCGAAGCCGCCGGGCAGCACGACGAACGCCTGGGCGTACTTGACGAACATGGTCTTGCGGGCGAAAAAGTAGCGGAAGTCGATGGCCAGGTCGACCCAGTCGTTGAGCCCCTGCTCGAAGGGAAGTTCGATGCCCAGCCCGACGGAGAGGCCGCCGGCTTCACTGGCACCCCGGTTGGCCGCCTCCATCACTCCGGGGCCACCGCCGGTGATCACCGCGTAACCGGCCCGGGCGAGGCCGGCCCCCAACTCCTCGGCCAGCCGGCACTCCGGACTGTCGGGTTTACTACGCGCGGAGCCGAAGACACTCACCGCGGGCGGCAGGTCGGCCAGCGTGTCGAAGCCCTCGACGAACTCGGCGAGGATCCGCAGCGCGCGCCAGGCGTCCTTGGTTTTCCAGTCGCTGCGCCCCCGGGAGTCCAACAACCGCTGGTCAGCGGTGCTGGTGGGGATCGCGCCACGGCGCAGCGTGACCGCTCCCCGGTGCCGCTCCGGATCGCGGCCCGGCCGCCGCCCGTTGGTCTGACTCATGACAGCCACCGTAGTGGAGGCGCACGTCAGGGCGGTGCCGGCCGACAGGTCGGAGAAAAAGTTCGCGATCATGGGCAACTAATTCTGTCGCCCGTACGTCTTACTATTCACATACCGGGTATGGCCCGGCGCGCGCCTTCGGGGGAGGAGCAAGCGTGATCAGCAACAACGAGCGGATGCGTATCCGCCGGCAGATGCAGCGACGGATCAACGAGGTGGTGGCCGAGCGCCGCCGCGCCCGACAGCTGGAGGTGCCGGTGGAACCCGCCGCCCAGCCCGTCGAGCCCACCGAACCCGACAATCCCCGCCTCACCACCGTCTGACACCCACCACCCGCCCAACCAGCCCCACCCCGCTCCCCACCCAATCAGCCTCACCCCACCAGCCTCACCCAACCAGCCTCACCCTGAGTTTCACCCCACCAGCCCCACCACGGCCCCGGCGGTCCCCGACCCCGGGGCCTCACCATGCATCCCCCACCCCTTCCAGCGCCCACACCCCACCCGCGCCCCTCCCCGCACTGGCGATCAAGAAGTTTGCGGCTGGTGATCAAGAAGTTTGCGGGCCGGGAGAGCGCTCCCCGTGACGCAAACCTCTTGATCACCGGGCCGAGCCGGGGCGCGGGCGGAGCGCGGGGTGGGGTGGGTTGGGGTGGGTTGGGGTGGGTTGGGGTGGGGGGTGGGTTAGGCGGGGGTCAGCCAGCGGTGGAGGGTGGCGGCGCCGTCGCGGATCTTGGTCAGTTCGACGTGCTCGTCCTTGTGGTGGGCCAGGTTGGGGTCGCCCGGGCCGAAGTTCAGCGCCGGGATGCCCATCGCCGCGAACCGGGCGACGTCCGTCCAGCCCAGCTTGCCCCTCGGGGCCGAGCCCACCGCCGCCAGGAACTCCTGGGCCACCGGGGCCTTGAGGCCGGGGAGTGCGCCGGCCGCCGCGTCGGTGACCGTCAACTCGTAGCCGGCGAGCACTTCGCGCAGGTGCGCCTCGGCTGCCGCCGGGTCGCGGTCCGGGGCGAACCGGTAGTTGATCTCGATCTCGCAGCGGTCGGGGACGACGTTGCCGGCCACCCCGCCGCCGATCCGCACCGCGTTCAGGCCCTCACGGAAGTCGCAGCCGTCGATGGTGACCCGCCGCGCCTCGTACGTCGAGAGCCGGCGCAGCACCTCGCCCGCCCCGTGGATGGCGTTCACCCCACGCCAGGACCGGGCCGCGTGGGCCCGCTCGCCGTGCAGGGTGACGACCGCCCGCATGGTGCCCTGACAGCCGACCTCGACGATGCCGTACGTCGGCTCCAGCAGCACCGCGAAGTCGGCCTGGAGCCACTCCGGGTGCGCCCCACCGACCAGGGTGAGGCCGTTGTACCGGGACTCGATCTCCTCGGCCTCGTAGAACAGGTACGTCACGTCGTAGCGGGGGTCGGGCAGGGTCACCGCCAGGTGCAGCGCGAAGGCCACCCCGGACTTCATGTCGGAGGTGCCGCAGCCGTACATCAGGTCGCCGCGCATGGTCGACGGGAAGTTGTCGTTGAGGGGCACCGTGTCCAGGTGCCCGGCGAGCACCACCCGGGAGTCCCGGCCGAGGTCCGTGCGCGCCATCACCGTGTTGCCGTGCCGGAAGGTGCTCAGGTGCGGCACCCGGCGCAGCACCTCCTCGACGCAGTCGGCGATCGCCTTCTCGTCGAGGGAGACGGACTCGATGTCGACCAGGGCACGGGTCAGCGCCACCGGATCGGCCAGGACCTCGGGGGTAAGCGGGTTCTCCATGGTTCGCACGGTACCGTCCTGAACGGTGGGCGCGAGGGGTGAGCCCACCGGCCCCGCAGCCGCGAACGAGAGGGTAGAACAGTGACGTCCCAATCCGCCTGGGGAATCGGCGTGGCCACCGTGACCGCCGCCGAGCAGGTGCTCGACACCTGGTACCCGACCGGCAAGCTGGGCCTGGGTGAGCTGCCGCTGGTCCCCGGCGAGGACCAGGCCGACGTGCTCGACCTGCCACCCGGCGCGATCGGCGAGCGGGCCCTGCCGGGTCTGCGTACGGTGCAGGTGGTCACCGTGATCGGCGCGCTGGACGAGCCGATCAAGGACGCCGCCGACGCGTACCTGCGGCTGCACCTGCTCTCCCACCGCCTGGTGCGGCCCAACGAGCTGAACCTCGACGGCATCTTCGGCAAACTGGCGAACGTGGCCTGGACCTCGGCCGGGCCGTGCCCGCCGGAGCGGGTCGACGAGCTGCGGGTGATCGAGCGGGCCGCCGGCCGCCACCTGGCCGTGTACGGGGTGGACAAGTTCCCCCGGATGACCGACTACGTGGTGCCCGCCGGGGTGCGGATCGCCGACGCGGACCGGGTCCGGCTCGGCGCCCACCTCGCCACGGGAACCACCGTGATGCAGGAGGGTTTCGTCAACTTCAACGCCGGCACGCTGGGCACCTCGATGGTCGAGGGCCGGATCGTGCAGGGTGTGGTGGTCGGTGACGGCTCCGACATCGGCGGCGGCGCGTCGATCATGGGGACCCTCTCCGGTGGCGGCACCGACCGGGTCCGCATCGGTGAGCGGAGCCTGGTCGGCGCGAACGCCGGGGTCGGCATCTCGCTCGGCGACGACTGTGTGGTCGAGGCCGGCTGCTACGTCACCGCCGCCTCCAAGATCACTCTGCCGGACGGCCGGGTGGTCAAGGCCCGTGAGCTGTCCGGCGTCGACGGGCTGCTGTTCTGGCGTAACTCGGTGACCGGCGCGTTGGAGGCGAAGCCGCGCACGGGTCGGGGCATCGAGCTGAACGCCGCCCTGCACGCCAACGACTGAACCGCCCGAAACGCCGACGACCGGGCCGCCCGGCACGCCGACGCCCGGGCCGCCCGGCGGCGTGCGGGCCGCCGTCGGGTGCGCGCACGGGTCCGGGCCCGCGACGTCACCGTCGCGGGCCCGGGCGTCGGGTCACTTCAGGCGGTACGCCTGGATGATCCGGGTGCTCGCGGTGTTGCCGTCGGTGTCCCGGGCGGTCGCCCGCAGGGACGCGTACCCGGCACCGGCCGGGTGCTTGACCAGCGCCACCGTGCCCTGGCCCGGCACCTTCACCACGGTCGCCCGCCGCCAGGTCTTCCCGCCGTCGTACGACACGTCGACGCTGAGCTTCGCCAGCTTGGCGGTGCCGGCGCCCGCCTGCCGCCGCACCTGCACCGGTACGGCGAAGACCTGCCCGGCCGGGGCGGTGTTGTCGGCGTTCAGCCGCGGGGTGAACCGGATCTCCGACAGCTGCAGCCGCTTCGGCGTGTCACCCGCCACGTGCCCCGAGCGGAAGGTCCAGCTCGCCTCCACCTCGGTGCTGAGGTCGGTGAGGTTCCGCTTGGCCCCGACGGTCAGCTTGTAGTCGGCGTCCCCCTTCGGCACGGTGAACTCGCCGTACCCCGAGGTGTCGAGCTCCTCCACCAGCTTGCCGTTGCGCCACAGGACGGTACGGGCGGTGTCGTTGAGCGACACCCCGATGTGCCCGGCCGCGTCACTGTGCAGTGCCACGCTCACCAGGATGGTGTCCCCGATCCGGGTGACGCTCTCCTCCGGCCAGCGTGGGGTGGGCAGGGACGGCCCGAGCGGCGCGGCCCCCCAGGTCTCGGTGACCCGGCGGCCTGCCTGGTAGGCGGCGGACCGGCTCAGGAGGATCGCCTGGAGGTCCAGCCAGCCATCCTCGGTCCGGGTGCCGAAGTCCAGTTCGGAGTCCCAGCGCACACCCTTGGTGCTGTAGTGCTCGACCCGCTGGCCGGGCACGTCGGTGGCGAGCCCGACGGCCCAGCCGCCGGTGTTGTAGCCGTTGTCCGGGAAGACCAGCCGCTCGGCTTCCATCTTCGGGTACGGGTCACGGAACCTGTGCACCACCGTGGCCAGGTCACGCTTGCGGTAGTCGCGGACGAAACCACTGGGCAGCCTGCCCGGGATGGTCTCGGCCAGCGCGTACAGGTAGGGGCTGTGCTCGGCTTCGAGGTCGGCCCACTGGCTGTTGACGGTGGCGACGAACTCGTCGGCCGACACCGCCCTGCCGAGCTGCCCGGTGGACAGTCCGTCGAAGGTGTCGAAGGAGACGATGCCGGAGCCGAAGCTGCCGCCGTCGGGGGTGAGGAAGTTGGCGCTGACGTCGACCAGGGCGACCTTCGCGTCGGCCTGCGGGACGGTCATCCGCACCGGCTTGGCCTTGCGCAGATCGATGGTGACCGCCGTGTCGCCGTCGACCACCAGCTCCGGCTGGGCGAGCAGGGCCAGCCCGCCCGACTGCTCGTCCGGCCCCGGCTCGAAGAAGACGCTGCTCAGCCCGTACCTGCCCTTGGGGACCCGGACCTCGGCGACGCCGTCGAAGTCGGTGACGTCCACCAGGTCGTACCCGGTGAGGTCGGCCAGGGTGGTCGAGTAGTCGCCGCCGGGCTTTCCGCTGCGGTCGAGGTGGGTGAGCGTGACGGTGTAGCTCTCCACCTCCCGGTGCACGGCCAGCGGGGTCACCGCGACGGTGGACCCCGACCGGGCCACCACCCGACCGGTCCAGTAGCCGTCGACACCGAGTCGGGTGTCGGCGGTGACGGTGGTCTCGGCCCGACCGCCGGCCGGGACGGTGATCCGGTTGACGCCGAGGGTGAACATGCCGGCCGGCGCGGCCTTCCCGCCCGGTCCCTGCACCTCAAGGGTCAGGTCGAGGGTGACCGGGGCCGTCCCGGCGTTGTGCCAGGCGACGGTCCGGGTGATCGGGGCGTCGTCGCCGTGCGGCCAGAGGGCCCGACCGAACGAGACGCTGACCGGGTCGGTGGTGACCTGCTCGGTGATCGCCCGGGTCAGGTCCACCCGACCGGCGCCCTGCTCGTATGCGGTCTGCGTGGGGTGCGGCTTGGCGGCGGCCATCAGGGTCGCCTTGAGCTGCCCGGCCTTCCAGCCGGGGTGCTGCTGGGCCAGCAACGCCACCGAGCCGGCGACGTGCGGGGTGGCCATCGAGGTGCCGGAGAGTGCGACGTACTGCGTCCCCACCGGGTCACCGATCTGGCCGTCGACGGAGCGGGCGGCCACGATGTCGACGCCGGGTGCGGTGATGTCGGGCTTGAGCGCGTCGTCACCGACCCGGGGACCCCGGCTGGAGAAGTCGGCCAGTTCGTCGTCCCGGTCGACCGCGCCGACGGTGAGCGCGGCGTCGGCGCTGCCAGGTGAGCCGACCGAGCCGTCCCGGCCGTCGTTGCCGGCGGCGATGACGAAGAGGCTGCCGGTCTGGGCGGTCAGCGTCTGGACGGCCTCCTCCAGCGGGTCGACCTCCGGGGTGTCCGTGCCACCGAGGCTGAGGTTGACCACGGCGGCCTTCTTGTCGACAGTGGCCCACTGCATGCCGGCCAGGATCGACGACTCGGCGCAGCCGAACTCCTCGCAGACCTTGCCGTCGAGGAGCTTCGCGTCCGGCGCGACGCCCTTGTACTTCCCACCGGAGGCGGCACCGCTGCCGGCGATGGTGGACGCGACGTGGGTGCCGTGCCCGACGGTGTCCTTCTGGTCCGGCGTGTCGCTGAAGTTGCGTGCCTCGCTCACCTTGCCGGCCAGGTCCGGGTGGGTGGCGTCGACGCCGGTGTCCAGCACCGCGACGGTCACCCCCTTGCCGGTGTAACCGGCCGCCCATGCGGTCGGCGCACCGATCTGGGGCACGCTGTGGTCGAGGGAGAGTGCGCGACGACCGTCCAACCAGATCCGCTCGACGCCCCCTGCCGCGCCGAGTCGGGCACTGCCGGCACCGGTGAGCGTGGACCAGACCGCGCCGGCTGAGGACTTGCCGGCGGTCAGGGCCGCGCCCTGGATCGCCGGGAGCTCGCGGGTCACCCGGGTGCCGGGCAGCGCGGTCGCGCCACGCCGGGACTGCTCCGAGCGGTACGACACCAGCAGTGGCAGATTGTCCCGGTGGGCGTCGTCGTAGCGGGCGGCGATCAGCGCGGTGACGTCGAACAGCCGCCGGTCGACCTGGCCCGAGCGCAGCAGCGGCAGCGCGTCGCGGGGCACCACGTTGAGGTGGCCGTGTTCGCGGCGGACCAGGAACTGCTGGTGCTTGCGGCCGACGCCGGGGCGCACGGCGGCGCCACCGGTGCGGGTGACGGTGACCTGGTCCCCGGTGATCAGGGTGACCGTGGTGGAGCCGGCGGCCGGCGTGGTGGGCCGGGACGCGGGCGGGGCGGCCGGGGCGGCGTTCGCGCCCGTCGCCGGCAGACCGAGAGCCAGGGCGAGCACCAACCCGCCGGCCGCGGTTCTTCTGCTTCCGTGCAACGGATCCTCCTTCTGGGGCGTTTCATGACCGGAGTCACATCGACGCCTAGAATTACATACCCGGTATGCAAATAGAAGGCCGAATGATGACCGTCCGGACACATTGCTGCGACAGGACCGACCCACTTCCCACCCCGGGGACGACCGACCGGTGACCATGGCCTGGTGACGTCCATGAGGGAACGCATGCTCGCCGGCGAGCCGTACATCGCGAACGAGCCCGAGATCATCGCCGACCTGGACCGCGCGGCGCGGCTCACCGAACGCTTCAACCGCAGCGCCGCCGACGACCCGCAGGGCCGGCTCGCCACCCTGCGCGACCTGCTCGGCAGCCTCGGCGAGGGCGCCTGGGTACGCCCGCCGCTGCACTGCGACTACGGCTGGCAGACCCACCTCGGGGCCCGCAGCTTCGTCAACTTCAACGCGGTCCTGCTCGACGTGGCCCGGATCACCATCGGCGCGGACGTCCAGATCGGACCCAACGTGCAACTGCTCACCGCCACCCACCCGGTCGAGGCGGAGCCCCGCCGGGCCAAGTGGGAGTCCGCCCAGCCGATCACCATCGGCGACAACGTCTGGCTCGGCGGCGGGGTGATCGTCCTCGCCGGAGTGACCATCGGGGCGAACACGGTGGTCGGGGCCGGCGCGGTGGTCACCCGCGACCTACCGGCCAACGTGGTCGCCGTGGGTAACCCAGCACGGGTGATCCGTACCCTGAAATAGCGGCTGAGCTGCGAGAACACCGGACAGATCGGTGGGCGAATCAGGAAATCCGATGCACTCTGGGTAGTGAAGACGTCACCAGGGAGCACCGATGGCCGAGCGTGTACTCGAACTCCGGGTGCACGGCGTGTCGAACACCCCGCCCGACCAGATCCTCGGCCTGCCCACCGACCCGACCGGTGTCGGCCAGCCGCCCCGACTCGTCTCCGGCGGTGACGTCACGGGCTTCTACCGCGCCAGCGACTCCGCCCCGGACGACCCGGTCGTCGTCGAGGCGTACAGCTGGGGGCAGTTGACGTCGGGGGCGCGGACCGCACGTGACGTCGAACGGGCCCTGTGGACGCTGCTGCTGCCGTTCACCCTGGCCAACGTCGCGCTGTACGCCCGCCCCGGCATCCCGCCCGACCCGGACACCGAACGCTGGGGCAGCCGCTCCGGCATCACCGCCTGGCTGATCCGGCTGTTCTGTCTGAGCCTCACCGGCACCCTGGTGCTCGCCGCCGCCGGCGTCGGGGTCGACCTGATCGCCTGGCAGTGCATCGATCAGGAGTGCCTGCGGCAACTGCCCGGCTCGTGGGAGTTCCTCGGCCGGGGCTGGTGGCGCACGGACGCCCACGCGCTCGCCGCCGGCCTGCTGGTGCCGTTGTCCATGCTGCTGGTGCTCGGCGTCGTCGCCTGGCGCACCTACCAGTACGAGGCCGAGATGCCCGCCGACCCCCGCCCCCCGCTGGCCGACGACGGGGAACAACCCGCCGCTGCCGGGCCCGGCCTGGCCAACCCGTTGCAGGACCCCACCTTCTGGAGCGGGGAGGGCCAACTGCGCCGCGCCGCCGTCCTGCACCTGTGCGTCGGCGCGGCGCTCGCCGCCGCGGTACCCGTCGGCGCAGTGCTGGTGATGGACCCGGCCCGGGGCGTACGGGCCGTGATCGCCGCCCCGACCGTCACCGCCCTGGTCGTGGTGGTGGCGATCGCGGTGGTGGCGGTGGGCCGGCCCTGGCTGACCCGGCGCAGCGGGGCCACCCCGCTCGGCCGGTGGAGCCTCGCCGTCGGCGTGCTCACCGGCCTGGCCCTGGTCGGCACCTTCACCCTCCTGCTGCTGCCGGACGGCCCCGCCGGCACCCCGCTGGCGCAGTGGCGTCCGCCCGCCGGGTGCGCCCGTGACCCGGGCCTCGCCGGCTGCCTCACCGACCACTCCCTGCCCGGCTACGACGGTCTCGTCGCCTGGCTCGCCACCTACCAGGTGCTGCTGCTGATCGCCATCGGCACGGTCGCCCGGTCGGGACGACGCGCCCTGCTCCTCCCCGGCACGGTCGGCGTGCTGCTGCCCCTCGGGATGGCCTGGCGCGACGGCTGGCTGCCCGGCCTCCCCACCGCCCCCGACGGGCTGCTGATCTGGATGCTCGCCGCACCGGCCATCGCGGTCGCCGCGATCGGGTTGCTGCTGCCGCGCACCGGCAGCGACGACGACCAGCAACCGCTCGGCACGTACACCGACGTGGCCTGGGGCGGCCGGGGGGCGGCGGTGATCGCCGGCTTCGGCTGGATGATGGCCATCGCCTACTGTGCCGGCCTGCTCTACTGGATCGCCGACCGGCTCGACGGTCCCGCCTCACCCAGCGGATTCTCCCCGATCGCGCCGCCGCTGCCGGTAATCTGGGCCGGCCTGGCCTTCACCGTCGCCACCGCCGCCCTGATCGGCACGCTGATCCGCGCCGCAATGATCTTCGGCGGGCTGCGTCGCGCCGAGTACACCCGGCTCACCGCCGGCCGGCGGGACCTCTCCGCGCACGACCTGCGCCGCTGCCGGGACGTCAGCACCTTCCGCGCGCTGCACCGCCTGGTCGGCGAACACGCGGTACGGCTGATCGGCCACTACGCCGCCATCGCGGCGGTGCTGGTGGCCTTCTCCTGCGTGGCCGCGCTCACCCGTACCCGCCCCGCACCGGCCGGCGCGTCGGGCTGGGTGGGTCTGGTACGCGCCGCCGCCGACCTCGGCGACACCATGCTGGGCTGGCTCCCCCTGGTGGTCGCCGGCCTGGGCCTGCTCGTCTACCGCAACGACACCGTCCGGCGCAGCGTCGGGGTGCTCTGGGACATCGGCACCTTCTGGCCGCGCGCCGCGCACCCGCTCGCCCCGCCCAGCTATGCGGAACGGGCCGTACCCGAGTTGCAGACCCGGGTCGCCGGAATCCTGGCGCTGAGCGAACAGGACCCGCGCCGGATGGACGGGGTGATCCTCTCCGGGCACAGCCAGGGCACGGTGATCTGCGCGGCGACGCTGCTCCAGCTCCCGGCCCGGTGGCGGCGGCGGATCTGGTTCCTGTCGTACGGCTGCCAGCTCACCCGGCTCTACGGACGGGTCTTCCCCGCCTACTTCGGCCCGGACCGGCTCCGGGTGCTCGCCGACAACCTGACCTGGCCCTCCGGCCACGTCGCGTGGACCAACTTCTGGCGCGACACCGACCCCCTCGGCTGGCGGGTCAGCGCCGGGGAACGGGACGTGCCGGTGACCGACCCGGAGGCGCTGCACCCCAGCGGGGGTGAGGTCGCCGACCCGCCGATCCGCAACCACAGCGGCTATCCGGAGGCGTTGGAGTTCCACCGGGAACGGACCCTGGTGGCCCGGCTGCTGCGGCGTACCGTCCCGTCACCCCGGGTCGGTTGACCGGATCACCAGGTCGGCCCGGTCGGCGGTGCCCGCCACCAGCGCGGCGTTCGCCTCGTCGCTGCCGTACGCCCAGGTGTGCGCCGCCTCCGGCGACCGCCCGTACGCCACGTGCCGCGCCACCAACCGACGCAACCGCAGCTCGGCGTCCAGGTCGAGGAACCACGCCTCGTGCAGCAACGACCGCACCTCGTCCCAGGGGGGATCGTCGAGCAGCAGATAGTTGCCCTCGGTCACCACCAGCCGGACCGAGGGCGGCACCTCCACCGCCCCGGCCACCGGCTCCTCCAGATCACGGCGGAACAGCGGCGCGTACACGGCGGTCGGCTCCAACCGGCGCAACCGGCGCAGCAACGACACGTACCCGTTGGCGTCGAAGGTGTCGACCGCGCCCTTGCGGTCGGCCCGGCCCAGCCGGACCAGCTCCGCCTGGGCGAGGTGGAAACCGTCCATCGGCACCAGCCGGGCGGTCGGGCCGACCGCCGCGACGATCCGCTCGGCCAGCGTGGACTTGCCCGCACCGGGCGCACCGGTGATGCCCAGCAGCTGCCGGGGGCCGGCGTCGGCCAGCGACCGGGCCCGGGCCACCAGGTCGTCGAGGGAGCACGGACGCGCCTCGGGCATCAGGTCAGGACCGGCTCGCTGATGGTGAACCGGGCCCGCACCACCGCGTGCACCGACTGCGGGCGGGGGTCGAGTTCCAGCTCCGGTGAGCCGGCCATCCGGTCCTGGCGGGCGTACATCGCCCCGCCCCCGGCGAACCCCTCGTCGGTGTCGGCCAGCTCCAGCAGGGCGGTCACCCGGGCACCGAGCGCCTCGGCGTACTCCCGGGCCCGGCGCAACGCGTCGGCGATCGCCTCGTGCCGGGCCTCCCGGTGGGCCGGGCTGTCCGGCCGCAGCGACCACCAGGGGCCGGCCACCTCGACGTGGTCCAGCTCGGCCAGCCGCAACATCAGCTCGGCCAGGGAGCCGAAGTCGGTGACGGTGACCGTGGTGGAGACGCTGCCCAGGTAGCCGACGACCCGCTCACCGGACCGGTTCGTCTCGGGTCGCACCCGCAGCTCCCCGGCCTCCCGGCGGTCCACCGCCGGCTCGTGCTCGTCGAGCAGCACCCGGACGGCGGCGGCCCGCTCGGCGAGCCGGGTCAGGGCGACCTGACGGTCCCGTTCCCGGGCCGTCGCGGTCACCTCGAACCGGGCCAGCTCGGGTGCCACCTCCCGGTACGCCTCACCGCGTACCGCCACCACCGGTCCGTCCGCCACGCACCCACCCTAACGGCGCAACCGGACCGCCGCCGGTTTCCGCACGGTCAGGCCGGGGCCTCGGCGGGCCGCAGACCGGTGTACGTCACCGTCTCCCCCGCCACCGTGCAACCGGTGAGGTGCCCACCGGACTCACCCACCGACCGGACGAACGCCAACTCCTGCGCCGGGTCCCCGGCGAGGGCGAACCGCCGGTGGACGGGTCGCACGTCGCCCGGCGGCAGCCGTACCGTCCGGGCCCGCTCGTAGTGCGCCACCAGCGCGGGCAGGTCGTCGTCGCGGACCGCCTCGGTCAGCCCGTCGAGCGCCGCCCGCACCTCGGCCAACTGCCGCAGCACCTGCTCCCGGTTGGCCAGCAGCATGTCGGCGGTACGCCGGGCCGGGGTCGTCGCGACCCGGGTGCCGTCACGGAAGCTGCCCGCCGCGAGCCGGACCACCGCGTCCCGCACCGCCGAGTCGGCGGCGGCCCCGGCCAGGCTGCCGGCCAGCAGGTGCGGTACGTGGGAGGAGAGCGCCACCACGGAGTCGTGCACCCCCGGCGACATCGGTACGACGTGCGCGGCGAAGACGTCGACGATGAGCCCGACCAGCGTCCGGAACGGCACCAACCCGTCGACGCTCGGGCAGAGCACCCAGGCCGCGTCGACGAACAGCCCGGCCAGCGCGGCCGTCAGCCCGGCCCGTTCGGTGCCGGCCATCGGGTGACCGGGGACGAACCGGCCGGTCAGCCCGTGCGCCCCGGCGAACCCGGCGACGGCCGCCTTGGTGCTGCCCACGTCGGTGACGACACACCGGTCGTCGGTCAGCCCGGACACGGTGAGCAGGGTCTGCGGCAGACTCGGCAGGGGACCACCGAGGAACACCACGTCCCGGTCCCGGACCGCGTCGGCCAGCTCGTCGGGGAAGGTGAGGCCCCGGCGACGGCCCTCGGCCCGGGTCGCCGGGTCCGGGTCCCAGCCGGCCACCGGCGTACCCGCCTCGTGCAGCCGCAGCAGGATCGAACCGCCGATCAGGCCGGTGCCGACCACGGCGACCCGGGGCCGGCCCACCTCGTCACCCACCGCAGCCGCCCCTACGGCTGGGCGAGCCGCTGGGCGACCGCCGCGACGTGCGCGTCCGACCCGGTCAACGCCACCCGGACGTGCCGCTGCCCGGCCGGGCCGTAGAAGGCCCCGGCGGCGACCAGGATGCCCCGTCGGGCCAGCCGGTCGACGGTGTCCCAGCAGTCCTCGTCGCGGGTGACCCAGAGGTAGAGGCCCGCCTCGGAGTGGTCCACCCGGAAGCCCGCCCGGGTGAACGCGGCGAGCAGTGTCTCCCGCCGGGCCCGGTAGCGTTCCCGCTGCTCGTCGGCGTGCGCCTGGTCGGCCAGCGCGGCCACCATCGCGGCCTGCACCGGAGCCGGGACGATCATGCCGGCGTGCTTGCGGATCTTCAGCAGCTCGGCGACGAGCGCCGGATCACCGGCGACGAACCCGGCCCGGTAGCCGGCCAGGTTGGACCGCTTGGACAGCGAGTGCACCGCCAGCACCGAGTCGTACGACCCGCCGCAGACCTCCGGCGCGAGCACCGACACCGGCGCGGCGTCGGCCGTCCAGCCCAGCGGCAGGTAGCACTCGTCGCTGGCCACCACGGCACCGCGCTCCCGGGCCCAGTCGACCACCTTGCGCAGGTGGGCGGCGGGCAGCACCCGACCGGTCGGGTTGCCGGGCGAGTTGACCCAGACCAGGCGTACCCGGGAGGTGGGGCCGACCGCGGTCAGCGAGTCGGCGCGGACGGTGGTGGCGCCGGCCAGCCGGGCCCCGTCCTCATATGTCGGATAGGCGACCGACGGCACCACGACCACGTCGCCGGGGCCGATCCCGAGCAGGGTGGGCAGCCAGGCGACCAGTTCCTTGGAACCGATCGTCGGCAGCACCCCGAGCCCGTCGGCACCCGCACCGCAGGCGCGGGCCACCCAGCCGGCGATGGCGTCGCGTAGCGCCGGGGTGCCCGCCGTCAGCGGGTAGCCCGGCGCGTCGGCGGCGTCCGCCAGCGCCTGCCGGATCACCGGGGGCACCGGGTCGACCGGCGTGCCCATGGAGAGGTTGATCAGGCCGTCCGGGTGCGCCGCGGCCAGGGCGGCCGCGGCGTCCAGCGTGTCCCAGGTGAACTCGGGCAACCGCGCCGACACCGGACCGGGCCGGGCCGGGCCCGACGCGGACCCGGCCGACGACCCCGACGCACCACCGGCCGGCACCACCGACCCGGGGCCGACCGGCACCACAGCCGGCCCGGCCGGCGAGCCCGGCACCGCAGCCGGCGAGCCCGGTGTCCCGGCTGCCGGCCGGTTCAGTGGCCCTCGCCGCGCGGCGGCTGGCCGGCGACGAACGTCGCGTCCTTCTCCACCTTGCCGATCTTCGACGCGCCGCCCGGCGAGCCCAGGTCCTCGAAGAACTCGTAGTTGGCCCCGGTGTAGTCCTTCCACTGCTCCGGGACGTCGTCCTCGTAGAAGATGGCCTCCACCGGGCAGACCGGCTCACAGGCACCACAGTCGACGCATTCGTCGGGGTGGATGTAGAGCATCCGGTTGCCCTCGTAAATGCAGTCGACCGGGCATTCCTCGATGCATGCCTTGTCGAGCACATCCACGCACGGCTCGGCGATGATGTAGGTCACCGGTCTTCTCCTCCGCCAGACTCGTCGCGATCACCCGCGACGCTAAGAGCCTAGTATCTCGCCGGGGAGGAGGTCGATCGTGCTCCGACAGCAGGATGTGGGACACCGGATCGTGGTTCGCCGCATTGTGGGGATTCGCGAGGGCCGGCCCCTCTTTTCGGACGCCCTCGGTGAGCTGGTCGAGCTGAGCGAGACTCATCTCACCATCGCCACCGCCCAGGGCCGGCTCCGGGTGCCGGTGGCCGAGGTGCACCGGGCCAAGCGGGTGCCCCCCACCCGCCGGCCCACCGCCTCGGCCGTGGTCGAACTGGAACTCGCCGCCGACGAGGCGTGGCCGGCACCGGTACGCGCCCGGCTCGGCGACTGGCTGCTGCGCTCCGCCGACGGCTGGACCGGCCGGGCCAATTCGGCGCTGCCGGTCGGCGACCCGGACCGCCCGCTGCCGGCGGCGATCGACGCGATCGAACGCTGGTACGCCGAACACGGCCAACCCGCCATGGTCAACACGCCGTTGCCGCTGGCCGTGCCGGTCGGCGCCGAACTGGACGCCCGGGGCTGGACCGCCCGGCCGCTGACCCTGGTGCAGACCGTCCCGCTGGCCACGCTGCGGCCGGCGGAGCCGCCCCCCGCATCGCCCCCCGGTCCCACCCCGCAAGGCCCGGCCGGCGGTGCGGCGGTCGCCCTCACCGGCGTGCCGTCCGAGGAGTGGCTCGCGGTCGCCGCCGGGCGCAAGGGCGGCCTGCCGGACTCCGCCCGGCACATCCTGACCGCCGTGGCCCAGGTCCGCTTCGCCCAGGTGTACGCCGACGGCGCGCTGCTGGCGACGGGCCGGGGCACGGTCACCGGGCAGGGCCGCTGGCTGGGGCTCAGCCTGATCGAGGTGGCCCCGCAGGCACGCCGGCAGGGGCTGGCCGCCCGGGTGATCCGGGCGCTGGCCGACTGGGGCACGGCCGAGGGCGCGACCCACGCCTTCCTCCAGGTGGAACAGCGCAACATCGAGGCGGTCTCGCTCTACCGCAAGCTCGGCTTCACCACCCACCACACCTACCTCACCCGCGTCGCCCCTCCCACCTGACCCACCCCGGGCGGGTGGGTCAGCGGCGGACCACCCGGCGGGGCTTGCCCACGTTACGCTCGGCGTACCGTTGGAGCTGGCGGGAGCGGTGGTCGCGGCCGAGGGCGATGAGCACCAGGTAGCCGATCGCCACGCCGGCCGCCGCGGCGGCGAGATAGAGCCAGATCTGGGCGAAGAAGAGCCCCGCTCCCCCACCGAACGGATCGTTGCCGACCAGCAGCGGGCCGACGAGCACGGTCAGCAGCAGCGCCACCGCCACCGCGGCGGCCACGTCGGCTCCCCAACGCGCCGCCGGCACGACCCGGCCCCAGGCGAAGACCACCCCGGCCAGCACCAGTCCGACCACGATGAACATGCCCAGCGAGACCCGGTCGGCGGCAGTGTCGTTCCCGTCGAAGCCGAGCTTGATGATCACCCGGGCCACCACGTTGACCGCGAACAATGCCGCCGCGAGTACGCCGACAGCCCGCCACCGATCTCTCATCACACGCCTCCTGCCACACCGCCCGCCGCGTCGACGGGGCTCCTGGCAGGAATATCTACCACCGTCGGCTGTGTGCCGTCATCACCCGTCGTGGCGGCGCGGCTGCGGGCTGAGGATCTGCCGGAACGCCATCACCGCGAACGTCATCGCGCCGGTGGTGATCATCGCCAGCCCGACCCAGTTGTCCCCGGCGACCAGCAGGTCACCCTCGGCAGTACGGACCGCTGCCACCGCCATCAGCACGAACCACGGCAGGGCCGGCAACGCCACCGCCCACTTGCGGCCGATCGTGGCGTACGCGAACCAGCTCACCGCGATCGCCCCCAGGATGGTGACCACCACCGACACCCCGATCAGCTGCCCGCCGACCCGGACGGTGGACAGCAGCAGGCCGATCAGGGCGGTGAGCACCCCGCCGACCACGGCGACCAGCCCGCCGACCAACCGCAGCACGACGTCGAACAGGCGTACCGTCGGGCCGGGTGGCGGCGGGACGGCGGCGGTCTCCTCCTCGACTACCGGCATCGGCGTGGCGGGCAGCGTCACCGGAGCCCGGCCGTCGCCGAGGCCGGCCCGCCCCCCACCGGGTACGCCTGCTCCGGCCGACGTGCCGCCGCCACCGGCTGACCGGCAGCCGGGTCGGGCCGGCCGGCGGACGAGCCCGACGGGTTCGTGTCGATCCCGGCGAAGAGGTCACTCTCCCAGCCGTTCGGTCCACCGGCTGGGCCGGGTTCCCCCACCGCCAGGGTGAAGAACTCCACACCCATGAACTCGGCGCCGAAGTTGCCGGCGATCGCGTACAACCAGGAGTTGGCGGGGATCTGGGTGCCGTGCGCCCGCATCGCCGCCTCTTTGGCGGCGTGCTGGTCGGTGGCGTCGATCCGGGCGGCGATCTGGTCGTCCGGGGTGCCGAAGGGCAGTTCGTCGACGCTGTCGATGCCCGCGAACGGGTTGTCCGAGGACTCGGTGAAGTGGCTCATGCCGGCCTCCAGGACGCTGCGTGGCAGCGCCGTCCAGTAGACCTTGGCCGGGGCGATGCCCTCCGCGGCGGCCAGCTCGTGTGCCCGCATCGTCACCCGGTGCGCCTGGATGTGGTCCGGGTGACCGTAGAAGCCGTTCGGGTCGTAGGTGACCATGACCTGCGGGCGGATCTCCCGGATGACGTCCAGGAGCTGACCGGCGGCCACGTCGAGGTCGGCCGCCCAGAACGCCCGGGGGTGCTCGTTGGTGGCCAGCCCCATCATGCCCGAGTCCCGGTAGCGGCCCGCGCCACCGAGGAAGCGGTGGTCGGTGACGCCGAGCGCGGCGCAGGCGGCGGCCAGCTCCCCGATCCGGAAGCCGCCGAGCTGGTCGGCCTCGGCAGCGGCGAGCTGCGCCAGCTCCGGCACGTGGATCTCGCCTTCCTCGCCGAGGGTGCAGGTCACCAGCGTGACGTGGGCGCCGTCGGCGGCGTAGTGCGCCATCGTCGACCCGGTGCCGATGGACTCGTCGTCGGGATGCGCGTGGACCAGCAGCAGGCGTCGGTCGGGCAGCGTCGTCACGACGGTCACTCTAACCGGCGGTCCGTCCGCGCCGGGGCGTACGCGTCCACCCAGGTCGGCCACATCACGCCCGGCACCGCTCTACGATCCGGGTTGTGGACTTTCCCGAGCTGGCCGCCCGTACCCGTCGGTTCAGCCACGGGGCGCCGCGTGCCGTGTCCGTGACCGGTGACGGTTCCCGGGTGGTCTTCCTCCGCTCGGGCGGCCCGGAGGACCCGGCCGACGCGCTCTGGGCGCTGGAGACCGCCTCCGCCGAGGAACGCCTGGTCGCCGACCCGGCCGTGCTGCTCGGCGACGACGCCGACCCGGTGGCGCTGGCCCCCGGTGAGCGGGCGCTACGCGAACGACGTCGGCTCAGCACCGCCGGCATCGGCTCGTACGCCCTGGACGGGGCGGGCCGGGTGGCGGTGTTCGCGCTGGCCGGCCGGCTGTTCCGGGCCGATCTGGTGCACGGCGACGTGATCGAGGTGGCCACCGTCGGCCCGGTGATCGACCCGCGTCCCGACCCGACCGGTCAGCGGGTGGCCTACGTGACCGACACCGCCGACGGGGTACGCCGGGGCGAGCTGCGGGTGGTCGCCCCGGACGGCACCGACTCCCTGCTGGCCGGCGAGGACGGTGGGGTGAGCTGGGGGCTCGCCGAGCATGTGGCGGCGGAGGAGTTCGGCCGGTTCCGGGGTTACTGGTGGGCCCCGGACGGGCGGATGGTGCTCGCCGCCCGGGTCGACGAGTCCCGGCTGCCGCGCTGGCACCTGCACGACCCGGCGGACCCGGCGACCCCGCCGACCACCGTCGCGTACCCCCGGGCGGGTGGGCCGAACGCCGAGGTCAGCCTGCACCTGCTCGACCTGGACGACGGCTGGGTCGACGTGCACTGGGACCGGGAGACCTACCCGTACCTGGCCTCGGTCGACTGGGCCGACGGCAACCCGCTGATCACGGTGCTGCGCCGGTCGCAGCAACACGGCCTGGTGCTGGCGGTGGACCCGCGTACCGGGGAGACGCAGGTGCACGCGGAGCTGGCCGACCCGCGCTGGGTGGAGCCGATCCCGGGCACCCCCGCGCACCTGCCGGACGGCCGGGTGCTGGTCGGCGGCGAGCTGGCCCACGACGGGTACGACGCCCGCTGCCTGTTCGCCGACGGCACCCTGCTCACCCCGCCCTCGCTGTACGTACGACGGGTGGTGGGCCGGCTGCCCACCGGTCCCGGGCCGGCCGACCTGCTGGTGGAGGCGAGCGAGGGCGAACCGAGCCAACGGCACCTCTACCGGGTCCGTACCGTGATCGGTGGTGGGGTGGACGCCCGCCGGATGAGCAGCACCCCCGGCTGGCACACGGCGGCGGTCGGCGGGGACACCCTGGTGGTCGGCACCGCCTCGCTGGACGAGGCCGGGACGAGCTGGTCGGTGTGGCGCGGCGACCGGGAGGTGGCCCGGCTACGGTCGCTGGCGGCGACCCCGTCGTCGGCGCCCCGGCCGATGCTGGTCCGGGTGACCGACCGCCGGTTACCGTCGGCGGTGCTCTACCCGACCGAGCACGTCAAGGGCACCCGGCTGCCGGTGCTGCTGGACGTCTACGGCGGCCCCGGCCACCAGGAGGTGGTGGCCGCCCGGTCGGCCTGGCTGGAACGGCAGTGGTGGGCGGACTGCGGGTTCGCCGTGGTCACCATCGACAACCGGGGTACGCCGGGCGTGGCACCGTCGTTCGAGAAGGCCATCCACCGGCGGGTGGCCGACGTGATCCTGACCGACCAGGTGGACGCGTTGACCGCGCTCGCCGGCAAGCACCCCGACCTGGACCTCGACCGGGTGGCGATCCGGGGCTGGTCGTTCGGCGGCTGGCTGGCCGGGTTGGCCGTGCTACGCCACCCGGAGCTGTTCCGGTGCGGCATCGCCGGCGCCCCGGTCACCGACTGGACGCTGTACGACACCGCCTACACCGAGCGCTACCTGGGCCTGCCCGACGACGGCATCGACGTGTACGGGCACCACTCGCTGGTGGAGCTGGCGGCGGAGCCGCTGCATCCCGGCGAGCCGGCCCGCCCGCTGCTGCTGGTGCACGGGATGGTCGACGACAACGTGGTCGCCGCGCACACGCTGCGGCTGTCGGCGGCACTGCTGTCGACCGGCCGGCCGCACGCGGTGCTGCCGCTGACCGGGGCCACCCACATGGCGGCCGGTGGGCTGTCCGAACGCCTGCTCCGCCTGGAACTCGACTTCCTCCGCACCCACCTGGGTTGACCTGGTCGGCGCGGACCGGACCGGTCTGCTGGTCGGGGCGGGCCAGCAGGGCGAACGCGTTCGGCAGGCGGCCCCGAAAGCCCGCCGCGTCAACGTCACCACCACCCCACCCCCACCCCACCCCACCCCCGCCCCGGTGATCAAGAGGTTTACGTCATTCTGCGGCCGAATTCTGACGCATACCTCTTGATCACCGGGGCGGGGCGAGCAACCGGTCACCGGGTGGGACGGGGAACGGAAACAGGGCTGCGGTGGGGGGCGGGTTCGCGCAGACTTTCCGGTGATTCCGCCGCCCCGAACCCGGAGATGACATGCAGACGTTGCGTCCAGAGCCGACCGCGCGGCGTGCCGGCTGGATGTGGGCCGGGGCTGCGGCTGGGCTCCTGCTCGCGGTGGGCATGTTCGTGAACAGCAACAAGTCCCGTACCCCTGCCTCGGCGAGCCGGCCGCCGACGGAGACCTTCGTGGCCTCCGGCACGGTGCTGCTCGGCGACGGGGCGTCCTTCGTCGCCGACGGGCACGGCGGCTGCGCCGGTACGGGCGACCATGCCGGCGTCAAGGAGGGGGCAGCGGTGATCGTCACCGCCGGAGCCGGGTTCGCCGGCGGACGCTTGACCGATGCCCGGGCGTTCCCTGGCGGCAGTTGCCAGTTCCGGTTCTCCGTGCCGGGGATACCCACCAAGCAGGACGGCTACCTGCTGATGGTCGCCGACGGCGACCCTCGCCGGTACCTCGAACACGAGTTGAGGAGCGCCCTGCTGGCTCTGAGGGTCGACTGACGATCCGCGCGGAGGCTCCCGGACGCTGGAGCCCACCCGCCCGCCGGAGCCGTGACCCGATTTCACCCAAGGTCACGCTGGATCCAGGAGGTAGTGGCCTCGCAGTCGCCGGAAGCCACTACCTCCTGGATCCAGCACGATCTCCAGCCGAGGCCGGGCCGGGTGGCGGGTCTACACCGGCGTCGGCAGCCTCAGAGCAGTCCGAGACTGACGGCGAGCGGGGTGATCGTGGTGGGGGCGTGCGGGTCGTGGGCGACCTGGGCGACCACCTCCCGTACCGCCGGCCGGTGTCGGACCTCGGCGGGAGCGATGCTGTCGGCGCGGATCAGCACCCGCGCCGCGCTGACCGCATCGCCGGTCAGCAGGTACCCGCGAGCGGCGTCGACCAGGTGCGCGGCCCGGTGCTCGACCGGCAGCCAGCGCCACCCCTCCCAGCCGATCACCTCATCGTGCCGGGCGACCGCCTGCGGGCCGTCGCCCAACTCCACGGCGGCGGTGACCCGTCCCGCCTCGACGGCAGCCGGCCCGAACCCCGTCCGGTGGTGGTCGTGCCCGTCGCCCACCCGGGCGGCCATCTCGGCGGCCTCGTTCAACAGCTCACCGGCCGCCCGGTCGTCTCCGGCCCGCGCCGCGATCAATGCGGCCTGCACCAGCAGCGACCCACACAGCGACCACTCCTGCGGCGTACCACCGTCAGGGTCGGCCGGGGCCACCTGGTAGGCCGCAGCCAACATCACGGACCGCGCCCCCGCCGACGCCCGCAGCACCTGACCGAGTTGCACCGCCGCACCCGCCAGCAACACCCGCTCACCGGTGGCGGCGCACATCGCCCGCTCGGCGGCCATCCAGGCAAGACTCCCCTCGTCCAGCTTCACCAGCAGCGCCGCCGTCACCCGGTACGCCTGCACCACCGCCGCCCGACCCGCCTCCGGGTCCCGCACGTGGGCGCGGTGCACCTCGGTCAACAGCCCCGGCAGCAACTCCACGAGGCGCGGGTAGCGGGCCTGCTGGAATGTCGTCCACGCGTGCTCCACCGCCCGCGCCAGTCGATCCGTCGACGGCACCTCCCGGCCCGCCGTCGGCCGACCAAGTGCCATCTCGTACGTCGACAACGCCGCCCTGATCCGGCCGACGTCTCCTCTACGGGTATCCGCTCCGCCTCGGCCTGCGCCAGAATCCGCTGCCGCGCCGCCTCCCGCTCGGCGGCGTCGATCTGCTCGCCCCGGCCCGTCGTCGACCCGTCGCCACGACGCTTCATCGTCACCCCCATCAACATCGCGGCGGCAAGCTCATGCCAACGCGTGCTTCATAGATTGACGCTGGAGTGTCGCCATGCGCGGCGGCATAAGGAGTGACAATAGGGTCACTTAGTGGACGACATTAAGGCGACAGAGCGGTACGGTGACCGGCATGGCTGCCCCCAACATCACGCTGCGTACGGTCCGGACCAGGATGCGGATGAGCCAGGACGACTTCGCCCGTGCGCTCCAAGCAGCCGGCCACCGCGTCGGCGAGCCCAATGACGCCAACAAGCGACTCGTCCAACGCTGGGAGGCCGGGGTGATCGCCGCCCCTCGGCCCCTCTACGCCCGCGCGTTGGAGGTCGTCACCGGCCTGCCCATCACACTGCTCGGTTTCGCCGCGATGCCGGACGGCGGCGCGGTGGATGATCCCCACGGCGGCAACGGCCTCACCTCGCCCATGGGCGACCTGGCCACCCCGACGCCCAGATCAGCCGCCGTGCACGGGTCACACGAGGGGGTGTGGCTGAGCCGCTATCAATACCACTCCAGCAGCCGGGGCGAGTCCTTCGCCGGGCAGCACTTCATAGTCGTGCTCCAGCACGGTGACCGGTTGACCGTGCGCAGCCTGCCCGGCTCGGCGGCCTCGTCGCTGTCGCTGGATCTCAGCGTGGACGGTGCCGTCGTCACCGGCACCTGGGTGGAGCAGACCGACCCCGCCGGCCACTACCGGGGAGCCCGCTACCACGGCGCGATCCAACTGCTGGTGGAGCCGACCGGCCGGCGGATGGCGGGGAAGTGGGTCGGGTTCGGCAAGGACATGGACGTCAACACGGGCCCCTGGGAGCTGACCTTCCAGGACGCTTCGACGTCCAAGACGACGCTCGACCGCTACAACACCCCGCCCGAGTAGTCTCTTGACGCCATGTGCCTCCGTTCGGGATCCCACTACTCACCGATCAGGGCGCGAGGGGGCGATTCCCCCGCCGCCACAGGGCCGTCCATGGGTGGCATGCTTCGTCGGACCGTCGCGGCGAAGCGTCGTGCGCCTGCGCTGGCCAGGTAGTCCAATACCTGGTGGGCCGTCAACTGACGACCACGTCGGCCCGTGCCGGCCGCCTGCTCGCCGAGAATCCGCAGCAGGGTTCGCGGCTCACGGGCCCACAGATCGAGGAGAACGGTGTCGGGGTGTTCGGCGACCACCCCGTGGGGTTCGCAGGCGGCGAGGGGGAAGTCCCGCAGGTTGCAGGTGATGATCGAGTCTGCTCCGGTTGCCACCGCAGCGGCCAGCACGTGCCGGTCCTTGGGGTCGTTGCGCATCTGGTCGATCAGGTGCTCGTAGCCGGTGACCAATGCGTCCTCGAAGGCCGCGTTCATGAACGCGATTCGCCGGTCGATCGCGGCTGCCGGCACCGGCACGTGTCGTCGGACCTCCGCAAGAATGGCCGGTGACCAGCGCGGTTGATAGAGGTCTTCCTCAGCCAGCCGCAACAGGAAGTCGCACAGTGCGTTGGGGATCAGAACGTTGGCGTCCAGGACCGCGATCGTCGTCACCCGTCAGGCCGCGTCATCCGTCTCGACCGGTGCGGGCTGTCCGTACATGCCCATCTCGACCGCGTCTGCAGTCAACTCGTCGAGGAGCGCCCGCCGGGCCTGCCCACGCCGATCCCGATAGGCCAGAACCTGGTCAAGCGGGATCCGGCGCGACGAGTTCGGCCGCGAATAGCCGATCTCGCCGGCCTCCAGCAGTTTGATCAGGGTGGGACGGGACACTCCGAGCAACCCCGCTGCCTCGGTGGTCGTCAACTCCCGGTCCACCGGCACGATTGCCACCCCCCGACCGGAGGCCAGGACATCGGCGATCCGGGTCAACACGTCCCGCACGGACGACGACACCTCGACCTGCACCCCACCACGGGTTACCGCCAAAGCCCCCGAGCCGTCGTGGAGCAGGCTGACCAACTCGGTAAGCGAATGGCGTTCGCTGTCCCCCGGCATGATCGCTTCCGCAGCCATAGCCCCTCCCTACCGTTCGACGCCATCACCATCATCCCCTGAAGTGAAAAAAGTGCAACCACCTTCGCGGTTCGGAGCGGCCCGAGCTGGCGGCGGGCTCGCTCATGTCACCAATTGCGCAAATCGTACGAGTCGTACAAGCTTCGACGGACGCCGCCATTACCACTCAGCGCGCCCACGAGCGCCGACGGGCTCCCTCCCGACGCCGACCGGGGAGGGAGCCCGCCGGCTCAGGGTGGCGTCACTGTTTGACGTGGGCGTTGACGAAGGACGGGTAGCCGAAGACGCTGGAGATGAAGACCCCGCCGGCCTTGGACCCGTGGACCGTGTAGGCCACGTCGACGAAGAGCGGCACCACCGGGGCGTACTCGGTCATGATCCGCTGGTCGAGCTTGCCCCACTCGGGCCCCTGGTCGGCCGGGGGCATCGCCTGGATCCGGTCGATCTCGGCGTTGACCGCCGGGTCGTTGAAGTACGCCTGGTTGCTGTTGCCCTCGGCCTTGATGGTGCGGCCGTCGTAGAGCACCGGCAGGATCGACGCGCCGCTGGGCCAGTCGGCGGCCCAGTTGCCGATGTAGAGGTCCCACGGGTTGTTCTTCTTCTTGATCTCGTCGAGCTTCGCGTCGTCCGGGATGTTCCGCACAGTGATCTTGAAGCCGGCGCGTTCCAGGTTGCCCTTGAGCTGGGTGCCGATCTGCTGTTCGGTGGCGCTGTCGGCCACCCCGAGGACCAGCTCCGGGGTTTTCCCGCCGAGCAGTTCCTTGGCCTTGTCGACGTCGCCGTTGGCACCGGCCGGGTAGGCGTCGTACGCCTGGTAGCCGATGGTGGACGGCGGCATCAGGGTGGTCATCGGCTGGGCGACGGTCTGCCCACCGAGGGCCTTGACCAGGCCGTCCCGGTCGATGGCGTAGTTGAGCGCCCGCCGGACCGCGAGGTCGGTCACCCGCTGGTTGTTGATCACCAACTGGTTGGCGCTCGGCGTCGGGGACAGGATGCTCCGCGCCTTGAGGGCCTGGTCCTGGGCGACCCGCGCGACCAGCGAGGCGGGCACGTAGTTCCAGGCCAGCGCGCTCTGGTCGGTGCCGTTGTCGGCGATCACCCGGTTGACGGCCGCGTCGGGTGTCGGCCCGAAGGTCCAGACGAACTGGTCCGGATACTGGTGGCGGACCGGGTCGGTGGCGGCGTCCCAGTGCGGGTTGCGGTCCAGGGTGAGTTGCACCCCGGCCTGGTTCTTGGCGATCTTGTACGGTCCGGAGGAGAACGGCTTCTGGTCCAGGTTGACCCCGGTGTCCCGGTCCGGCCGCAGTGGCGCGGTCGTCGGCAGCGAGACCGCGAACGGCAGGTCGCAGCGGGGCTTGGCGAACTCGAACCGCACCGTCTTGGCGTCCGGGGTGGTCAGGCCCGGCGGCAGCGACGTCCTGTTCTTCGCGAAGTCCCACTTCGTGTCGTACTGCGGGCTGTCGGCCAGCCACTCCTGCAGGTAGGTGGGGCCGCCGGTCAGGTCGGGGTCGAAGGAGCGGGCGATGCCGTACGCGATCTCCTTGGACGTGATCGGGCTGCCGTCCTCGAACTTGACCCCGTCCTTGACGGTGAACTCCCAGACCCGGCAGTCGCTGTTGACGTTGTTGCCGGGGGTCTGCGCCAGGTCACCGACCAGGACCAGGCCACCCTTGCCGTCGTCCTTCCAGGTGGTCAGGTAGCGGGCGAAGAGCGGGTTGGCCATCAGCCCGGCGAAGGAGTACGTCCGCTGCGGGTCCAGGTGGGAGATGGGCGTCTCCCGGATGACGGTGAAGGTGCCGCCCTTCGCCGCGCCGGCCACCTCGGCGGCGGGGCCCTGCGAGTCCTTCGGGTCGGTGGCGATCACCCCGGTCTGCTGCCGGCCGGTGTCCACGGTGGTGCCTTCGCCCGTGTTCTCCGAGCAGGCCCCCAACGCCACCACCAGGGCGATCGCGCCGCCTGCGGCGGCTGCTGCGCGTGGTCGCATTCCTACCTCCTCCACCCCGTCACCGTCGGGCGTGAACGCCGACGTCCCGAGGATCGTCAAGAAGAAAAACTTCGGACTGTCTAACAGATGTCGACAACTCTTGTCGCCCGGCGGGCCGGGTGCGCTGCACCCGACAGGCCGCCCGCCGGCTCAGCGCAGCCGTACCCGGGGGTCGATCGCCGCGTACAGCAGGTCCACCAGCACGTTCGCCAGCACCACGAAGACCGCCGCGATCAGCACGGTCGCCATGATGGTGGGCAGGTCACCGGCGCGCACCGCGTCGACCGCCGTGCGCCCCATGCCGTTGAGGCCGAAGGTGGTCTCGGTGATCACCGTGCCGCCGAGCGCGCCGCCGACGTCCAGGCCGGCGATGGTCACCACCGGGGTGATCGCCGCGCGCAGCGCGTGCCGGCCGTACACCGTGGGTTGGGACAGACCCTTGGCCCGCGCGGTGCGGACGAAGTCCTCGGACAGCGTCTCCAGCATCTGCGCCCGGGACAGCCGGGCGTAGATGGCGGAGAAGAGGAACGCCAGCGCCAGCCAGGCCAGCACCAGGCCACTGGCCCAGCGCACCGGGTCGTCCAGCAGCGGCGTGTAGCTGGGCACCGGCAGCCAGCGCAGCGTGTAGACGAACACCAGCAGCAGCACCGCCCCCACGAAGTACAGCTGCAACGACGCCCCGGTCAGTGAGAAGCCGATCGCCGCCCGGTCCAGCCAGGTGCCCCGGCGCAGCGCCGACACCACACCCAGGCCCACCCCGAGCAGCAGCCACAGCACCGCCGCCGGGACGACGATGCTCAACGTCACCGGCAGCACCCGGGAGATGGTGTCGCTGACCGCCTCGTTGGACACGTACGACCAGCCCAGGCAGGGCGCGTCGCACCGGCCACCCTGGGCGCTGCCGAGGTCCCGGCCGGTGACGATGCCCTTCATGTAGCCGGCGTACTGGCTGATCAGCGGGTCGCGCAGGCCCAACTCCTGACGGACCCGTTCCAACCGTTCCGGGTTGCAGTTCTTCGGGCACATGCCGGTGACCGGGTCCCGGGGCAGGGCGAAGAACATCAGGAAGCTGAGCACGCTCACCGCGAAGAGCGTCAACGTCGCCGAGAAGAGCCGCTTGACCAGGAACCGCGCCACCGCCGCGCCCTCCTACCGGGACGACTTCGGGTCGAGCGCGTCGCGCAACGCGTCACCGAAGAGGTTGAAGGCGAACACGAGCGCAAAGATCGTGACGCCGGGGAAGAAGACGTACGCCGGGTCGGTCTGGAGGTAGTCCAGGCTGCGGTAGATCATCCGGCCGAAGCTGGGGGTGGCGTCGGTCAACCCGACCCCGATGAACGACAACGCCGCCTCGCCGGTGACGTACGCCGGCACCGCCAGCGAGAAGGACACCAGGATCGGCGCCCAGAGGTTGGGCAGCAGTTGCCGGAACAGCATGTGTCCCAGCCCCGCGCCGCTGGCCCGCGCCGCCTCCACGAACTCCCGCTCGCGCAGCGCGATCACCTGCCCGCGCACCAGCCGGGCGGTGCTCGTCCAGCCGAACAGCGCGAAGACGGCGATCAGCACCCCGATCTGGAACGCGGCCGGCACCTCGTCCCGCTGGCCGTAGAAGCGCAGCGCGAGGGTCGGCGTCAACGCCAACGCGATGATCAGGAACGGCATCGCCAGGGTCAGGTCGGTGACCCAGTTGACCACCGCGTCCACCCAGCCGCCCAGGTAGCCGGCGACGGTGCCCAGCACGACACCGATCACCGCCGTGGTCACCGCCGCCGCCACGGCGATGAACAGTGAGGTACGCAGCCCGTGCACCAGCCGGATGAAGATGTCCCGGCCCAGCCCCGGCTCCAGCCCGAACCAGTGTTCCCCGGTCACCCCGCCGGCATAACCGAGCGGCATCCCGAACCCGTCCAACCGGGACTGGAACTGCTCCCGGGGTCCGACCCCGTACGCCCACTCGATCAGCGGGACGGCGAGCGCCACCAGCACGAAGAAGACCAGCAGCGCACCGCTGAACAGCCCGGTCCGGTCGCGCCGCAGCCGGGCCCAGGCGAGCTGTCCGGGCGAGCGTCCGACGAACCCGGGCCCGGACCGGTCGCCACCCGGCCCCGTCCCGGTCTCGGCTTCGGCCAGCGCCGCCGGATCGACCGGGGACACACTCATCGCGCCACCTCCCCGGCGTTCCCGTCCAGCCGACCCGCACCGTCGCCCGCAGGCGTCGCGTCCACGACGGCACCGCCCGGACCGGCCGCGCCCGGGTGGGACGGGGTCGGCGGTCCGGCCTCCGGGAAGTGGCAGGCGGCCGCCTGCCGGGCCTCGTCGCGGGCCACCAGCGTCGGCTCCTCGCGGGCGCACACCTCCTGCGCCCGGGGGCACCGGGTACGGAACCGGCACCCCGACGGCGGGTCCAGCGGCGTCGGCACCTCCCCGGTCAGCCTGATCCGCCCGGCCGGGCCGAGCGTGCCCACGTCCGGGATCGCCGACAGCAACGCCCGGGTGTACGGGTGCCGGGGTCGCTGGTAGATGTCGTCCCGGTCGCCGATCTCCACGATCCGGCCCAGGTACATCACCGCGACCCGTTGGCAGAAGTGCCGCACCACGGCCAGGTCGTGCGCGATGAACACGAACGCCAGGCCGAGGTCGCGTTGCAGGTCCCGCAGCAGGTTCACCACCTGTGCCTGGATCGAGACGTCGAGGGCGGAGACCGGCTCGTCGGCGACGATCAGCCTGGGTCGCAGGGCCAGCGCGCGGGCGATCCCGATCCGTTGCCGCTGCCCACCGGAGAACTCGTGCGGGTACCGGTTGTAGTGCTCCGGATTGAGCCCGACCAGTTCCAGCAGTTCCCGGACCCGCGCCTTCACCCCGCCGGGTGGGTCGATCCCGTTGACCTGCAACGGCATCGCCACGATCCGCCCGACGGTGTGCCGGGGGTTCAGCGAGGCGTACGGGTCCTGGAAGATGATCTGGAGGTCCTGCCGCAGCGGGCGCAGCTCACGCCGACGGGCGTGGGTGATGTCCCGGCCGGCGAACTCGATCGTCCCGGCGGTCGGCTCCAGCAGCCGGACCAGCATCCGGCCGGTGGTGCTCTTACCGCAGCCGGACTCCCCCACGAGCCCCAACGTCTCGCCGGGCCGCACGTCGAAGTCGAGCCCGTCGACGGCCCGCACCAGCCCCCGGGACCGCAGGCCGCTGCGTACCGGGAAGTGCTTGGTCAACCCCCGCACCCGCAACAACGGCTCGGCCGCGTTCACGGCATCCGCCTCTCGCCCGCGACTGCGGGACTCCGCTGCGCTACGTTCCTCGCGCTCATGGCAGCCGCCTCTCGCCAGCGACTGCGGGACTCCGCTGCGCTACGTTCCTCGCGCTCATGGCAGCCGCCTCTCGCTCAAAGCCCCGGCTGCCAGGCGGGTGCGCTCGTCGGGGGGCAGGTGGCAGGCGACCAGGTGGCCGTCCGCGCCGGTCGGGACGAGGCGCGGCACCTCGGCGCGGGAGCGGTCGCCGGCGTACCGGCAGCGCGGGTGGAACGCGCAGCCGGGGGGCAGGTGGATCAGGGAGGGCGGGTTGCCCGGGATGGGCACCAGGTCCGCGTCCGGGTCGCCGTGCAGCGACGGCACGCTGGAGAGCAGTCCCCAGGTGTACGGGTGCTGCGCCCGCCGGAGCACCTGTGCCGCGCTACCCTGCTCGACCACCCGACCGGCGTACATCACCAGCACGTCGTCGGCGACCTGGGCGACCACCCCCAGGTCGTGGGTGATCAGGACGATCGCGGTGTGGAACTCGGCCTGGAGGTCGGCGAGCAGATCGAGGATCTGCGCCTGCACCGTCACGTCCAGGGCGGTGGTCGGCTCGTCGGCGATGATCAGCGCCGGGTCGTTGACCAGCGCCATCGCGATCATCGCCCGCTGCCGCATGCCGCCGGAGAACTCGTGCGGGTACTGGTCGTGACGGCGGGCCGGCTGCGGGATGCCCACCCGGTCGAGCATGTCCACGGCACGGGCCCGTGCCGCCCGCCGCCCCGCCCGGGGGTGGTGCACCCGGTACGCCTCCGCGATCTGCCGCCCCACGGTGTAGTAGGGGTGCAGCGCGGAGAGCGGATCCTGGAAGATCATCGCCACGTCCCGGCCGCGCAGCCGGCGCATCCGGTCCTCGGGGAGGCCGACGAGTTGCCGGCCGCCGACGGTGATCGCGCCGGTGACGGTGCTGCGCCGGGGGTCGTGCAGGCCGAGGACGGCCAGCGAGGTGACGCTCTTGCCGGAGCCCGACTCGCCGACGATGCCGAGCGTCCGGCCGCGCCGGACGGTGAAGGACACCCCGTCGACCGCGCGCACCACACCGTCGGCGGTGTCGAACCGCACCCGCAGGTCGTCCACCCGCAGGTACGGCTCGTCGCCGACGCGCTGTCCCGGCACGGCCGGGCCGGCGTCCGGCGGACCGGGCGGCGCTGCTTGCGGACTGTCCACGACCGCCTCCCTCGGGTTGTAGGGAACCTACAACAAAGAGCCGAGGCTGAAAATAAGCTACGGACCGTGAGCTGACAGCGGACCACAGCGTAACGACCCGATGACCCCGCCGCGCGCCCCGGCCGCCCCGCCCGAACCAGCGCGCCCGCCGTCGCGGCCCCGCGTCGCCGTGCGGTGTCGTCACCCGCCTGTCGCACCCGGGGTGCGACCATGGCCATGGTGCCCGATGGAGGATGCCCGGCGACACGAGGTGGAGGTGACCGACCATGACCGCAGCGGTGTTCGGCCACGACGGACCGTGGACCGAAGAGGAGTACCTCTCCCTCGATGAGACGTCCCAACGCGTCGAACTCTTCGACGGGAGCCTCCACGTGACCCCAGCCCCCACCCCCCGCCACCAGCGCATCTCGCGCAAACTGGGCAACATACTCGAACCGGCGGCCGAGAAGGTCGGTCTGGAACTGCTGGAGGCGGTGAACGTTCGACTCCGGCCCGGCCGCATCCCCATCCCCGACCTCATCATCACCGACCCGGTGAATCTGGACGTGCTCATGATCGAGGCAGATGAAGTGCACCTCATCTGCGAGATCATCTCGCCGAGCAACGCGTCCACCGACAAGGTCCTGAAGATGCACTACTACGCGGCAGCCGGCATCGAGTGGTACCTGCTGGTGGAGCAGAAGACCGGCACGCTACGCCTCTACCGTCGGCGGGGCCGCCACTACACGGAACACTCCGCCACCAAACGCGGAGAAACCCTGCGCCTGCTTGAGCCGGTGCAGGCCACGATCCGCCCGGAGGAGCTGGTGCCCTGACGGATGTCGGTCGGCTCGCTAGGGTCGGTCCATGACCGAGTTCGATGCCGCAGCCGCCGCCGTGCAGGCCGCCCTCGACGCGGGCGCCCGGTATGCCGACGCCCGGGTGATGCACCTGCGCTACGAGTCGATGTCCGCGCGCAACGGCGACATCGAGGAGCTGACCCAGGACGAGAGCCTCGGCCTGGGGGTGCGCGCGCTGGTCGGGTCGGGGTGGGGCTTCCACGCCGTACCCGAGCTGTCCGACGCGGCGGCGCGCGAAGCCGGCCGGCGGGCCGCGCAGGTCGCCGCCGCGAGCGCCCGGGTGCCCGGCCCGCCGATCACGCTGACCCCGGCCGAGCCGGTGGTGGCGAGCTGGGCCTCCGACTGCGCCGTCGATCCGCTCGGGGTGGCCCTGTCCGACAAGGGCGACCTGCTGGTCCGGGCCACCGAGGCGGCCCGCGGGCAGGGGGCCGACCTGGCCCAGGGGCTCTACCAGGTCTGGGACACCCGCAAGTGGTTCGTCTCCAGCGAGGGGCACCGCATCGACCAGCACATCCGCGAGTGCGGCGGCGGCATCTCGGCCACCTCGATCGGCGAGCACGAGACCCAGCGCCGCTCCTGGCCGAGCTACCGGGGCCAGTACGGCACCACCGGCTGGGAGCTGGTCGAGTCGCTGGATCTGACCGGGCACGCCGCCCGGATCGCCGACGAGTCCCGGGCGCTGCTCACCGCCCCGGAGTGCCCGGCCGGCGAGACCGACCTGATCCTCGGCGACGAGCAGCTCGCGTTGCAGATCCACGAGTCGGTCGGGCACGCCATCGAGCTGGACCGCATCCTCGGCTGGGAGGCGGCGTTCGCCGGCACCTCCTGGCTCGACCTGGCCCAGCTCGGCTCGCTGCGCTACGGCTCCGAGCTGATGAACGTCACCATCGACCCGACGATCCCCGGCGCGCTGGGCAGCTTCGGCTTCGACGACGAGGGCTCCCCGGCGGTCAAACGCGACGCGGTACGCGAAGGCCGCTGGGTCGGGGTGCTCGCCGGCCGGGACTCGGCCGCCGTCGCCGGCCTGGACCACGGCGGCAGCGTACGCGCCGACGGCTGGGCCCGGCTGCCGATGGTGCGGATGACCAACGTGGGCCTGGAACCCGGCCCGCACACCCTCGACGAGATCATCGCGGCGACCGACGACGGGGTGCTGATGGACGTCAACCGGTCCTGGTCGATCGACGACCGGCGGCTCAACTTCCAGTTCGGCTGCGAGATCGCCTGGGAGGTGCGCAACGGCCGGCGCGGCCGGATGCTGCGCAACCCCACCTACACCGGCATCGGGCCGCTGTTCTGGCGGTCGATGGACATGCTCTCCTCCGAGATCGTCCCGTGGGGCACCCCGAACTGCGGCAAGGGCCAGCCCGGCCAGATCGGGCACACCGGCCATCCGGCCGCACCGGCCCGGTTCCGGGGCGTCCGGGTGGGGGTACGGGCATGACCGGCCTGCGGGACGCCGGGGCGACCGAGCTGGACGTCGCCGCCCGGGTGGTGGAGCTGGTCCACCAGCTCGCCGGGCCGGCCGCCGAGGCCGAGGCCATCGTCGTCCGGCACGACCTGGCGCTGACCCGGTTCGCCAACTCGTTCATCCACCAGAACGTCGCCGGGTCTCAGGTGACGGTGCGGCTGCGGGTGCACGTCGACGGCCGCACGGCCACCGGTGGCGGCAGCCTGGTCGACCCGGACGGGCTGCGCGCCCTGGTCGGGCGGACCCTCGCCGCGGCCCGGCTCTGCCCGCCCGACCCGGCCTGGCCGGGGCTGACCCCACCGTCGGCGGTCCACTCCAACGGCCTGCTCGACGAGGCGACCGCCTACGCCGAGCCGGCGGACCGCGCCGACCGGGTCCGGGCCTTCGTCGACGCGGTGGGCGGGCTGGAGGCAGCCGGCTACTGCCGCACCTCCTACCGGTCGGGGGCGTTCGCCAACTCGGCCGGCCAGTCGGCGCAGGGGCGCACCACCGAGGCGGCGATGGACGGCATCGCCCGCACGGGCGGCGCGGACGGGGTGGCCCGGCTCTGCGCCGGTCGCCTCGACGAGGTGGACGGCACGCTCCTGGGGGTCCGGGCGGCGGCGAAGGCACGGGCCGCCGCCGACCCGGTCGAGCTGCCCCCGGGCCGGTACGAGGTGGTCCTCGAACCGGCCGCCGTGGCCGACCTGTTGCAGAATCTCGCCTGGTCCGGTTTCAACGGCAAGCGGTACGTCGAACGTCAGTCGTTCGCCCGCCCCGGCACCGCCCAGTTCGATCCGGCGGTGACCCTGGTCGACGACCCGACCGGCACGCTGCCGTTCGACCTGGAGGGCACCCCGCGTCGGGCGCTCACCCTGGTCGAGGCGGGCACCACCCGTGCGGTGGCCCACGACCGGCGCAGCGCCGTCGCGGCGGGCACGACGTCGACCGGGCACGGGACGCCCGACGGATCCACCTTCGGCCCGGTCCCCAGCAACCTGCGGTTGCTCGGGGCACCCGACGGCGGCCCGACCGGCGGGGCGGTGGACCCGGCGACAGACGGCGACCCGACCGGCGGCCCGGTGCCGGGAGCGGTGGTGGATGCGGACACCGCCGCGCTGGTCGCCCCGATGACCCGGGGGCTGCTGGTCAGCGACTTCTGGTACACCCGGGTGCTCGACCCGTTGAGCCTGGTGATCACCGGGTTGACCCGCAACGGGGTGTGGCTGGTGGAGGACGGTGTGCCGGTGCGGGCGGTGCGGAACTTCCGCTTCACCGAGTCGTACCCCCGGGCGTTGGGGCCGGGCACGGTGCTCGGCCTCGGCCAGCGGCCGGTCCGCCAGCCGGACCGCACCGACGGCGGCTGGTGGGAGGGACCACCGCTGCGGCTGGCCTCGTGGAACTTCACCGGTGGCGCCTCGGGCTGACCGGTTCCCGCTGGTCCGCCGGGGGGTGTAGCCGGTTGGCCGCAACCGGTCAGGATTGATCACGGTCCGGGTCTTTCCAAGGTGCGGGACACACGGGACACTGCGTTGCGCGGCCCGACCGTGATGATCGGCGTAACGTGTGTCACTTAGCTGCGCCGATGTCCCGGCGTGGTCGCCTGCTTGCGCACGACGCGGCAGTGGACACGGTCCGGCCGGTCCACTGACCGGCACGGAACGTGAACCGCCCGCCCGCGAGGGCCCGTCCCGTCAGGAAGACGACTCGAATGACATCAACGGCAACGAAGCCGCGGGGTGCGCGGGCGCGCGCCGCCATCGCGGCGAAGACGTTGCGGACCGACCGCTGGTGGTTCGCCCCCCTGATCACCGTCGTCGGGCTCAGCGCCTGGGTGGCGTACGCGACCGTCCGGGTGTTCATGCACAAGTGGTACTGGGTGGACCAGTACCACTACCTGACGCCGTTCTACTCCCCCTGTGTGACCGACCGGTGTGTCGAGGGTTCCTCGCACTTCGGCACTCTCCTGCCCGGCTGGTGGATCATCCCGGACGCGGCGCTGACCCTGCCGTTCCTGCTGCTGTTCCGGTTGACCTGCTACTACTACCGCAAGGCGTACTACCGGTCGTTCTGGTTGTCGCCGCCGGCCTGCGCGGTGCCGGACGGGCACAAGTCCTACTCCGGGGAGACCCGGTTCCCGCTGCTCGGGCAGAACCTGCACCGCTACTTCTTCTACGCCGCCGCGATCATCTCGCTGATCAACACCTGGGACGCGGTCCTGGCCTTCCACTCGCCCGAGGGCTTCGGCTTCGGGCTGGGCAACATCGTCCTGCTGGTCAACGTGGTGATGCTGTGGGCGTACACGATCTCCTGCCACTCCTGCCGGCACATCATCGGCGGGCGGCTCAAGCACTTCTCCGCGCACCCGGTGCGGTACCGGGCCTGGACGTTCGTGTCCAAGCTGAACACCCGGCACATGCAGCTCGCCTGGATCACCCTCGGCACGCTGGCCTTCACCGACTTCTACGTGATGGCCATCGCCGCCGGCTGGTTCACCGACCTGCGGTTCATCAACTAGAGGGCGCGGCGACATGACCACTACCACTCGCATCGAACGACACCACTACGACGTCGTCGTGATCGGGGCCGGCGGCGCCGGCCTGCGCGCGGCGATCGAGGCCCGGCTCGCCGGCAAGAAGACCGCGATCATCTCCAAGTCGCTCTTCGGTAAGGCGCACACCGTGATGGCCGAGGGCGGCGCGGCTGCCGCGATGGGGAACGTGAACAGCCGGGACAACTGGCAGGTGCACTTCCGCGACACCATGCGCGGCGGCAAGTTCCTCAACAACTTCCGGATGGCCGAGCTGCACGCGAAGGAGTCGCCGCAGCGGATCTGGGAGCTGGAGACGTACGGGGCGCTCTTCGACCGGACCAAGGACGGCAAGATCTCCCAGCGCAACTTCGGTGGGCACGAGTACCCCCGGCTGGCGCACGTCGGTGACCGGACCGGCCTGGAGCTGATCCGCACCCTCCAGCAGAAGATCGTCTCCCTCCAGCAGGAGGACAAGCGCGACCTCGGCGACTACGAGGCCCGGATCAAGGTGTTCTCCGAGACCACCATCACCGAGCTGCTGCTCGACGGCGACCGGGTGGCCGGGGCGTTCGGCTACTACCGGGAGTCCGGGGAGTTCATCCTGTTCGAGGCCCCGGCGGTGGTGCTGGCCACCGGCGGCGTCGGCCGCTCCTACAAGGTCACCTCGAACTCCTGGGAGTACACCGGGGACGGGCACGCGTTGGCCCTGCGCGCCGGGGCCACGCTGATCAACATGGAGTTCCTCCAGTTCCACCCGACCGGCATGGTCTGGCCGCCCTCGGTGAAGGGCATCCTGGTCACCGAGTCGGTGCGCGGTGACGGCGGGGTGCTGAAGAACTCCGACGGCAAGCGGTTCATGTTCGACTACGTCCCCGACGTCTTCCGCAAGCAGTACGCGGAGACCGAGGAGGAGGCGGACCGCTGGTACACCGACCCGGACAACAACCGACGCCCGCCGGAGCTGCTCCCCCGCGACGAGGTCGCCCGCGCGATCAACAGCGAGGTCAAGGCCGGTCGGGGTACGCCGGCCGGCGGTGTCTACCTGGACATCGCCTCCCGGCGTTCGGCCGACGAGATCCGTCGCCGGCTGCCGTCGATGTACCACCAGTTCAAGGAACTGGCCGACGTCGACATCACGGCCGAGCCGATGGAGGTCGGGCCGACCTGCCACTACGTGATGGGCGGCGTCGAGGTGGACCCGGACTCCGGGGCCGCGTACGGCACCGTGCAGGGGCTGTTCGCCGCTGGTGAGGTGTCCGGTGGCATGCACGGCTCCAACCGGTTGGGCGGCAACTCCCTGTCCGACCTGCTGGTCTTCGGCAAGCGGGCGGGCGGGCACGCGGCGTCGTACACCGATCAGCTGACCTCGCGGCCGAAGGTGCCGGTGGGTGCGGTGGAGACCGCCGTGGAGGCGGCGCTGGCGCCGTTGCAGCGGGACACCGGGGAGAACCCGTACACCCTGCAGCAGGACCTCCAGGCGGTGATGGGGGATCTGGTCGGGATCATCCGCCGGGAGGGCGAGCTGGTCGACGCGCTGCACAGGCTGACCGAGCTGCGCGAGCGGGTGGCGAAGGTGAGCGCGGCCGGCGGCCGGCGCTACAACCCGGGCTGGCACCTGGCGTTGGACCTGCGCAACATGCTGGTCGTCTCGGAGTGCACCGCGAAGGCGGCGCTGGAGCGGCAGGAGTCGCGCGGCGGGCACACCCGCGAGGACTTCCCGACCATGGATCCGAGCTGGCGTCGGGTCAACCTGGTCTGCGCCCTGGACGGCGACACCGTCCGGCTGGAGCACAAGCCGCTGCCGAAGATGCGGGCCGAGTTGATCGGTCTCTTCGACCGGACCGAGCTGGCCAAGTATCTGACCGACGAGGAGCTGGCCGACTTCGACGCCCTCACCGAGGAGGCGAACTGATGGGAAGCAAGAGGGAGTTCCGCATCTGGCGGGGCGACGAGACCGGCGGTGACCTCCAGGACTACTCGGTCGAGGTGAACGAGGGCGAGGTCGTCCTCGACGTCATCCACCGGCTACAGGCCACCGAGGCGCCGGACCTGGCCTGCCGGTGGAACTGCAAGGCGGGCAAGTGCGGCTCCTGCTCGATGGAGATCAACGGCAAGCCCCGGCTGAGCTGCATGACCCGGATGTCGACGTTCGAGGAGTCGGAGACCGTCACGGTCACCCCGCTGCGGACCTTCCCGGTGATCCGGGACCTGGTCACGGACGTCTCGTTCAACTACGAAAAGGCGCGGGAGACGCCGGCCTTCGCCCCGCCGGCCGACCTGGCCCCGGGCGAGTACCGGATGCAGCAGGTCGACGTGGAGCGCTCGCAGGAGTTCCGCAAGTGCATCGAGTGCTTCCTGTGCCAGAACGTGTGCCACGTGATCCGCGACCACGAGGAGAACAAGCCGGCCTTCTCCGGCCCCCGGTTCTTCATCCGGGCCGCCGAGCTGGACATGCACCCGTTGGACGCGAAGACCGACCGCAAGCAGTACGCGCAGCAGGAGCAGGGGCTCGGCTTCTGCAATATCACCAAGTGCTGCACGGAGGTCTGCCCCGAGCACATCAAGATCACCGATAACGGGATCATCCCCATGAAGGAACGGGTCGTCGACCGCAGGTACGATCCCCTGGTATGGCTCGGTAGCAAGATCTTCCGTCGGGGCGAGACGCCCCAGAGCACCGCGAACAGCGCGGGAAAGGGGTCCGTGGTGCACAGCGGCGCTCGTCAGACCGGGGTCCACTCGCACGCCGGCGGTTCCGGCGACCCGGCCGCGGAGGCCCAGGCGCAGCAGGGTGTGAACTGGCACCGCGAGGTCCCGCACCCGACGATGCCGGCGGTCGACGACCGGGGCAGGCTCCCGCTGACGGAGCTGACCTTCGACCGGGCGGCGGCCCCGTCGCCGTTCGGTGACGACGTCACCTTCCCGCTGCCGCCGGAGCACCTCAACTTCGCCCACCCGAGCCAGGACGACAAGCCGGCAGGCGAGGGCGACAGGCACTGACGCCACCCGGCGGGCCCGCAAGCACTGACACACCCGGCGGGCCCGCAAGCATTGACGCCACCCGGCGGGCCCGCAACGGGCACGACAGACGACGGGGGTCGCGGCGCAAGCCGCGGCCCCCGTCGCCGTCCGCACCCGGGTGGCCGACCCGTCAGTCGGCGGCCAGCAGCGGGCGGAGGGCGGCGACGATCGGCGCGTCGGCGGGAAGCCAGGTGACGCTGTCCAGCTCACCGGCGGCGAGCCAGCGCAGCGCGGAGTGTTCCAGCGCGCGCGGCTGGTCGCCGTGCAACAGGCGGGCCGCGTACACCTTCAACACCGACCGGCCGTGGGCCATCCGGACGTCCCGGCCGATCCGGTCGCCGATCTCCACCCGGACGGCCAATTCCTCGGCGCACTCGCGGATCAGCGCGGCCGTCTCGCTCTCGCCCGGCTCGACCTTGCCGCCGGGAAACTCGAACATGCCGGCGACCTCGGGGGGCGCGGTGCGCGCACAGGCGAGCACCCGCCCCGCGGAGATGATCGCCGCACCCACGACCACCCGCGGCTCACGCCGGTCGGTCTGCCCGTCACCGCTACACCGTTCGGTCTGCACGGGCGTCCAGCGTGCCAGATCAATCGTCGGTTTGGGTACCGTCCTCGACCGGTAGGCCAATAAGAGACGGAAGTGTGGGCGTGGACACACCGCCGTCAGGTCGACAGACTGTTAACACCACGAGGACACGGGACGGCGACGATTTGGCCACAAGCCGGCAACGGCGCCTGGGAGGTGCGGTGATGCGTGCGCTGTTCACCAGCCGAACCAAGCACGACTATCTCAGTGACGCCCTCACGCTCCTGCACGGGTGGACCCGTGACGGTGAGCAGATCCGCCGCACCCTGGTAATGGACGACTCCCAGCACGCGGAGCTGACCGAGCGGGTCAAGGTCGTCGCGGACGCGCTGCGGTTGCGACCGGACATCAGCCGGCAGGACACCGAGACGCGCATCCGGGTCGGCCACGGCGACGGCGAGCCACTCACCGACGGTGAGGTGCTGCTCGCCGCCCGCATCGAGGACGCGTACCGTGCGGTGACGGCGGACTGAGCGCCCCGCGACGGCGGGCACCCGTCCGACGGCAGCACGCCCACGGCCACCCCCGTCATCGTCGGCCCCCGTCCGCCACCGCACCGTCGCCACCAGCCTCAGCCTAGGGCCGATCAGCGGCCGACCAGCTCCCCGGAACGTCCGACCCACCCCCACCGAGTGGTCAACTCGACACCGTCGGTCACGGTCACCGCATCGGTTCACCCTGCGCGGTGGGCAACCGAAGGGCCTGGCGTACGGCGAGCTCGGTGGCCGGGTCCGGGTGCTGCCCCGCCTGTGCCACGATCTGGAGCAGCCTGCCCCGGTCGGGCTCGCCGTCGGCGTCCCGCCAGGCCGGCTCGTCCTGCTCCATCTCGGTGAGCAGCCGTTCCATCGCCGGCCGGACCGCCTCCGGCCAGGGTTCCCGGCGCAACCGGAACCACATGTCGGTGTGGGTGCCCTCGGCCCGGCGGACCGCGTCACGCAACGTCGCCGGGGTGGCGGTCGACCCGCTGGCCACCAGGGCGGCCCGCGCCTCGGTCCAGTCCCGGCTGGCCAGCAGGTAGCCGAGCTGCGCCGGGTCGAGCACCGTACTGTCCATCCGCAGCGGACGGGACAGCTGGGTCGGTGAGGTCAGATAGCAGGTGATGGTGGGATCGGTGGACCAGTCGACCCGGGTCGGCAGGTACCAGCTCAACCGCACCTCGGCGGGCAACCCCAGCGGGTCCACCACGTAGCTGCGCTGGCGCTGCCGGCAGAGCGTCTCCGCCCGCTGGGAGAGCGCCGCCGCGCCGGGGTAACGCTCGTCGGCGGAGCGTTCGTACGCCGGAAAGTCGTCGACGTACTCGGCGTTGTGGGGCGCGTCACAGCCGACCCGGGTGACCTGCTCCGGCGCGGTACGGCTGGCGGTGGCCCCGGTTGGCACCCGGAAGCAGTCCCCCACCCGTAGCCCCCGCAGCCCGGTGTCCGGGTCGGTGCCGGTCGCCGTGACGCCCCACGCCACCAGGCCGGCCAGCACCCAGCCGCCGAGAAGCACCAGCCCGGCGGTCACCAGACCCTTCCCCCGCTCGCCCTCGCGCCTGATCCGTCGCAGCGCGAACACGGCGGTGACCGGCGCGAGCACCCCGCCGAGCAGGCCGAACACGAGGGTGACGACGGCCATCCGGTTCAGCCGGCCCCGGGTGGGCGGCCGCTGCGGCCACGGCTCCCAGTCGGGCACGTCGGTGGTGCCCGCCCGGCGGGGCGCAGCCGCGTCCGCGCCACCGGCCGGTGCCGACGAGGGCTCCGGCCGGGCCTCGTCGGTGGGTTGCGCCTCGGAATGCTCGCTGGTCACGCCGCTTCCCTCCCCCGTCGCCCGCGTCTGGCCAGGCATGGGGAGACTAGTCGACGGGGCCAACCGGCGGGCAACCGCCGACGCTGGCGGGCACCTCCTACCGTGGATTCCATGGCAAATGCGACGTACGACCGCAAGGAGCAGTTCAACCAGATCCGCAGTGGACTGCTCGACGGGGAACAGATCATCGCCGTCTACGACGCCGTCGGCACCGGCACCGGGTTCATCGGCCTGACCGACCGGCGGGTGATCATCCAGGACCGGTCATTCGTGGGGAAGAAGTTCGCGATCACCAGCATCCCGTACTCCAAGATCACTAGCGTGAGCGTGGTGAGCAACAAGTCGTGGGGCGGGGAGTTCTTCTCCACCGGCTCGATCGCGGTGCACGTCGGCACCCACACCTACGAGGTGGAGTTCCGGGGGGCGCAGAAGAGCCACCACGTGCACAACGTGATCCTGCACTACATCTCCTGACCGCCCCCGCGCTGCCGGCCACCGACCCGCCCGCCGACCCGCCCCTCCCGCCGCGCCGCCGACGGGTGCCCACCCCGCTCCGCCTGACCCCCGGATCGGGCGGTCCCTGGAATACTCGGCCCATGCGGACGACTCTCCACTGTGGCCGGCGGGGGCAGGTGCGGCGTGTTCCTGCGTGACGTGCTGGCCACCGACGTCGAGGCGTACCTGCGGATGCGCTGCGACCCGGTGATGATGGCCGAACTCGGCGGGCCGCTGCCGCCGGCCCACGTGACCCGGCAGGTCCGCCGGGACGCCCGGTTGGCCGCCGACGGCACCGCCCTGATCAAGATGATCGTGGTGGACGACGCCGTCGCCGGGACCGTCACCCTCTGGCGGCCCGCGCCGGACGACGGGACGGCCGCCGAGATCGGCTGGATGGTGCTGCCCGAGTTCCAGGGCCGGGGCCTGGCCAAGCGGGGCGTCCGCGCGCTGCTCGACCAGGCCCGGGCCGAGCGACGGTGGGACACCGTGCACGCCTTCCCGGCCGTCACCAACGGCCCGTCCAACGGGATCTGCCGGGCACTCGGATTCACCCCGCGCGGCGAGGAGGACGTCGAGTTCAACGAGCAGGTGATCCGTACCCGGCACTGGACGCTGGACCTGGCCCGCCCGCCGGAAACCGGGTTGCCCCGCTGACCGGCCCGCTGCTTGGCTGGGCGTGAAGCCGACCGGAAGGAGCTGACGACATGTCGTACCCGACGGGGTCCACCCAGGCACCGACAATCCTCCAGCAGCGGGAATCGAGGCTTCGTGACCACCAGCGACACGGCAGTGCCGGCGCGGCTCAGCGCCGGTAACGACAGAGCGGTCCGGCCCGGGGAAGGGGGCCGCTGATGTCGGTCTTCGACGACCCGGGCCACTTCGGCAGGATGTGGGCCGACAGCTACGACAACCCCGGCAACCCCGACCCGGCACCGGCGGTGGACTTCCTCGCCGGTCGGGCCGACGGCGGACGGGTGCTGGAACTCGCCATCGGGACGGGCCGGGTGGCGTTGCCGCTCGCCGCCCGGGGCGTACCCGTCGACGGGGTCGAGGCGTCACCGGAGATGGTGGCGAAGCTGCGCGCCAAGCCCGGCGGAGACGGCATCCCGGTCACCGTCGGCGACCTGGCCGACGTGCCCGTCACGGGTCCATACCAGCTGGTCTACCTGGTGTTCAACACCCTGTTCAACCTGGTGCGCGCGGAGCGGCAGCAGGACTGCTTCCGCAACGTGGCCCGGGTGCTGGCCCCCGGTGGCGAGTTCGTCGTCGAGGCGTTCGTGCCCGACCCGGCCAACTTCGACCGGGACGAGCAGGTACAGATGCGGGCGGTGACCGAGGACTCCGCCACCATCCGGCTGCACCAGTACGACCGGGCCGCACAGACCTTCATCCGGCAGACGATCACCTTCGACCGCGACGGGGTGCACCTGGAACCGTTCGCGATGCACTACCGCTGGCCGGAACAGATCGACGAGCTGGCCGAACAGGCCGGTCTACGGCTCGTCGCCCGGTACGCCGACTGGCACCGGCAACCCTTCGACGACGGCAGCAGATCGCACGTCTCGGTCTACCGGCGCTGACCCGGTGACCGGCCGGGGTCGGGGCGGGGTCGGGGCGGGCGTCCCGACCCCGGCCGGGCCAGCCGTCGATCGTCGAGGTGCCGGTGTTGGCGCCGGCACGCCGTCGCCCGCTCCCGGGGCGCTCGTTCGGGCGGCCCGGGATCCGCACGTCACAGCCGCTTGGCCATCCGGATCGCGGTCACCTCGAAGCCCATCTGCTCGTAGAGCGCCCGCGCGCCGGTGTTGAACCCGAACACGCTCAGCCCGATGGCGACCACGCCCCACTCCCGGCAGAGCCGCTCGGCGGCCTCGATGATCGCCCGGCCGTAGCCCCGGCGGCGCAGCTCCTCGCGTACCGCGAAGTCGTAGCCGAAGGCGTGCAGGCCGTCGGACTTCTGCTCCAGGTGCAGCCAGAGCCGACCGACCTCGACGTCGTCGTCGTACGCCGTCCAGAGCCGGTGCCCCTCGGTGGCCAGGCCGTCGGGCAGCAGGCCCTGGAAGTCCTGCCGGGCCTTCTCCCGCGCCTCCGGCAACGGCATCGCCCCGGAGGCGGCGATGTTACGCGCGTAGTCCTCCTCGGCGCGTTCCCGGTAGCGGAGGTACTGCTCGTCGGTCATCGGTTCCAGCCGCAAGGTCACCACACCACCACCGTAGGGTCAGCACCACCCCGCCCGCTGTCCCGTGGTCGCAGGGTCGACCGGTGACCCGCGAGAGCGCCGGTTCCCGACTGGCGTCCGGCGGGGCCGGCTGTCAGCCTGGGTCCGTGCGGTACGACCCTCAACGGCACCTCTGGTCCGCGCTCTCGGTCGCCGAGGTGCACGAGTTGTTCGCCGGCTGCCCGACGCGCTGGTGGCTCTCCGGGGGATGGGCCATCGACCACTGGCACGGCAGCCCGAGCCGACCGCACGGCGACATCGACGTCAGCACCCTGCGGCCGGCGCTGCCCGCCCTGCTGCACGCACTACCGGCGGACCTGCGGCCGTTCGCGGCCCGGCGGGGGCACCTGTTCCCGCTGGCGGACGGGCACGACGCCACCGGGCTGCACAACATCTGGGTGTACGACGCCGGCCGGGACCGCTTCGTCCTCCAGATCAACCTGGAGGACGGTGCCGAGACGGACTGGCGCTACCGACGCGATCCACGGATCACGCTCCCGTGGGAATCGGCGGTAGTGTCCGTCCGCGCCGTACCGACCGGGACGCCCGGCACCCAACTGCTGTGGAAGTCACCCGACCCGCGCCCCCGCGACGAGCACGACCTGGACGTCGCCCGACACCTGCTGACCCCGGCGCAGCGCCGGTGGTTGCGCGACGCGGTCCGACTGGCCCACCCGCACTCACCGTGGGCGGACGACCCCCGGCTGGGGCACCCCTGACCCGCGCCCCTCGGCGGCGGCGAGGCACCCGCGGTCCGCGGCTGGGCGGGCTGGGATCAGACGTTGAAGCGGAACTCCACCACGTCGCCGTCCTGCATGACGTACTCCTTGCCCTCGATCCGGACCTTGCCGGCGGCCTTCGCCGCCGCCATCGAACCGGCCGCGACCAGGTCGCCGTAGGAGACCACCTCGGCCTTGATGAAGCCGCGCTGGAAATCGCTGTGGATCACCCCGGCGGCCTCCGGGGCGGTCGCGCCGACCGGCACCGTCCAGGCCCGCGCCTCCTTCGGCCCCGCCGTGAGGTACGTCTGGAGCCCGAGCGTGCGGAAGCCGACCCGGACGAGCTGGTTCAGCCCCGGCTCGGACTGCCCGATGGACTCCAGCAGCTCGCGGGCCTCCTCCTCGGGCAGATCCACCAGCTCGGATTCGATCTTGGCGTCCATGAACACCGCCTCGGCGGGGGCCACCAGGGCGCGCAACTCGTCGAGGAAGGCGGCGTTGGCCAACTCCGCCTCGTCGACGTTGAAGACGTAGAGGAACGGCTTGGTGGTGAGCAGGTGCAGCTCCCGCAGGTGCTCCAGCTCGATCTTGGCGGCGGCGGCCCCGGCGTACAGGGTGATGCCGCCGTCGAGCACCTCGACGGCCTGCTTCGCGGCGGCGACGGCGGCGGCCCGGTCCTTACGGAGCTTGGCCTCCTTCTCCAGCCGGGGCAGCGCCTTCTCCAGGGTCTGCAGGTCGGCCAGGATCAGCTCGGTGTTGATCGTCTCGATGTCGTCGGCCGGCGAGACCTTGCCGTCGACGTGCACCACGTTCGGGTCGGAGAAGGCCCGCACCACCTGGCAGATGGCCGAGGCGTCCCGGATGTTCGCCAGGAACGCGTTGCCCCGGCCCTGCCCCTTCGACGCCCCCCGGACCAGACCGGCGATGTCGACGAACGACACCGGCGCGGGCAGTACCTTCTGCGACGAGAAGATCTCCGCGAGCTTGTCGAGCCGCCCGTCCGGCAGCCCCACCACCCCGACGTTGGGCTCGATGGTGGCGAACGGGTAGTTCGCCGCGAGCACGTCGTTCTTGGTCAACGCGTTGAACAGGGTGCTCTTGCCGACGTTGGGCAGGCCGACGATGCCGATGGTGAGACTCACGACGGGCCAGCTTACGCCGTCGGCCCCCGGTACCCGGCAGGCAGGCCCGCCGGAGACGCTCAGGCGGTCAGCAGCCGGGGCTCGATCCGGGTCTCCCGCACCCCACCCGCACCGTCCGGCACCACCTCGTACGCGGCCACGCCGGGCCGGTCGGCGACCGCCTCGGCCAGCCGGGTGCCCCGGTAGACCAACCCCACCCCGTCGTCGGTGCAGTGGCTGGCCGGCAGGGTGCCGTCGGCGACCAACCGGTGCAGCAGCGGCCGGCGCTGCGCCTCACTGTCGTAGTGCACCCCGTTGCCGTACCGCAACCAGCCCAGGCCGTCGGTGTAGGCGCGCAACTGCCGCCCGAAGCTGTCGGTGGGCCCGCCGACGTGCCAGCAGATCGAGCCCGCGGAGACCCCACCGAGCACCACCCCGGCCTCCCAGCACTCGCGCAGGATCTCCGGCAGGCCGTGCACCCGCCACACCGCGCACAGGTTGGCCACGCTGCCGCCACCGACCCAGATGATGTCCTGGCCGAGCAGGTGGGCCCGGACGTCCTCGACGTTGGGCATCGGAAACAGCGCCAGGTGCGACGGGCGGTAACGGGTACCGGCGAATGCGCCGTGGAAGATCGTCAACGAGGTGGGCTGGTCGCCGACGGCCTGGTTGAGATAGCAGATCCTCGGCTCGTCGACCTGCGCCAACTCGGCCATCAGGTCGAAGACCGGCCCGGGGGCGGCATCCAGGGGCCCCCGACCCCGGCTGGTGAAACCCATGCTGGTGGCGACGATCGTCGGTTGAACGGCGGGCATCCTGGTCCTCTCGCTGGCTGACTCCCGCCCCCATCCTGCGCCACCGCCGGCCCCGCCCACCCCAACCCCCGGCAACCGCCACCCGGCGGGTCGCGCCGCCGCTGCGGTCACCGGCCCGGGTCACCCGGCGAGACGCCAGCCCACCCCGCCGTCGGTCACCCCGGGCAACTCACCCGCCGCCGCGAGCGGCAGGGTGAACCGGTCCGGCGCGGTCGGGCCGGCCCGCTCGGACTCACCGAGCATCCAGTGGACCTCGTCGGCCGTCCAGCCCAGCCCCCGCCGGCCGGCGATCTCCCGGACCAGCCGCCGGCCGACCCGGGTGTCGTCGTCGTAGAACCGCATGCACCAGTGGTGCGCCCACATGCCCAGCGCCCGCAGACCGGCTGCGTCGAGGGACCCGGCCAGCCGACCGCACGCGGTGTCGGCGAACGGCCGCGCCGGGTCGTCGGCCCGGTCCCGCTCGATCGCACCGAAGGCGGCCGGCGCGACCACCCGCATCCGGTCGTAGAGGCCCTGCGCGGCGGCCTCGTCCAGCCGCGCCCGCCCTGACCGAGGGTCGCCCCGCCCGGTCACGCTCGCCATCGCCGCACCCTTCTGGAGTTGGTGCCGGGACGCTACCGACCACTACCGACACTTTGCCGCGGGAAACTCCCCGCGGATCCCGGGATAGCTGCGCCGGGCTGGGGCGTCTGTATCGGTGACAGCCAACATCGGGGAGGGCGGGTGGACGAGGACGACCGGGCCCGGCTGGCCGAGTTCGTGGCCAGCCGGACGCCGGCCCTGATGCGGGTCGCGTACCTGCTCACCGGGGACCGGCACGCCGCCGAGGACCTGTTCCAGTCGGCGCTGGCCAGGACCATTCCGAAGTGGCGCGACCTGCGTCACGCCGACCCGGAGGGTTACCTGCGCGCGGTCATGTACCGGGAGCAGGTCAGCTGGTGGCGGCGACTGCGCCGGTACCGGGAGACGTTGCTCACCGGTGCCGCCGAACGGGCCGGTCCCGACCCGTTCGGCGGCACCGACGTACGCCTGGCGATGCGGGCCGCGCTGCGCGCGCTGCCGGCGGCCCAGCGCACGGTCGTGGTCCTGCGCTACTACGAGGACCTGACCGAGACCCAGGTGGCCGCCGCGCTCGGCTGCTCGGTCGGCACCGTGCGCAGCCGCACCCACCGGGCCGTGGCCCGGTTGCGGCAACTCCTGCCGGACATCGAACTGCTGGAGGTACGGCGGTGACCACGCCCATCGAGGACCTCATCCGCGCCACCCTCACCGACCTTGCCGAGGAGGCACCGACAGTGCACGACCAGTTGACCCGCGCGGAACACCGGGCCCGTACCCGACGCCGCGCCACCGTGACGATGAGCGCCGTGGGTGCCGTCGCCGCCGTGCTGATCGCCGCCCCGCTCGCGATGGCCGCCAGCGGTCGCGGGGACGCCCCGCCCGCCGTACCGGCCTCGACGCCGAGCAGGGGGCCGGCCGCGCCGGTCCCCGCCCCGGCCCGGACCGCACCACCCGTAGACCGGCCACCGCTGACCGGCCGGACCGCCGAACCGGGCGCACCCGTCCCGGCCCGCACCGCCGCACCGGCGGCACCCGGGATGCCCGCACCGGCCCGCACCGCACCACCCGTCGACCAGCCCCGGACCGGCCGGGTCCCCGCCGCACCGGTCCCCGCCCGCACCGCACCGCCCGTCGACGAGGGCCCGCGGGGCGGCCGGCCGGCCGCCCCGACGACGGGGAACTGACGCACGGCGACCCTGCCGGCCGTCGACTTACTGCTGTCGGCCGGCGGGGTCGCCCGCCCTCGCGCCGGGCGGCGCGGACGGTGGCCGCCCTCGGACCGGGCATGCTCAGGTCCGATTCCCGCGAGCCACCGCTGCTGAGCTGCGGGCATGATCGGTGGCGTGGAGTTGGACTTTGAACGGTGCTATCGGGCCGTGGACAGCCGTGACCAGCGGTTCGACGGCTGGTTCTACACCGGCGTCACGTCGACCGGGATCTACTGCCGGCCGTCGTGTCCGGCGATGACGCCGAAGCGGCGCAACGTCCGGTTCTTCCCGTCGGCCGCCGCCGCGCAGGGGGCCGGGCTACGGGCCTGCCGCCGGTGCCGGCCGGACGCCGCGCCCGGTTCCCCGCAGTGGGACGTCCGCGCCGACGTGGTGGGTCGGGCCATGCGGCTGATCGCCGACGGGGTGGTCGACCGGGACGGCGTGCCGGGGCTGGCCGCCCGGCTGGGCTACACCGAGCGGCACCTGCACCGGATGCTCCGGGCGGAGTTGGGTGCCGGCCCGTTGGCGCTGGCCCGGGCGCAACGGGCACAGACCGCACGGACGCTGATCGAGACCACCGGACTGGGCCTGGCGGAGGTGGCGTTCGCGGCCGGCTTCGGCAGTGTGCGGCAGTTCAACGACACCGTCCGCGAGGTGTACGGGACGGTGCCGTCGCAACTGCGTACCGGGCGGGGCAGCCGACCGGCACCGGGCGGGGCGGGCACGATCACGCTCCGGTTGGCGTACCGGCCGCCGCTGCACGCCGCTGCCCTGCTGGAGTACCTCGCCGCCCGGGTGCTGCCCGGCCTGGAGGAGGTGCGCGACGGGACGTACCGCAGGGGGTTGCGGTTGCCGCACGGCCCGGCGGAGGTCGCGTTGACGCCGACGAGCGGACACGTCGTGGCGACGCTGCGGCTGGCCGACCTGCGGGACCTGGCCCCGGCGGTGGCCCGGTGCCGGCGTCTGTTCGACCTGGACGCCGACCCGGAGGCGATCGACCAGACACTGGCCGCCGACCCGGTCCTCGCCGGGGTCGTCGCCGCCGAACCCGGGGTCCGTGTGCCCCGGTCGGTGGACGGCTTCGAGTTGGCCCTGCGCGCCATCGTCGGCCAGCAAGTCTCCCTCCCCGCCGCCCGCACCACCCTCACCCGCCTCCTGACCCACCCCACCCCCACCCCCGGCCCAGCCCCCAGCCCCACCCCCGGCCCTGGCCCCGGTGATCAAGAGGTTTGCGTCACGGAGAGCGCTTCCCCGCGACGCAAACCTCTTGATCACCCCGGCGGGGCGGGCGGGGGCGGCGGGGCGGGCGGGGGCGGCGGGGCGGGCGGGGCGGGCAGTGGGGGGTGGGGGGTGTGGGGGGTTCCGGGGGCGGAGGAGGTGCTGGGGTTGCCGGATGCGGCGTTCGGGATGCCGGTCGCCCGACGGGAGACGATCCGGGCGCTCGCCCGGGCGATCGCCGCCGGGGAGATCGACCTGGAACCGGGCGGGGACCGGGCCGAGACGGTACGACGGTTGACCGCGCTGCCCGGGATCGGCCCGTGGACGGCCGGTTACCTGGCCATGCGGGCTCTCGGCGACCCCGACGTGCTGCTCCCCACCGACCTCGCGATACGCCGGGGCGCCGCCGCCCTCGGCCTGCCCCACACCCCCACCACCCTGGACGCGTACGCCGACCGTTGGCGGCCCTGGCGGTCGTACGCGGCGATCAGACTCTGGAGAGCGGCATGACCACCATCGGCACCACCACCATGGACACCCCGGCCGGCCCGCTCAGCGTGCTGGTCGACCCGGACGGCGCGATCCGGGCCGCCGGGTTCACCGCCGACCCGCAGAGCCTGCTGCCGTTGGTGCACCCGAGCCTGCGTGGCCCACTGGAGCCGTACGCCGACCTCGGGCCGGTGACCGCCGCCGTCCGCGCCTACCTCGACGGGGACCTGACCGCGATCGACGGGGTGCCGGTACGGCAGCAGAGCGGCGGCGCGTTCCAGACCCATGCGTGGACCGTGCTGCGCGACGTCAAGCCCGGTGAGCCGATCACCTACACCGGGTACGCCGCGCTGGCCGGCCGGCCCGCCGCGGTCCGGGCGGCCGCCGCCGCCTGTGCCCGTAACGCCGCCGCCCTCTTCGTCCCCTGTCACCGGGTGCTGCGCACCGACGGGACCCTCGGCGGCTACCGGTACGGGCTGCCGGTGAAGAAGTGGTTGCTCGGGCACGAGCGCCGGCTGACGGCAACCTGACAGCGGCATCGACGCGGATCGACGCTACCGTCGGGTAGTGCCTGCGCAGCGCGACGGCGACCCGGCCATCCCGAGGGCGGACGGCCGGGTCCCTCCGCTGCGCAACCTCTGGCGGCTGCGCCGCTACCTGCGCCCGTACGCCGCCGCGTACGTGCTGTTGCTGCTGGCCGCGCTGGCCGCGACGGGGGCGGGTCTCGCCGTACCCCTGGTGGCGCAGCGGGTGGTGGACGGGCCGATCGCCCGGCACGACCCGGCGGGGCTGCTCCGCCTCGGCGGGCTGGCCCTGCTGCTCGGGCTGGTCGAGGCGGTGCTGATCTTCATCCGGCGGTGGAGCCAGTCGTCCTCCTCGGTCGGCATGGAGGCGACCATCCGCGCCGACCTCTACGCCCACCTGCAACGCCTGCCGGCCGGCTTCCACGACCGCTGGCAGTCCGGGCAGCTGCTCTCCCGGGCGATCAGCGACCTGTCGGTGCTGCGCCGGTTCCTCTCCTTCGGCCTGCTGTTCCTGGTGCTCAACGTGGTCACCTACGTCGCCGTGGTGGCCCTTCTGCTCCGGCTGCACGGGCCGCTGGGGCTGCTGGTGGCCGCCAGCGCGGTGCCGCTGTTCCTGATCAGCCGCCGGTTCGGCCGGCACTACCACACGGCGTCGCGGCGGATGCAGGACCAGCAGGGCGACGTGGCCACCCTGGTCGAGGAGACCGCGCAGGGGCTGCGCACCATGAAGGCGTACGGGCGGGGGCCGGAGCTGGCCGACCGGTTCGCCGGGCGGGCCCGCGCGCTGCACGACACCGGCGTCGGCAAGGGCGCCCTGCTGGCCCGCGCGTCGGCCCTGTTCGACCTGGTGCCCAACCTGACCCTGGGGGCGACCCTGGTCGGCGGCGCGACGCTTGTCGCCCGGGGCACGTTGACCATCGGGGAACTGGTCGCGTTCGTCAGCCTCCAGCTCATGCTGATCTGGCCGGTGCAGTCGCTCGGTTGGATCATCGCCAACGGGCAGGAGGCGGCGACCGCGGCGGACCGCATCCAGGAGGTGCTGGACACCCCGCCGTCGATCGTGGACGCCCCGGACGCGGTCGCACTGACCCGGTCGGCGGTGCGCGGCCGGCTCCGCTTCGAGGGGGTGTCGTTCCGCTACCCGGGCAGCGCCGAACCGGTGCTGCGGGAGATCGAGCTGACCGTCGAGCCGGGCGAGACGCTGGCCCTGGTCGGGGCGACCGGCTGCGGCAAGAGCACCCTGCTCTCCCTGGTCCCCCGGCTCTACGACGTGACCGCCGGCCGGATCACCCTGGACGGACACGACCTGCGGGGGGTACGCCTGGACGCGCTGCGCCGGCTGGTCGGGGTGGCCTTCGAGGAGCCGACCCTGTTCTCCATGTCGGTCTGGGAGAACCTCACCCTGGGCTGCCCGGACGCGACCGGCGACGAGGTCCGGGCCGCGTTGGCGCTGGCCCAGGCCGACTTCGCGTACGACCTGCCGTGGGGGTTGGCGACCCGGGTGGGCGAGCAGGGCCTGTCGCTCTCCGGCGGGCAGCGGCAACGGTTGGCACTGGCCCGCGCGGTGCTCGGCCGGCCGGCGCTGCTGGTCCTCGACGACCCGCTCTCCGCCCTGGACGTGCAGACCGAGGCGCTGGTCGAGGCGGCGTTGCGCCGGGTGCTGCGGGACACCACCGCGCTGCTGGTGGTGCACCGGCCGTCGACCGTCGCGCTGGCCGACCGGGTGGCGCTGCTCGACGGGGGGCGGATCACCGCCGTCGGCCGGCACTCCGAACTGCTGGCCACGGTGCCGGCGTACCGTGCGGTGCTCGCCGCCGAACCCTCGCCGGCACCGGGCCTGGTGCGTTCGTGAGCCGTCGACCACCGCGGCAGCACCCCCCGGCCGGTGACGACGGCCAGCCCGGCACCGCGTTGTCGCACTGGCGGGGCCGGGCCACCGACCCGGACGCCGACCGCAGCCGCGCCGAGGACGACTCCCCCGAGGCGGTGGCCCGGCTGCGGGGTCGCAGTCGGGCGCTGCTGCGGGACCTGCTCCGTCCGCACCGCCGGCCGTTGGGCGTGGCGGTGGCCCTGCTGCTGGCCCAGAACACCGCCGCGATGGCCGGCCCGTACCTGGTCATGCTCGGTATCGACCGGGCGGTGCCGCCGCTGCGGGCCGGCGACCCGGGTCCGTTGGCGGCCGTCGCGGGCGCGTTCGCCGTCGCGGCCGTCACCGAGTACGTCGCCCGGCGCAGCTACCTCACCCGCTCCGCCCGGATCGGCCAGGCCGTCCTGCTCGACCTGCGCCAGCGGGTGTACGGCCACCTGCTGACCCTCTCGGTCGGGTTCCACGAGCGGTACACCTCGGGTCGGGTGGTGTCCCGGCTCACCAGTGACGTGGACTCCATCGCCGAACTGGTCGACGGGGGGATCGACACCCTGGTCGCCGCTGCGCTGTCGGTGCTGTCGGTCGCCGCCATCCTGCTCTGGCTGGACCTGCCGCTGGCGGCGGTGACCCTGCTGGCGTTCCCGTTCCTGTTCTGGCTGTCCCGCTGGTTCGCCCGGGCCTCGGCCCGGGCCTACCGGCACAGCCGGGAGGCGGTGGCGCTGGTGATCGTCCACTTCGTGGAGTCACTGCGCGGCATCCGTGCGGTGCAGGCGTTCCGGCGTGAGCCGCGCAACCAGCAGATCTTCGTGACGGTCAACGACGAGTACCGGCGGACCAGCCTGCACGGCTTCCGGCTGATCGCCACCTACTCGCCGGGGATCAAGGTGATCGGCAACGTGACCGTGGCGCTGGTGCTCGGGTACGGCGGTTGGCGGGTGCTGGGCGGCGCCACCGAGGTCGGGGTGCTCGCCGCGTTCCTGCTCTATCTGCGCCGGTTCTTCGAGCCGATGCAGGAGCTGAGCCAGTTCTACAACTCCCTCCAGTCGGCGACCGCCGCCCTGGAGAAGCTCGCCGGGGTGCTGGACGAGCAGCCCGGGGTGCCCGAACCGGCCTCGCCGGTGCCGTTGCCGGCCGGGCCGGGCCGGGGTGCGGTGACGTTCCACGCGGTGTCCTTCGGCTACCTGCCGCAGACGCCGATCCTGACCGGGTTGGACCTGGTCGTGCCGGCCGGGCAGACGGTCGCCCTGATCGGCCCGACCGGCGCCGGCAAGTCGACGGTGGCGAAGCTGCTCGCCCGGTTCCACGACCCGGACGCCGGCACGGTCGAACTGGACGGCGTCGACCTGCGGGACCTGTCCGACGCCGAGCTGCGGCGCGCGGTGGTGCTGGTGACCCAGGAGAACCACCTGTTCGGCGGCTCGGTGGCGGAGAACATCCGGTTCGGGCGGCCGGACGCCACCGACGCGGCGGTGCAGGCGGCGGCGCGGGCGATCGGTGCGCACGACTTCATCGCCGCCCTACCCGACGGGTACGCCACCGAGGTGCACCGGCGCGGCGGCCGGCTCTCCGCCGGGCAGCGGCAGCTCGTCGCGTTCGCCCGCGCGTTCCTGGCCGACCCCCGGGTGCTGATCCTCGACGAGGCCACGTCGTCGCTGGACGTGCCGACCGAGCGGTTGGTGCAGCGGGCGCTGTCCACCGTGCTGCGCGACCGCACCGCGCTGGTGATCGCGCACCGGCTCTCCACGGTGGAGACCGCCGACCGGGTGCTGGTCGTCGACTGTGGACGGATCGTCGAGGACGGCCCACCCGCCCGGCTCGCCACCACCGGTGGCCGGTACGCCGCGCTGCACCGGCAGTGGCGTGATTCGCTGGTCTGACCCGGCCGAGGGGCAGCCCGGTGGCCGTGGGACGACTAGACTCTGCCCGCATCGATGGGCCTCGCCCCCGTTTTCACCGGTCCGCCCGGTCGGGTGCGGCGGAGCCGATCACATCGCCGGCATACGGGGAGGTTGCGGCGTGCGGATCCGTGGACGAGTGGTGCTGGCAGCGGCATTGGCGCTGAGCACGATGGGGACGACAGGCGTGGCGTTGGCCGTGGACCGGGATGCCGGTGCGGCCACCGGCGCGACCGGGGGCACCTGGGCGGCGGGGACGGTCCCGGTCGCCGGGGAGGTCCGCGCGTCGGCCCGCGCCGACACGGCTGGCCGGGCGGCGGCGCCGGCCGCAGCACGCCCGGCGCCGGTGGTGACCCGCCCCGCGACCCAGGTCGCGCAGGCCGCCCCCGCCTCGGTGAGCTACCTGAGCGACCGTTACCGGGTCGCCCCGGGCGAGGCCGCCCGCCGGCTGGCCCTCCAGGAGTTGTCCGCGCCGCTGGCCGACACCCTGGCCGCCCGTTTCCCCGATTCGTACGCCGGGATGTGGCTGGACCAGGCCGGTGGCGGGGTGCTCACCATCGCCGCCACCGATCCGGCACCGGTCACCGAGGCGGTCGCCGGCCTGCCGGACGCCCGGCACGTCACCGTCGTGCCGGTCCGCCACTCGCGGCGCGACCTCGACGCGGCGGCGGCCCGACTGGCTGGGACGCTGGGCGTCACCGCCGGTCGGGACGTGCTGGTCGACGAGCGGGCCAACGAGGTGCTGGTGCTCACCGGCGACGCGGTGCCCGCCGACGACGCCCGGCTGGCCGGCACGCTCGACGCGGCCGGGGTGCCGGTGCGGGCCCGGGCCCGGCTCGACGGCTCCGCGATCCCCAAGGCGTGCGACCCGCGCTACTGCGCCAAGGCGCCGATGCGGGGCGGCATCCGGCTCGACGTGCCCCGCGACGACGGCACCGTCGGCGGCTGCACCACCGGCTTCAACGTCCGGGCGAAGTCCGGGCAGTACTACGTGCTGACCGCCGGGCACTGCGTGGTCGGCGGCCGGCACCAGCGCGTCGACGACACCTGGCACCAGTTCCTCGGGCCGAAGGTGCCGGTGGGCCTGGAGTCGACCAACCCGGTGCTGGCCGAGAACGCCTTCCCCAACGACTACGCGGTCCTGCCGTACGCGAAGGGCGCGACGACCCGCTGGGCGTACCCGAGGCGGACCGTGGGCAACGCGCCGAGCCTGGTCAACTACTGGTGCGTGGCGGACAATCCGGCCTGCGCCAGCAAGGGCAGCCGCGACGTGCCGATCACCGGCGTCACGCCGTACTCCGCCGTGCAGGCCGGCTGGGTGGTCTGCGCCACCGGCTCGGCGTACACCCCGAAGGCCGGCGAGCAGTACGTCGACTCGGGCGCCGGAGCCGGCTACCTGCCGGGCACCCGCTGCGGTGAGGTCATCGGCAAGGCCAGTGGCGGCATCGACGTGCGGGTGTGCGCCCGGCCGGGTGACAGCGGCGGTCCGCTGTTCACCGAGTCCGACGGGCGGGCGCTGGGCATCCTGAACAACGGCGACCCCGGTGAGGGCCCCTGCACCAACCCGGACGAGAAGAACACCTACGCGCCGGTCTCGGTGATCCTCGACCGGGTCAACGGCCGCACCGGGCTCGGCTTCCAGATCGCCACCCAGGGCCCACTGCTCACCCCGCCGGTCGGCTCCTCGAACCGGTAACCCACCGGGTCCGGCCGGCTCCCCGAACCGTTAGGTCGACGGGTCCGGCCGGCTCCCCGAAGCGGTAGGTCGGCGGGTCGGGTCGGTCGGCGGGTCGGGTCGGTCGCCGCGCCCGGCCCGCCCCACGTCGCACCGCACACCCGGCCCGCCACGACCCATGACGTGCCGGCGCCCGGCGCGAGGAAGCCGGCACGCCGGATAAAGCCGGTGGGCGGGAGGTCGCACGCTGCCTACGATCGACCGATGACTGATACGGCGAGGACGGTCCGCGCCGGTGTGCCTGAACGTCCCACCCTGGACGGCATCGAGGAGCACTGGGCGCACCGCTGGCAGGAGGAGGGCACGTACGCGTTCGACCGGGAGAAGGCGACCGTAGCGGGTCGCGGGCCGGCGGGAACCCCGCGTCGGCACGGTCGCGGCGACGACGTGTACTCCATCGACACCCCGCCGCCGACCGTATCCGGCGAACTGCACATGGGGCACGTCTTCTCGTACACGCACACCGACACGGTGGCCCGGTTCCAGCGGATGCGCGGGCGCAACGTGTTCTACCCGATGGGCTGGGACGACAACGGCCTGCCCACCGAACGCCGGGTGCAGAACGTCTACGGGGTGCGCTGCGACCCGTCCCTGCCGTACGACCCGGCGTGGCAGCCGCCCGACGCCCCGGTCACCGAGGCCCGACGCCGGGAGCCGACGCCGATCTCCCGACGCAACTTCGTCGAGCTGTGCGAACGGTTGACCGCCGACGACGAGCAGGTCTTCGAGGCGCTCTGGCGGCGGCTCGGGCTGTCCGTGGACTGGTCGCTGACGTACACCACGATCGGGCGGGCGGCGCGGGCCACCTCGCAGCGGATGTTCCTGCGCAACCTGGCCCGGGGTGAGGCCTACCAGGCGGAGGCGCCGACGCTGTGGGACGTCGGGTTCGGCACCGCCGTGGCGCAGGCGGAACTGGAGGACCGGGAGCGCCCGGGGGCGTACCACCGGCTGCGGTTCACCGGGCCGGGCGGGCGGGAGGTGCTGATCGACACCACCCGGCCGGAGCTGCTGCCGGCCTGTGTGGCGCTGGTCTGCCACCCCGACGACGAGCGGTACGCCGACCTGGTGGGCGCGACGGTGCGTACCCCCGTGTTCGGGGTGGGGGTGCCGGTGCGCGCGCACCCGCTGGCGGACCCGGCGAAGGGCACCGGCGTCGCGATGGTGTGCACGTTCGGTGACCTGACCGACGTGACCTGGTGGCGGGACCTCGACCTGGAAACCCGGGTGGTGATCGGCCGGGACGGTCGGCTGCTGGCCGAGCCACCGGCCGACGTGCCGGCGGCCCCCTACGCGGCGTTGGCCGGGCAGCCGGTCAACGCCGCCCGCCGGGCCCTGGTGGAGCTGCTGCGCGAGGCCGGTGACCTGGTCGGCGAGCCGCGCGAGATCACCCATCCGGTGAAGTTCTACGAGCGCGGCGACCGGCCGTTGGAGATCGTCTCGACGCGGCAGTGGTATCTGCGCAACGGCGGCCGGGACGCCGGGCTGCGGGCGGAGCTGCTGGCCCGGGGTGACGAGCTGCGCTGGGTGCCGGAGCACATGGGGCACCGCTACGCGCACTGGGTGGGTGGGCTGACCGGTGACTGGCTGGTCAGCCGGCAGCGCTTCTTCGGGGTGCCGGTGCCGGTGTGGTACCGGCTCGACGCCGTTGGCGAGCCGGACCACGCCAACCCTCTCACACCGGACGAAGCGTCGTTGCCGATCGACCCGTCCAGCGAACCGCCGCCCGGCTACGACGAATCGCAGCGCGGCGTGCCGGGCGGTTTCGTCGGCGACCCGGACGTGTTGGACACCTGGGCCACCTCGTCGTTGACCCCGCAGATCGTCGGCGGCTGGGAGACCGACCCGGAGTTGTTCGACCGGATCTTCCCGATGGACCTGCGCCCGCAGGGGCAGGAGATCATCCGGACCTGGCTCTTCGCCACCGTGGCCCGCGCCCACCTGGAACACGGGGTGCTGCCCTGGCGGGACGCGGTGTTGTCCGGCTGGATCCTCGACCCGGACCGCAAGAAGATGTCCAAGTCCAAGGGGAACGTCGTCACCCCGATGGCGCTGCTGGAGCAGCACGGGTCGGACGCGGTCCGCTACTGGGCGGCCAACGGCCGCCCCGGCATGGACCTGGCCTTCGACCCGGCGCAGATCAAGGTGGGGCGGCGACTGGCCACCAAACTGCTCAACGCGTCGAAGTTCGCGCTCGGCCTCGGTGCCGGCGACGCCCTGCGCGCCCCGGCGACCACCCCGCTGGACACCGCCATGCTCGCCGAACTGTCCGCCGTGGTCACCACCGCGACGACCGCCTTCGACGGGTACGACCACACGACCGCCCTACAGGCCACCGAGGCGTTCTTCTGGCGGTTCTGCGACGACTACATCGAGTTGGTGAAGGAACGCGCCTACGGCACCGGGCCGGGTGCCGACTCGGCCCGGGCGGCACTCGCCACCGCCCTGTCGGTGCAGCTACGGCTCTTCGCCCCGGTGCTGCCGTACGTGACCGAGGAGGTCTGGTCGTGGTGGCGGTACGGCTCGGTGCACCGGTCGACCTGGCCCACCACGTACGAGGTGGACCGGGCCATCACCGGCACCGGTGACCCGGCCCTGCTCCGGCTGGCCGGGGACGCCCTGGCCCAGATCCGCCGGGCCAAGTCCGACCGCAAGTTGTCGATGCGGGCGGAGATCCCGCTGGCCGAGGCGTTGGGCCCGGCGGCCCTGCTCGACCAGCTCACCCTGATCGCCGACGACGTGCGCGCCGCCGGCCGGATCACCACCCTCGACCTGCTCCCCGACCGCACGTCCGAACTCGTCATCGCCAGCGCCTTCTGAGGCGGGTCGGTGCCGGATCGCCGATGTGGCGGTACCCCTGCGACCGGGTACCACCACATCGGCGCAACGGTGTCGACCGGTCATCGTCCGGTCCGGCCGGACCGGGTCAGCTGGTTTCTCCGGCGACGCTGAAGGAGCGGAGCCGGTCGATCGCCAGGACGGTGAAGCCGACGCTCACCAGGGCGATCAACACGACCGCCACCGGCACCGAGACGGTCGTCGACAGCAGTGCCGTGGGGGCCATCCGGTCGGCCAGGGCGATCACCCACTGCTGGATCGACAGCACCCTGGTGCCGCTGACGAAGTTGCCCAGCAGCCCCTCCCAGATCAGCACGTACACCAGGCCGAGCAGCACCGGCCGCCGGGTGACCAGGCTGAGCGCCAGGAACAGCGCCGAGTAGGCCAGCGCACCCAGCGCCGAAGCGGCGGCGAGGGCCAGGCCGAGGCGTACCGAGTCGGCGAGCACGCCCGCGACGTAGAGCGGCACGGCGACGGTGACCGCGCTGACCCCGGCGGCCACGGCGAGTTTCGGCAGCACGATCTGCCAGCGCGGCAGCGGCTTGGTCAGGATGTGCACCACCGTGCCGTCGTCGATCTCCGCGCCCAGCACGCCGGTGCCGACGATGAGCGCCACCACCGGCAGCACCACGGCCAGACCGAGGCCGACCAGCACCGGCGACGCCCACTCGCCCGGGTCGACCCCGAGCGACCGGCAGAGCACGGCGAGCAGCACCAGCACCGCCGGCAGCGGCAGCAGCATGAGGAACCGGCGACGGCCGAAGAGCCCACGCGCGGTGATCCAGGAAACGGTCGACATCAGGCCTCCACCAGGTAGGAGAAGACGCTCTCCAGGGACTCGTCCTCGGGGGTCAACTGCCGGACCCGGATCTGCCGGGCGAGCGCGATCTTGGGCAGCGCCCGGGTGAACGCGCCGTAGTCGCCGGCCCGTACGGTCAGGCCGGTCTTGTCCAGCTCCACGCCGGTGACCGACGGGTCGGCCATCAACGCCACGGCCAGCGCCCGGTCGTCGGTGGAGCGGACCGCGAAGACGTGCGGTCGGTTGGTCATCAGCCGGCGGATGGTGCGGAAGTCGCCGGAGGCGGCCAGCCGCCCGGCGACCATCACCTGCACGGTGCCGGAGACCTGCTCGACCTCCTCCAGGATGTGCGAGCTGAACAGGATGGTCCGCCCGGCGTCGCCGAGGGAGTGCAGCAGGCCCATCATGTGCAGCCGCTGGCGCGGGTCCATCCCGTTGAACGGCTCGTCGAGCAGCAGCACCTGCGGGTCGTGCACCAGCGCGGCGGCCACCCGGGTGCGTTGCCGCATCCCCTTGGAGTACGTGCCGATCCGGCGGTCCTGAGCGTCGGTCATCTCGACCAGCTCGATCGCCCGGCGGGCGGCGGCCTCCGGGTCGGGCAACCGATGCAGCTTCGCGCTGGCCAGCACGAACTCCTTGGCGGTGAGGAAGGAGTGCACCGCCTCCCGCTCGCTGACCAGCCCGAGCCGGCGGTAGACGGCCGGGTTACGCCAGGTCGACTCGCCGTCGAGGGTGAGCGTGCCCCGGGACGGGGCGAGGAAGCCGGCCATCATGTGCAGCAGGGTGGTCTTGCCGGCGCCGTTCGGGCCGAGCAGGCCGGTCACCCCGGAGCCGAGCCGCATGGTGACGTCGTTGACCGCCACCACGTTGCCGTACCAGCGGGAGACCCCGGCGAGATCCAGGGTGCTGGTGGTGACCGCCGGCCGGGCGTCGGTGTCGAGTGTGGTCATCGGGCGGCCACCTTCCGGTATCGCAGCAGCAGCAGGGCGGTGCAGGCGGTGACCAGCAGCACGGCGACGATCGCGTAGACCGGGCCGAAGCTGCCGATCGGCATCCCGCCGCCCTGTCCCTCGGGCACCAGCAGGTCACCGAGCGCCCAGGTGCCCACCCCGCCGACCAGCGTCGACGGCGAGGCGAGGAAGGCCAGCTCGTTGACCGCGCGGGACGGCAGGATCGACAGCACGCCGACGACCGGGGTGGTCATCAGGAAGACCGCCACGATCCCACCGGCGGCGAAGGCCCGCTTGCCGGTGAGCGAGGCGACCAGCAGACCGATCGAGGCGAAGACCACCGCCCACAGCCCGGCGTAGAGCAACCCGGGCAGCAGGTCCAGCAGCTCGTTCCAGGTCCCGCGCAGGCCGTCGGGGGTGGTGAACGCCGCCCCCAGGAACATCACCAGCTGCGGCCCGCCCAGCAGCAGCCAGATCGCGCTGACCAGGGAGAGCAGCTTGGCCAGCGCGTAGTCGTCGCGCGGCAGCGGCCGGGAGAAGTAGAGCGGGAGCACGCCGCTGCGCAGGTCCCGGGAGACCAGCTCGGGGGCGGCCACCGCGACGAAGAAGATGACCAGCCAGCTCATCGCGTCGGCGAACTGGGCGTACGTCATCACCACCTCGCCGAGCTGGCTGCGGACGGCGGTAAGGCCCGCGGCCACCACGGTCACGATGCCGACGACCAGCCAGGGGAAGATCTTCGCCTTGGCGCTGCGGCCCAACCCGAAGACCGTCCGCAGGCCGTGCCCGTAGAGCGCGCCGAAGACGTGCCGGCGGCCCTGCCTCGGGCCGGTGTACCGCTGGTAGCCGATGTCGTGGATGACGCCGGTCGGCTCAGGCATTGCTGGGCTCCCTCGGGGCGAAGAGTTCGGCCACCCGGTGCCGGCGCTGGTCCAGCCGGTGCAGCGGCAGGTCCAGCTCGGCGACCACGCCGAGGATCAGGTCGTAGGTACGCTCGTCGACCAGCGGGACGAGCAGCATCCGGCCGTCGCGGGTCACCGGCAGGTCGAGCGCGGCGAGCCGGCCGGCCAGCTGGTCGGTGCCCTCGCTGACCTCGACGGCGAGCAGGTCGGTGGCCGAGGTCATCGCGTCGATCCGGTCGGCGCGCAGGAGCCGGCCACCGTCGATGGCGATCAGGGTGTCGCAGATCCGCTCCACCTCGCCGAGCAGGTGCGAGCAGACCAGCACGGAGATGCCGAATTCGGTGCCGATCCGGTGGACCAGGGCGAGCATGGCGTCCCGGCCGGCCGGGTCGAGGCCGTTGGTGGGCTCGTCGAGCAGCAGCAGGTCCGGGTCGTGCACCAGGGCCTGGGCGAGCTTGACCCGCTGCTTCATCCCGGTGGAGTAGCCGCCGACCGGCCGGTACCGCTCCTCGTAGAGGCCGACGTGCCGCAGCGTCTCGGAGGCGCGCTCGCGGGCCACCGTCCGGGGCAGGCCGCTCATCCGCCCGAGGTGGGTGACGAGTTCGGCGGCGGACAGGTCGGGTGGGAGCGCCTCGTGCTCCGGCATGTAGCCGACCCGGGCGCGGACCGCCGCCGGGTCGGTGGTGGGGTCGAGGTCGAGCACGGAGACCCGTCCGCTGGTCGGCGGGAGCAGGCCCAGCAGGATCTTTATCAGGGTCGACTTGCCGGCGCCGTTGGCGCCGACCAGCCCGATGATCCCCGGCTCGACCGCGACGGTGAGGTCGGTCAACGCGGTGACCCGGCCCCCGTACGTCTTGGTCAGCGACTCGGTCGCGATCAGTGTCACGCCGCCAGCCTAGGGAGGCGGCACCCTGGCGGGTATCCGGAATCGCCCGGGGACTTCCCTGAGGTCGGTGACGGGACGCGGGCCTGGTGCCGGCCCGCGTCCCGTCGGCTTCAGCTCCGGGTGATCACCTCGTGCTTGCCCAGGCTCTCGGTCCGCTGGCCGATAAGGGTGCGTAGCTGGGCCACGTCGGAGTCGACGGCGGCGGCGTCCGCCCCATCGACCTTCTTCAGCACCGTGCTGATCGCGGTGAGTGACTCCGCCGCCTTCCCGCTGCCGAAGACCTGTTGGTACAGCTCCCGGTAGGCGTCCTCGTAGGTCGCCTTGAAGGCGTCGCTGGCGAGGAAGCGCTCCTTGAGCTTGTGGCCCATCATCATCCCGCCGCGCGGGCCACCACCCTCGTTGTCCGCACCCCGGGCACCCGGCCCGGCTGGCTGCCCGGGTGGCGCTCCGGCCTGCTGACCCGGCTGCTGACCGGCCTGTTGCCCCGGCTGCTGGCCCGGCCCGCCCGGTGCTGCCTGGTCCGTGACCGCACCGTTGGCACCGGCCGCGCCGGGGAAGCCCCGGCCCGGGCCGAACCCGCCGCTGTCGTGCGGGCCCTGGCTGGCGTTGCCGCTGAAGGTCAGGTTGTGGTCCCAGCTGATCACGCTGAACTTCTTCGTCCCCAGGTCGTACCAGAGGTAGTAGTTCTTCCCCGGGCCGGCCATGTCGTCGAAGTTGAGCAGCAGGTTCTGCAACGCGACGTACCGGGCGAAGGACGCCACGTCCACCCTGTCGGCGAGGTGCGCGTCGAACTCCTCGTCGCTGGCCGAGTTCACCCACCGGATCAGGTTGATCACCGGTTGCAGGTCCTGACTGCCCTTCATGGTGATCTGCTTGAAGTCGTCGGCGTACTCGGTCGGATCGTCGCCCTGGTCGGTGAAGCTGCCGCTGGCCAGCGACTTGTAGAGCACCCCTGTGCCGTCCATCTGATCGGCGAAGTGCTCGTCCGGGTGCTCGACCAGCAGCCGGGCGGTGGTGGGCCGGTCGTTGACGGTGAACGAGGAGTACGCGTACCGCTGCGCGGGCTCACCCGTGGCGTCGAGCAGCGACAACGACAGGGCCTCGTTGAGCACCGTCGAGCCGCCGCCCATACCGCCCACCCGGACGGCCACCTCCCGGTGCCCCTGGTAGCGCCGGCCGTCGACGAACTCGTCGAAGCTGAGCAGCCACGGCAACGTCTCCGGCTCCTCGGCCTTCAACGCCGCCCGGGTCATCCCACCGGGGAACTGACCACCACCGGCCTGCTGACCGCCGCCGGCCTGCTCGCCTGTTCCGGGCTGCTGAGTGCCGGGAGCAGCCCCGTCCGGCAGCCCGCCGTCGGGGAATCCTGCGCCCTGCGGCAGCCCGCCGCCGGGGAATCCTGCGCCCTGCGGCAGCCCGCCGTCGGGGAATCCTGCGCCCTGCGGCAGCCCGCCGTCGGGGAATCCTGCGCCCTGCGGCGGCCCGCCGTCGGGTGGCCCGCCCGGGAACCCGCCGCCCGGTCGCGGCCCACCGCCGTTCTCACCCCGGCCCCCGGAGGGCCGCGTCTCGCCCTTCCAACTGAGCTGGCCGAGCGTCGAGTTGCCCTTGAGTCGGATGCCCACGCTGGGGATCGTGGTCCCGTCGACGGTCAGGTCGGCCTCGACGTACCCCTTCTCGCCCTCCTTCCAGTAGGCGTCGAGCATCCGCTCGTAGTCGGCGTTGCGGAACGTCAGCGAGATCTCGTGCGCGCGACCGGCGTCGAAGAGGTCGACGGTGCCGGGGATGTCCACGCTCACCACGTCGCCCCCGGAGCCCCCGGCACTTGTCACGTAGGGGCGGATCCGTTCCGTCCCCAGCACCAGGGTCAGTACGGCGAGGAAGGCCGCGCAGGTGGTGAGCAGCTTCCAGTTCTGCCGCACCCGGACCGGCAGTCGGCGACGCAGCCGGGGCGGCAGCACCGACCGGGTACGCAGGGACTGCGCCATCACAGGTCCGTCTGGTCGTAGCCGGTCAGCACGGTCACCCGCTGGCCCGAGGTCCGCTCGCTGAGCGCGCTGATCAGGTCACCCGGCTCGCCGCCCTTCTTCAACCGGACCGTGTACGTCATCTCGGTGAGCGCACCGGCCCGGATCGTCTCCATGCTGACCAGTTCGAATTCGGTGGTGTGCCGGACCAGCACGTCCTGGATGTCAGCGGTGTGGTTGCCGCCGGCCGGGACCTGGACCTTGACGACCTGCCGCTGCACGTTGAGCGCGAACCAGTTGAACCGGTACATCACCACGATGATCAGGCTGATCGCCACGGCGGCGACGACGGCCAGGCTGTAGAACCGGGTGCCGCAGGCCATCCCGACGCCCATCACCAGGAAGATGAAGCCGACGTCGCGGGTCTCCTTGATGGCGTTGCGGAACCGCACCACTGACAGCGCGCCGACCAGGGCGAAGGCCCGAGCGATGTTGGAGCCCACCACCAGCATGATCAGCGAGATCAGCATGCCCAGGATGATCAGCGTCTGGACGTACGACTGGCTGTACGACACGTTGCGGTGGGTGGACCGGTAGACCCAGCCGATCATGGCGCTGAGCAGGAAGGACAACGACAGCGTGAGGGCGATGTCGCCCGTGCTGAAGGTGCCGGACAGGTCCTGGAACGTGATGTCCATCGGGGTTCAGGCCTCGCTTCTCGGGGTGGGGGCCACCAGGTCGGCGGCGGGATCGGCATCCTGGACGTGGAAGATCGAGCGCGGCACGCGGCCGAACGCCTCGACGCTCTGGCAGTACTTGGAGACCCGCACCACCGACAGCTCGGCCCGGCCGGCCAGGTCGGTGAGCCAGTACGGGACCCGTTCGTTCGCCTTGACCTCGACGATCGACTTCGAGGCCGGAATGATCAGGCGGTTCTCGGCGTCCGCGCCGAGGTGGAAGTCGCGGTCCCGGCCGCGCACCCGGTGGTCGAGGGTGACCCGCAGGCCCAGGTCGGCTGCTTGGCCGACGAACGCCTCACGCTGGTAGCCGGTCATCGCCACCGGACGCAGGTCGAGGCCGGAGACGAGTCCCAGCACCTCCTCGACGAAACCGCGCTGGGAGGGATCGTGTTCGATCATGACGCGCTCGTCGCAGAGTTGGCGGGCCACCCGGTAGGGCACGGCGATCCGGCGCTTCTGGGTGACCCGGTTGACCCGCTGCTTGATCTCGACGTGCACGGTCCCGTCGTCGGTCACGCCGGACCGGTCGCCGTAGTGGCGTACCCGCAGCTTGCGACGGAACTTCAGCCCCTCGATCTTCTCCCAGTAGAAACGCAGGTCGGTGGTGTCGTAGTAGACGCTCCAGACGCCGTAGCCACCGTCACCGCCGTGCGCGTCGGGCGTCATCCGGGCGGCGAGTGCGGCCCGCAACGCCGGTACCTTCGTCGTCTCGACCAGGTACTTGATCTCGTACCGGTTGAACGCGTGCAGCTTGCTCGGCGCCCGGAGGGCGTGGCCGGCGTGGTCGGTGTCACCAGCAGGGGGCGACGACTCGCGGTGCCCTCGGGCGGAGGGTTCGGCGATGGTGGACGGATCGGATCCGGGGGTCCGGCGGGGGAATCGTAGTCGCATGCGGTGGGCGCTCTCTGGTCGCGAAGGGGTCGCCGGCAGCTAAGGCGACCGGACCGGAAAGTCGATGTGAACGACCTATGAACGAGCTATGGATCGTGGATGTCCGACGACGGTAAGGCTTTCGTAACGCCGCCGGCCGGTGCCCGGCCGCCGCGGTCCGGCAAGACTGAGCGGCATGTCCCGTCGACCGTTTCGTACCCCGCTGACCTGGGTCGCCGTCGCCGTCCTCGGTGTCGGCGTCGCCTTCGGCCTGTACTGGTTCCAACCCTGGAAGGTGGTGACCGACAACCAGGTCGACGAGCAACTCTCCGAGGTGGACGCCGCCCCGGCCGGCACCACCCCGACCGACGCCCCCGGCGGCACGCCCACCGGGACCACCCCCGCCGGCACCACGCCGACCACCGGCAGCCCCACCAGCACCCGGCCGGTGGTGGTCAGCCGGGGAGAGTTCGTCAGTCATGAACACGACACCTCGGGCACCGCCCGGATCGTCCGTACCGCAGACGGGGGGCACCGGCTGGAACTGGTCGGGTTGGACACCTCCAACGGCCCCGACCTGAAGGTCTGGCTGACCGACCAGCCGGTCCGCACCGGCCGGGCCGGCTGGGGCGTGTTCGACGACGGCCGCCGGGTTGAGCTGGGCCGACTCAAGGGCAACAAGGGCGACCAGGCGTACGCCATCCCGTCCGGTGCCGACCCCGCCGGGCTGACGAGTGTCGCGATCTGGTGTCAGAGATTCGCCGTCTCGTTCGGTGCCGCACCCCTGGTTCCGGTGGGTTGACCTCGCTCATCGACCGGTCGACACCCTCCCCCGTTGATCCACTTCCGGGTCGGCAGTGGAGTGGCGCTCTCGACCGATCGCCGGCCGACTGAGAAACTGTGATCCGGCCAGCGAGTGAGGGGTACGGATGAGCAACGGTTCAGTGCTGCCCGAGGACGTGCTGCGGGATGCCCCCGCGTACGCGCCGCGCCCCGGTGAGCTGGCCGATCTGGAGTTGCTGCTGAGCGGGGCGTACACCCCGCTGGCCGGCTTCATGACCCGCGCCGACCTGGCCTCGCTACAGCGTCGCGGTCGGCTGGCCGACGGCACCTCCTGGCCGGTCCCGGTGACCCTCCAGGTGCCCACCGCCGTCGCCGACGGGCTGGACCAGGCCGACCCGGGCCGGCGGACGCTGGTGCTCACCGACGGCGAGGGTGCCCCGGTGGCGGCCCTTGAGGTGACCGACGTCTGGCCGGTCCGCGAGGGTGTGGCCGGGCTGGGCGGCCCGGTCCGCCGGCTCGGCGACGGCGGGCACGGCCCGTTCCAGCGGCTGCGCCGGGGTCCGGAGGAGATCCGACCGCTGCTGCCCCCGGGACGGGTGCTCGGGGTGATCGCCGACCGGCCGCTGCACCGGCCGCAGCTGGCGCAGATCGCGCACGCGGCCCGTACCCTCGGCGCGCACCTGCTGGTGATGATCCCGGTCGGCGAGGACGGCGCGGGTGGGTTGCCCACCGAGGCCCTGGTCCGCAGCGTTTTCGCCGCCCGGGACCGGATGCCCCCGGCGACCCTGGTCGCGGTGCCGCTGCCCCGCCGCGCCGACGAGATCAGCGACGCCCTGTTGCGGGCGAGGATCTCCGCCGCGTACGGGGTGACCCACCTCCTCTCCACCGGCGCCATGCTCTCCGGGGCGGGGCTGCGGGTGCTGGTCCCCCGCGAGCTGGCCTACGACAGCCGGGACGGCCAGTGGCGCTGGCGGGACGACATCCCGCCGCGTAACCGCAAGCTGGCGCTGAGCGAGGCGGAGATCGACGACCTGCTCGACCGGGGGTTCCCGCTGCCCGAGTGGCACACCCCGCCGGCAGTGGCCAAGGAGCTCGCCCGGGCCCGCCCGCCGCGCCGGCACCGGGGGCTGGTGGTCTTCCTGACCGGGCTCTCCGGTTCCGGCAAGTCGACCATCGCCCGGGGGCTCGCCGACCTGCTCCGGGAGCAGGGCGAGCGCACGATCACCCTGCTCGACGGCGACGTGGTACGCCGGGAGTTGTCGGCCGGGTTGACCTTCAGCCGGGCCGACCGGGACGCCAACGTCCGGCGGATCGGCTGGGTGGCGGCCGAGATCGCCAGGCACCGGGGGGTGGGCATCTGCTGCCCGATCGCCCCGTACGCCCAGGCCCGGGCCGCCGTGCGGGAGATGGCCCGGTCCGCCGGGGCGGGGTTCCTGCTGGTGCACGTGGCCACCCCGTTGGAGGTCTGTGAGCAGCGCGACCGCAAGGGGCTGTACGCCCGCGCCCGGGCCGGCCTGCTCACCGGGATGACCGGCATCGACGACCCGTACGAGACGCCGACCGATGCCGATCTGGTGGTCGACACCACCGGCCAGAGCATCGAGGAGGCGGTGCAGGCGGTGATGAACCATCTCACCGAGACCGGCTGGGTGGAGCCGCGCCTGCCGTCCGCCTGACCTCGGGGTTCTACTTCCGCCGCTGCCTGCTGCGCGCTAGTGTTCAATCTTGTTTGAACACGTTCGAGCGCGTGCAGGTGTGCGGGGAGGTACGGCGGATGCTGGCACGGCAGCGACAGGCGACGATCCTCGACCGGGTCCGGACCGCCGGTGGCGTACGGGTCACCGAGCTGGCTGCCGAGTTCGGTGTCTCCGACATGACCATCCGGCGGGACCTGGACACGCTGCACGACCAGGGGCTGCTGGCCAAGGTGCACGGCGGGGCCACCACCACCGGCCCCGGCTCGACCGACGAACCGGGCTTCCACGCCAAGTCCGTCCGGCAGTCCGCCGAGAAGGCCGCCATCGCCGGCCACGCGGCCGAACTGGTCCGGCCCGGTGCGGCGATCGCCCTCTCCGCCGGCACCACCACCGCCGAGCTGGCCCGCCGCCTGGTCGACGTCGCCGGGCTGACCGTGGTGACCAACTCGCTGCCGGTGGCCGAGATCCTGCACACCGCCGGCCGCCCCGACCAGACCGTGGTGCTGACCGGCGGGGTACGCACCCCGTCCGACGCGCTGGTCGGCCCGCTGGCCGTGGAGGCCATCCGGTCGCTGCACCTGGACCTGCTCTTCCTCGGCGTACACGGGATCACCGAGCGGGCGGGTTTCACCACCCCCAACCTGATGGAGGCGGAGACCGACCGGGCCCTGGTGGAGGCCGCCGACCGGCTGGTCGTCCTCGCCGACCACACCAAGTGGGGCACCGTGGGCATCTCCTCCATCGTCGGCCTGGGCGCCGCCGACGTGCTGGTCAGCGACGACCGGTTGGCCCCCGAAGCGCGCCGGGTGATCGACGAGAAGGTGGGCGAGCTGGTGATCGTGACAGGCACGGGCCGGGCGACCGGGCAGGAGACGACGCGGTGAAGCGTACGGCGATCGAGCTGGCCGACGGCCGCGAGCTGATCTACTTCGACGAGCGGGACGACGCCGTCCGGGACCAGCCGGACCAGCGGGAGCTGCCCCCACCTCCGCCGGCCTCCCAGCTACGGTACGACCCGCTCACCGACGAGTGGGTGGCGGTGGCGGTGCACCGGCAGACCCGGACCTTCCTCCCCCCGGCCGACCAGTGCCCGCTGTGCCCGTCCCGGGGCGACCGGCACAGCGAGATCCCCGCCCCCGACTACGACGTGGCGGTCTTCGAGAACCGGTTCCCCTCGCTGAGCCAACGGATCGCCGACGAGCCGGCCGAGATCACCGGGTTCACCCCGGTCCGCCCCGGCCAGGGACGCTGCGAGGTGGTCTGCTTCACCGACGACCACCGGGCGTCCTTCGCCAGCCTCTCCCCCGCCCGGGTCCGGCTGGTGCTGGACGCGCTGGCCGACCGGACCACGGCGGTCGGCGCACTGCCCGGGGTGGAGCAGGTGTTCTGCTTCGAGAACCGGGGGGTGGAGATCGGCGTCACCCTGCACCACCCGCACGGCCAGATCTACGCGTACCCGTTCGTCACACCGCGTACCCGGTCGCTGCTCGCGGCGGCCCGCCGGCACGCGGAGCGCACCGGCGGCGGCAACCTCTACGCCGACGTGCTCGCCACCGAGCGCGCCGCCGGGGACCGGGTGGTCGCGGCCAACGACCACTGGACGGCGTACGTGCCGGCGGCGGCCCGCTGGCCGTTCGAGGTGCACGTCGCGCCGCACCGGCCGGTGCCGGACATCCCGGCGCTCGACGACGCCGAACGGGACGCGTTCGGCCCGCTCTACCTGGACGTGCTCCGCCGCTTCGACGGGCTGTTCGACCTGCCCATGCCGTACATCGCGGCCTGGCACCAGGCGCCGGTGCGGATCGACCGGGAGCTGGGCCACCTGCACCTCCAGCTGTTCACCATCCGCCGGGCGAAGGACAAACTGAAGTACCTGGCCGGCTCCGAGTCGGGCATGGGGGTCTTCATCAACGACATCGCCCCCGAGCGCGCCGCCGAGCTCCTGCGCGCCGGCTGACCCCGCTCCCCTGCCCGCCGGCCGACCCCGCACAGCAGGACGCGGGGGGCCCGGGACGGGCCCCCCGCGGGGAAGGGACGGCTGGCTGTGCTCGACAGCCCGGGAGGCTTGTCGATCGGCACTGGTGCCGTGCGGTGACCGACGTGCTCCCTGGACGCGACTGGCACCACGTCCACCCGGCTCAACGACCTCTTCCCCGACCGGTGACGCCGCCGTCACCCGGACGGGTGGCACCGCCGGTGCCGCCGACCGCAGGCCGCCGGTGCTGCCGGGGCCTGTGCTGCCGGGGTCGCCGGTTCCGGTGCTGCCTGTGCTGCCGGTGCCGGTGCTGCCGGGGCTGCCGGTGCCGGTGCTGCCGGGGCTGCCGGTGCCGGTGCTGCCGACCTTCTGGCACACCGGTGCCGCCGGTGCGCGTCGCCGGGCCGCAGACGACGGAACCCGTCGGCGGACCGCCGACGGGTTCCGTGGGTACGGGCGAGGGTCAGGCGCTGAGCCTGCGCGCCAGGTTCTCGTCGAGGGTGTTCATGAACTCGTCGGTGCTCTGCCACGGGGCGTCGCGCGAGATGAGCAGCGCGAGGTCCTTGGTCATCTGGCCGGACTCGACGGTGTCGACGATGACCTGCTCCAGGGTGTCGGCGAACTCGGTGACCGCCGGGGTGCCGTCCAGCTTGCCCCGGTGGGCCAGGCCCCGGGTCCAGGCGTAGATCGAGGCGATCGGGTTGGTCGAGGTCTTCTCGCCCTTCTGGTACTGCCGGTAGTGCCGGGTGACCGTGCCGTGCGCGGCCTCCGCCTCGACGGTACGACCGTCCGGGGAGAGCAGCACGGAGGTCATCAGGCCGAGCGAGCCGAAGCCCTGCGCGACGGTGTCGGACTGCACGTCACCGTCGTAGTTCTTGCAGGCCCAGACGTAGCCGCCCTCCCACTTGAGCGCGGCGGCGACCATGTCGTCGATGAGCCGGTGCTCGTAGGTGATGCCGGCGGCGGCGAACTCGTCCTTGAACTCGTTCTCGAACACCTCGGCGAAGAGGTCCTTGAACCGGCCGTCGTACGCCTTGAGGATGGTGTTCTTGGTGGACAGGTAGACCGGGTAGCCCCGGTCCAGGCCGTACCGGAACGAGGCGCGGGCGAAGTCCCGGATCGACTCGTCGTAGTTGTACATGCCCATGGCGATGCCGCCGCCGGAGAAGTTGGCGACCTCCATCTCCATCGGGGTGCCGCCGTCGGCCGGGGTGTAGGTGATGGTCACCGTGCCCGGGCCGGGGACCACGAAGTCGGTGGCCTTGTACTGGTCGCCGTGGGCGTGCCGGCCGATGATGATCGGCTTGGTCCAGCCGGGGACCAGCCGGGGCACGTTCGACATGATGATCGGCTCGCGGAAGACGACGCCGCCGAGGATGTTACGGATGGTGCCGTTCGGCGACCGCCACATCTTCTTGAGGCCGAACTCCTCCACCCGGGCCTCGTCCGGGGTGATGGTGGCGCACTTGACGCCGACGCCGTGCTCCTTGATGGCGTTCGCGGCGTCGATGGTCACCTGGTCGTCGGTGGCGTCCCGGTGCTGGATCGACAGGTCGTAGTAGTGCAGGTCGACGTCGAGGTAGGGCAGGATCAGCTGCTCCCGGATCTGCTTCCAGATGATCCGGGTCATCTCGTCGCCGTCGAGCTCTACGACCGGGTTGTTTACCTTGATCTTCGCCATCGGCCGGCGCTCCTCTCGGGGGACACGTGCTCAAGCAGTACGAGCGTACTGGAAACCGGTTCACGGCACCGAGCCGGCCTCGACCCGGCGGCCCCGGACGGCCAAAATCACCGCGTGGGCCGGGGCGGACCCTGGCACCATCACCGGATGCCACTGAGCCGCACCCTCGGGTCTATCACGGTCACCGCCCTCACCGACGGCGAGGGACCGTTCTTCCAGCCCCGGACGCAGGCATTCCCCGCAGCCACCGCCGCACACTGGCGCGAGGCGGACCGGCGCGAACCCGGTTCGGTCACCGACGACGGCGACTGGTGGCTGCCGTTCCGCGCCTTCGCGCTGCGCGTCGGGGACGGGCCGGTGACCCTGGTCGACGCCGGCATCGGGCCGGCCGACTCGCCCGCCGCGAGCTGGGCACCGGTCCCCGGTCGGCTGCCGGCCGAACTGGCCGTCGCCGGCATCGACCCGGCCGACGTACACACCGTGATCCTCACCCACCTGCACAGCGACCACATCGGCTGGGCGGTGACCGGCACCCCGGGCCGGCCCTACTTCCACAACGCGACCTACCTGCTCCAGCGGGCCGAGCTGGCCGCCGTGGAGAGCATCAACCCGGGACTGCCGGCCGGTCTGATCGCGCCGTTGCGCGCCGCCGGCCAGCTCCGCGTGGTCGACGGCGACACCACCCTCACCCCCGGGGTACGCCTGCTACCCACCCCCGGGCACACCCCCGGCCACCAGTGCGTGCTGGTCGACACCGGCGACGACCGGATCCTGTTCACCGGCGACCTGCTGGTGCACGTGGTGCAGCTGATCGACCCGGAGCTGGCCTACGCCCACGAGGCGGACCCGACCACCGCCCGAGACTCCCGCACCACCCTGCTCGACCAGCTCGCCACCACCTCCACCCCCACCCTCCTAGCCACCCCCCACCTCACCGCCCCCTTCACCCCCCACCCGCCCACCCTCGCCCCACCCCGTCCCACCTCGCCCCGTCCCACCTCGCCCCGTCCCACCTCGCCCCGGTGATCAAGAGGTTTCGGTCATGCCAGGGCGATTTCCTGACCCAAACCTCTTGATCACCACCGGAGCCGGGCACCTGCCAGCGGTGATCAAGAGGTTTGGGTCACGTCAGGGCGGTTTCCTGACCGAAACCTCTTGATCACCCGCCGCGAGCCCTGACCCAATGCAGTGATCAAGAGGTTTGGGTCAACTCAGGCCGACTGGTTGACGCAAACCTCTTGATCACCGGGGCAGGGACGGCGGGACGGGCGGGACGGGGTGGGGTGGGGACGGCGCAGGGGCGGGACGGCGGAAGCCGTCCCGCCCCTGCGGCGGATGGTTCAGCGGATCACATGCTGGCCACGTCGGCCTGCTTGGCGCGGACGGCCTCGGCGGCCTCCTTGAGGCTGGCCAGCTCGTCGGCGTCCAGGTCGGTCTCGACGACCCGCTTCACGCCCTCCGCGCCGATCTCGGCCTCGACGCCCAGGTAGACCCCGGAGATGCCGTACTCGCCGTCGACCCAGGCGCAGACCGGCATGACCGCGCCGGAGTCCTCGGCCACGGCCCGTGCCATCCGGGCGGCGGCGGCGGACGGGGCGTAGTACGCCGAACCGGTCTTGAGCAGCGCGACGACCTCGGCGCCACCGTTGCGGGTCTTGACGACCAGCTCCTCGATCTGCTCGGCGGGCATCGCGTCGCGCAGCGGCTTGCCGTTGACGGTGCTCTGCGACGGCACCGGGACCATGGTGTCGCCGTGCGAGCCGAGGGTCAGCGTCTTGACCGACTTCACCGGTACGTCGAGGGCCTCGGCGACGAAGTTGGTGAACCGGGCGCTGTCGAGCATGCCGGCCTGGCCGAGCACCCGGTTCTTGGGGAACTGGGTGGCGAGCTGGGCGAGCGCGGTCATCTCGTCGAGCGGGTTGGACACCACGATCACGACGGCGTTCGGGGCGTACTTGGCGACGTTCTCGGCGACCTGCCGCACGATCTTGGCGTTGGTCTCCAGCAGGTCCATCCGGCTCATGCCCGGCTTACGGGGCAGACCTGCGGTGATCACCACGACGTCCGAGCCCTCGATGGCCTCGTAGCCCTCGCCGTTGGGGCCGGTGGTGGCACCGACGACCTTGGTCTCGAAGCCCTCGATCGCGCGGGACTGGTTGAGGTCCAGCGCGAGACCCGCCGGCTTGCCCTCCACGATGTCGGTGATCACGACGGTGTCGAAGACGTCGTACTCGGCCAGGCGCTGTGCGGTGGTGGAGCCGTAGAACCCGGCCCCGACGACAGTGACCTTCTTACCCATGGTCGTCCCACTCCCCTGCTACCAGTCGGTTTTCCCGACCGTAACAGTCAACGTGGCACCGTTCGGGCCAGGGGCGGCGACCATCCCCGGGATGGGGCCAACGTCACCACCGCCCGGTTCCCGGTGGGGTACGCGGTGGGCGGCGGCACCTGCGGCGGAGCATCCCGGTAGCGCAGGCGTGCGCCACCGCCGCGCAGGGCAGACCACCCGCCCAGCAGGGAACACCCGCCGCCGCGCTGGGGAGTCAACCGCCAAGCGGGGAAGGCCGGCCGCCCAGCGGGGAAGGCCGGCCGCCCAGCGGGGAAGGCCGGCCGCCCAGCGGGACAGCCGGCCACCCAGCAGATGAGGTCAGCCGGCAGCGGGGAGTCAACAACCAAGCGGGACAGCCGGCCACCCGGCAGGGGAGGTCAGCCGGCACGGGAGGTCAGCCGTCAGCGGGGGGAGCCGCCGGACGGCAGCGGAGGTCAGCCGGCAGCGGGGGAACCCGGGCGGCAGGGGAGGTCAGCCGCGTTCGGCGCGTTCGACGACGTTGGTGAGCAGCATGGCCCGGGTCATCGGCCCGACGCCGCCCGGCATCGGCGCGAGCCGGGCGGCGACCTGGGCCACCTCCGGGTCCACGTCGCCGGTGTAGCGGCCCTTGCCGTCGTCGCCGATCACCCGGGTGATGCCGACGTCGACCACCGTGGTGCCCGGGGTGACCATGTCGGCGGTGAGCAGGCCGGGCACCCCGGCGGCGACGATGACGATGTCGGCGGCGCGGGTGTGGGCGGCGAGGTCGAGGGTGCCGGTGTGGCACAGGGTGACGGTCGCGTTCTCGCTGCGCCGGTTGAGCAGCAGGCCGAGCGGCCGGCCGACGGTGTTGCCCCGGCCGACCAGGGCGACGTTGGCACCGCGCAGCGGCACGTCGTACCGGCGGAGCAGCTCGACGATGCCGCGCGGGGTGCAGGGCAGTGGGCCGTCGTAGCCGAGCACCAGCCGGCCCAGGTTCACCGGGTGCAGGCCGTCGGCGTCCTTGTCGGGGTCGATCAGCTCCAGGGCCCGCTGGGTGTCGAGGTGCGCCGGCAGCGGCAGCTGGACGATGTAGCCGTGGCAGCCCGGGTCGGCGTTCAGCTCGGTGAGCACGTCGTCGAGCTGCTGCTGGGTGGCGTCGGCGGGCAGCTCCCGGCGGATCGAGGCGATGCCCACCTCGGCGCAGTCGCGGTGCTTGCCGTTGACGTACGCCTCCGAGCCGGGGTCCGCGCCGACCAGGACGGTGCCCAGGCCGGGGGTGACCCCTCGCTCGGCCAACGCCTTGACCCGTACCCGCAGCTCGTCCTTGATCTTGGCTGCGGTCGCCTTGCCGTCCAGGATGATCGCCGTCACGACCAGATCGTCTCACGGCCGGCGGACGGCGAGCCGGCGACGGGGCGGCCGTCACTTTGAGTTACGTGCCATTGGTCACTTTGTGTCACCTTAGTGTGGCAGGCCACGACGTCGTGGCGGACGGAAGACCCCACACCGACTGCGGGCCGGACAGGCGACGCATACCCCCCACGGCGACCGATCGGCCCTCCGTGGGCATCCGACACCCCCTCCACGCCCATAGTGAGCAGCAAAAATCGCTTCTCCCCGATACCAGGCGAGCAGAACAACCACAAGGGCACTGCCGGTGGTCCGTTATCCGTTCGCAACGCTTCCGTTGTCGTCGGGCCGATCCCGACCTACCGTTGCCGGACGTTGCGCAGAGTCACCCAGCGCCGGGTCCGGCTGCGCTACGTAATGAGATGAGGAGACCCCCATGCGTGTGCGCAGGCTTGCTGCCTGGACCGCTCTCCCGCTCGCGGTGACCCTGGGCCTGGCGGCCTGCGGCTCGGGCGGCGGCAGCGGAACCGGTCAGTCCGACCCCAACGCGGCCGTGCGGATCGAGATCGCCGAGCCGCAGCACCTGGTGCCGACCAACACCAACGAGACCAGCGGTTCGCAGGTGCTCGCCGCCCTGTTCAGCCCACTGGTCGACTACGACGAGGCCAACAAGCCCTACGAGGTGGCGGCCGAGTCGGTCACCTCGTCGGACAACAAGGTCTGGACGGTCAAGCTCAAGGACGGCTACACCTTCCACAACGGCGAGAAGGTCACCGCCGACAACTACCTCGACGCCTGGAACTACGGCGCGTACGCCCCCAACGGGCAGAACTCCAGCTACTTCTTCGAGAAGATCGCCGGGTACGCCGACCTGCAGGGCGACAAGCCGGCTGCCGAGCGGCTGTCCGGGCTGAAGAAGGTCGACGACCTGACCTTCACCGTCACGCTGACCGAGCCGTACAGCGAGTTCAAGACGATGCTCGGGTACACCGCCTTCTATCCGCTGCCGAAGGCCGCCTTCTCGGGGCCCGGCACGCTGAAGGAGGGCTACGAGCAGGCCCCGATCGGGCAGGGCCCGTTCCGGATGAAGGGCTCCTGGCAGCACGACGCCAAGGTCGAGGTGGAGCGCTACGACGCCTTCCCCGGCGAGCAGCCGAAGGTGGGCGGGGTCGAGTTCCGGATCTACCAGCAGCCCACCGCCGCGTACGCGGACGTGCTGTCGGACAACCTCGACGTGATCAAGACGATCCCGACCGAGAACCTGTCGACCGCCGCGACCGACCTGGGCGACCGGTTCCAGCAGAGCCCGGCATCGTCGTTGCAGGTGCTGGCCTTCCCGACCTTTCAGAAGGAGTTCAGCAAGCCCGAGGTGCGCAAGGCCATCTCGATGGCGATCGACCGGGACGAGATCACCAAGTCGATCTTCAAGGACTCGCAGCAGCCGGCCCGCTCGTTCGTCTCGCCGGTGGTCGCGGGTTACCGGGAGAACACCATCGGCGCGGCCGGCGAGTTCGACCCGGCCAAGGCGAAGTCGGCGTACGAGGCCGCCGGTGGCCCGAAGAAGATCGAGCTGTCGTACAACGGCGACGGTGGGCACAAGGACTGGATCGACGCGACCTGCAACCAGCTCAAGGCCAACCTGGGTGTGGAGTGCGTCGGCACCGCCGAGCCCAAGTTCGCCGACCTGCTGACCAAGGTCAAGGCGAAGCAGCCGGTGGGCCTGTTCCGGATGGGCTGGGTGATGGACTACCCGTCGATGGAGAACTACCTCGGCCCGCTGTACAGCACGAACGGTTCGTCGAACTACTACGGCTACAGCAACCCGGAGTTCGACAAGCTGCTCGTCGAGGGCGCCAAGGCCCCGAACGAGGAGGCCGCGATCGCGAAGTACCAGGCGGCGGAGGACCTGCTGGCCAAGGACCTGCCGGTGATCCCGCTGCGCTACGGCCAGAACAACTTCGGCCACTCGACCAAGGTGAAGAACGTCCAGATGGACCTCTTCGACCGGATCGACCTGCTGAAGATCGAGGCGGTCAGCTAGTCCGGGCGGCGCGAACGGCCGCCAGCAGGTGAAGGGGCGGCGTCGGCGAACGGCCGCCGGCAGATGAAGGCGCGGCGGCGGCGAACGGCCGACCGGCACGTGCAGGGCGCGTCGGCGGCAACGGGGCCGTCGACGGGAGCAACGGGTCGGGTCATCGGTGGACGGTGGCCCGACCCGCCTCCGTCTCCGCCCCTTATCAGCAAGACTGCACAGTATGTTCCGCTTCGTTCTGCGGCGTCTGCTCCAGATGGTCCTCGCCTTCTTCGGGACCACGCTGATCGTGTACGCCCTGATGTTCGCCGGCCAGGGCGACCCGATCCAGGCGCTGGCCGGCGAACGGCCGGTCACCCCGGCCCAGCGGGCGTACCTCACGGAGAAGTTCCACCTCGACCGGACCGGGATCGGCGGCTTCTTCTACCGCTACCTCGACTACCTCAAGAACCTGCTCCAGGGTGACCTCGGCCAGTCGCTGACCGGCCGATCGATCGGGGACATCCTCGCCGCCGCCTGGCCGGTCACCGTCAAGCTGGCCGTGATCGCGATGGCCGTGACGATCCTGTTCGGGGTCACCGCCGGGGTGCTCGCCGGCATCCGCCGGGCCAGCCTCTTCGACAACGCCACGCTGGTGCTGACCCTGCTGGTGCTGGGCATCCCCACCATCGTGCTGGCCCCGCTCGCGCAGTACCTGCTCGGCGTCCGCTGGCCGATCTTCCCCCCGACCGCCGGCGCCGACCCCGACCTGTGGGCCCTGCTGCTGCCCGGCATCGTGCTCGGCTCCCTGTCGCTGGCCACCGCGCTGCGGCTGACCCGGACCTCGGTCGCCGAGAACCTGCGCGCCGACTACGTCCGCACCGCCCGGTCGAAGGGGCTGGTCCGGCGGCGGATCATCGGGGTGCACGTACTGCGTAACTCGCTCATCCCCGTGATCACCTTCCTCGGCGTCGAGCTGGGCAACCTGATGAGCGGCGCGATCATCACCGAGGGCGTGTTCAACATCCCGGGGGTGGGCTTCAACCTGTTCCGGGGCATCCGCACCGAGGACGGCCCGCTGGTGGTGGGCATCGTCAGCGTGCTCGTCGTCGTCTACCTGGTCGCCAACCTGGTGGTGGACGTCCTGTACGCCGTACTCGATCCGAGGATCCGCTATGAGTGAGCGCGACGAGGTACGGGCATGAGCGACTTCGAGACGGTGGCGGCGACGGAGGACCAGGCCGCCCGCCGGGGGGTCTCCGGTGAGCCCGGCACCCCCGACCGGGTCGGCGTACCGCAGAAACCCCGCAGCCTGGCCGGGGACGCCTGGCGTGAGCTGCGCCGCAAGCCGGTCTTCTGGATCAGTCTGGTGCTGGTCGTGCTGGTCGCCGCGATGGCCGCCGTGCCGTCGCTGTTCACCGCCAACGACCCGCGCGACTGCGTGCTGTCCCGCCAGCACGCCGGGGCGTCCGGCGGGGCCATCTTCGGGTACGACTTCCAGGGCTGCGACACGTACGCCCGGGCGGTCTACGGGGCCCGCGCCTCGCTGCTTGTCGGCGCGCTCTCCGCTCTACTCACCGGGGTCGTCGCGCTGGTGGTCGGGATGGTGGCCGGCTACTTCGGCCGCTGGGTCGACGCGGTGCTCTCCCGGGTGATCGACATCGTGCTCGGCATCCCGCTGCTGCTCGCCGCGATCGTGCTGCTCAAGCGGGTCAGCACCAGCAGCGACACGGTCCGGCTGTTCGCGGTGATCTTCGTGTTGGCGGTGCTCGGCTGGACCACCGCCGCCCGGGTGGTCCGCTCCTCGGTGATCACCGCCAAGGAGCAGGACTACGTCGCCGCCGCCCGGATGCTCGGCGCGGGCGACGGCCGGATCATGTGGCGGCACATCCTGCCCAATGCGCTCGCCCCGGCGATCGTGGTGCTGACCATCGCGCTCGGTTCGTTCATCGCCGCCGAGGCGACCCTGAGCTTCCTGGGCATCGGACTGAAGGCGCCCACCATCTCCTGGGGCATCGAGATCGACGCCGGCCGGGTGCACATGCGCGAGTCGGCGACCCCGCTGGTCGTCCCGTCCGCCTTCCTCGCGCTGACCGTGCTGGCCTTCATCATGCTGGGCGACGCGATCCGCGACGCCTTCGACCCGAAGCTGCGGTGAGCACCGTGCCGGCCACAGCGCCCCCACCCCCCACGCCCGCAACGGGCCCGGCACCCACGCCCCGCACGCCCGCAGCGGGTCCCGCAGTCGCGAGCGAGAGGCAGATCCGGTGACCGAGTCCACGGTCCGGCCCACGCCGGCCTCACCCACCCCGCCCGGCGGTCACCTGCTGGAGGTACGGGACCTGCACGTCGAGTTCCGCACCGGCGAGGGGGTGGCCAAGGTGATCAACGGGGTCTCCTACCACCTGGACCCGGGCGAGACGCTGGCCGTGCTCGGTGAGTCCGGCTCCGGCAAGTCGGTCACCGCCCAGGCGGTCATGGGCATCCTGGACACCCCACCGGCGGCGATCCGTTCCGGTCAGATCCGCTACCGGGGCCGCGATCTGCTCACCCTGCCCGAGGAGCAACGCCGGCAGGTACGCGGCAAGGAGATCGCGATGATCTTCCAGGACGCCCTGTCGGCGTTGAACCCGGTCTTCCCGGTCGGCTGGCAGATCGGCGAGACGCTGCGACACCGGGACGGGATGTCCCGCGCCGACGCCCGACGGCGGACCGTCGAACTGATGGACCTGGTGCGCATCCCGGGGGCGGCCGGACGGCTCGGCGACCACCCGCACCAGTTCTCCGGCGGGATGCGGCAACGCGTCATGATCGCCATGGCGCTGGCCCTGGACCCGAAGGTGCTGATCGCCGACGAACCGACCACCGCCCTCGACGTCACCGTGCAGGCCCAGATCATGGACCTACTGGCCGACCTGCGGCGCGACCTCGACATGGCGATGATCCTGATCACCCACGACCTGGGGGTGGTGGCCGGCGTCGCGGACCGGATCGCCGTCATGTACGCCGGCCGGATCGTCGAGCACGCCGACGTCCACGCGTTGTACCGGGCACCGGCCCACCCGTACACCAAGGGGTTGCTGGCCTCGATTCCCCGGCTGGACGTGCGCGGCCGGGAGCTGGCCACGATCCGGGGACTGCCACCGAACCTGATGCGGATCCCCACCGGCTGCCCGTTCCACCCCCGATGCCCGTACGTGCAGCAGGTCTGCGTGGACGTGGTGCCGGACGACCTGGTCCTCGCCGACGGCCGGACCAGCGCGTGCCACTTCGCGCAGGAGGTCCACGATGACCGCGCCCGCTAGCCCGGCCAAGGTCCGGGGCGAGACCATCCTCGCCGTCGACGACCTGGTCAAACACTTCCCGATCACCCGGGGCGTGCTCTTCCAACGGCAGGTCGGCGCGGTCCGGGCGGTCGACGGGGTCAGCTTCGTGCTGCGTCGGGGCGAGACGCTCGGCATCGTCGGCGAATCCGGCTGCGGCAAGTCGACCCTCGCCCGGCTGCTGATGCGGCTGGAGACGCCGACCTCCGGCCGGGCCACCCTGGAGGGCCGCGACCTGCTCTCCGCCTCCGGGGGCGAACTGCGCCGGCTGCGGCGCAACATGCAGATGGTGATGCAGGACCCGTACACCTCGCTGAACCCCCGGATGACGGTGGGCGACATCATCGGCGAGCCGTTCGACATCCACCCCGACGCCGCACCCAAGGGCAGCAAACGCGGCCGGGTGCAGGAGTTGCTGGACCTGGTCGGGCTGAACCCCGAGCACGTCAACCGCTACCCGCACCAGTTCTCCGGCGGTCAGCGGCAACGCATCGGCATCGCCCGGGCGCTCGCCCTGCGCCCCGAGGTGATCGTCTGCGACGAGCCGGTCTCCGCCCTGGACGTCTCGATCCAGGCCCAGGTCATCAACCTGTTGGGGCAACTCCAGGACGAGCTGGGCCTGTCGTACGTCTTCATCGCGCACGACCTGTCGGTGGTCCGGCACATCTGCGACCGGGTGGCGGTGATGTACCTGGGCCGGATCGTCGAGATCGGCACCGAGGAGGAGATCTACGAACGGGCCACCCACCCGTACACCCAGGCGCTGCTGTCCGCGGTGCCGGTGCCCGACCCGGCCGCCCGCGACGCCACCGGCATCATCCGGCTGACCGGCGACGTGCCCAGCCCGGCCGACCCGCCGTCCGGCTGCCACTTCCGCACCCGCTGCTGGAAAGCCGAGGACATCTGCGCCCGGGAAGACCCGCCGACCGTCCCCCGGCCCGCCGACCCCCACCCCAGCGCCTGCCACTTCGCCGCCCTACGCGACCCGCCGGGCGGGGCCTGACCACCGGTCACCGCGCCGTGTGGACACCTACGGCCGAGCACACACCGGGTGCCGCTCGGCCGTAGGTGATCACGCAGGCGGTGCGCCGGGCCGGCCGGTGGCGGCCCGCCCGGCCGGGGTGGATCAGTGGAAGAAGTGCCGGGTGGCGGTGAGGTACATGGTGACGCCGGCCTGCTGGCAGGCGGCGATGGTGTCCTCGTCGCGGATCGACCCGCCGGGCTGGACGATCGCCTTCACCCCGGCGTCGATCAGGATCTGCGCGCCGTCGGCGAACGGGAAGAAGGCGTCCGAGGCGGCGACGGACCCCCGGGCTCGCTCCGCACCGGCCCGGCTGACCGCCAGCCGGGCCGAGTCGACCCGGTTGACCTGACCCATCCCCACCCCGACCGACGCGCCGTCGCGGGCCAGCAGGATCGCGTTGCTCTTCACCGCGCGGACCGCCCGCCAGGCCAGCACCAGGTCCCGCAGGGTCGCCTCGTCGGCGGCCTCGCCGGTGGCCAGCTTCCAGTTGGCCGGGTCGTCGCCCTCGGCGTCGATCCGGTCCCGCTGCTGCACGAGGACACCGCCGGTGACCTGCCGCCACTCAGCCGGCAGCGGGGCGAAGGCCGGGGCGCGCAGCAGCCGGATGTTCTTCTTGCCCTGGAGGATCTCCACCGCGCCGGGCTCGAACTCCGGTGCCACCAGCACCTCGGTGAAGATCTCCGCGACCTGCCCGGCCAGCTCCACCGAGACCGGTCGGTTGACGGCGATCACCCCGCCGAACGCGGAGACCGGGTCGCAGGCGTGGGCCTTGCGGTGCGCCTCGGCGACGTCCGCGCCGACGGCGATGCCGCACGGGTTGGCGTGCTTGATGACCGCCACCGCCGGCTGGTCGGGGAAGTCGTTCGCGGCCCGCCAGGCGGCGTCCGCGTCGACGTAGTTGTTGTAGGACATCTCCTTGCCGTGCAACTGCTCGGCCTGGGCCAGCCCCGGCGGGCTGCCCGGGTCGGCGTAGACGGCGGCACCCTGGTGCGGGTTCTCGCCGTAGCGCAGCGTCGCCTGCCGGCGCAGGGCCAGCCCGGCGAAGTGCGGCCAGCCGTCCTCGGCGGGGGCGGCGGTGCCGGCGAACCAGTCGGCGACCGCGACGTCGTACTCGGCGATGTCGGCGAACGCGCGGGCGGCCAGCGCCCGCCGCTGGGCCAGCGTGAAACCGCCCTCGGCCAGCGCGGCGACCAGCGCCGGGTACGCGGCCGGGTCGGTCACCACGGCGACCGAGGCGTGGTTCTTGGCGGCGGCCCGGACCATCGCCGGCCCACCGATGTCGATCTGCTCGACGCACTCGTCCGCCGACGCGCCGGAGGCGACGGTTTCCTGGAACGGGTAGAGGTTGGAGACCAGGACGTCGATGCCGGCGATGCCGTGCTCGTCGAGCTGCGCGCCGTGCGAGTCCTTGCGCAGGTCGGCCAGGAGACCGCCGTGGATCTTGGGGTGCAGGGTCTTGACCCGGCCGTCGAGGATCTCGGGGAAGCCGGTCACCTGCTCGACCGGGGTCACCGGCACGCCCGCGCCGGAGATCGTCGAGGCGGTGGAACCGGTCGAGACGATCTCCACCCCGGCCCCGTGCAACGCGCGGGCCAGCTCGACCAGACCACTCTTGTCGTAGACGCTGACCAGTGCCCGCCTGATCGGGCGGCGGGAGTCCTGCGGGGCACTCACGGAACGGTGACCTTTCTTCCGGTGATCGTCCAACCTGCACGAACCAGGCGACCGACCTGCTCGACGAGCTGGCGGCGCTCGGCTTGCTTGATGCGCTCGGTGAGCGTCTCCTCGTCGTCGTCGTCGAGGACCGGCACCGCGACCTGCGCGACGATCGGGCCGGTGTCCATCCCGGCGTCGACGAAGAAGAGGGTGGCCCCGGTGACCTTGACGCCGTAGGCGAGCGCGTCCCGGGGGCCGTGGATGCCGGGGAACGCCGGCAGCAGCGTGTTGTGCGTGTTGAGATAGCGGTCGCCGAAGGCCGCCAGGAACTGCGGCCCGACCAGCTTCAGGAAACCGGCGGAGATGACCAGGTCGGGCTGGTGCTCGGCGACGTGCGCGGTGAGGGCCTTGTCCCAGTCGGCGCGGGTGGGGTGGTCCTTCACCCGGTCGACGAAGGTCGGCACCCCGGCGGCGGCGGCGCGGTCCAGCCCGACGATGCCGTCCCGGTCGGCGCCGACGGCCACCACCCGGGCCCCGTAGCCGGGGTCGGCGGCGGCGTCCAGCAGCGCCTGGAGGTTGCTGCCGGAGCCGGAGACGAGGACGACGAGGCGGGCGACGGGCGCGGGCTCGGTCACACGGGCCACCCTAGCGGGCAGGTCGGCCCGCCCATCCTGCGGGCGGCGACGTTTCGGGTGATCACGCGTGTCGCCCGGACACGGTACGCTGCCGGTCGCCCGGTGGCCGGGCCGCGCCCGCCACCGCACCCCATAGCCAATGATCAGGTACGGACGCCGTACCGACGTGAACGAGGAGTACCACAGATGCAGCCCGGCTACCCCAACCCGCAGCAGCCGATCAACAACAACATGACCCCGTCGATCGTGGCCATCTTCTTCTTCTGGCCGCTGGCGATCCCCGCCATCATCAACGCATCCAAGGTCAACCCGGCCCTGCAGCAGGGCGACTACGCGGGTGCCGAGGCCGCCGCCCGCGAGTCCAAGAAGTGGTCGAAGCTGGCCTTCATCATCGGTGGTGTGTGGCTCGTCATCGTGCTGCTGTGCTGCATCTTCGGTGGTGTGATGGGTGCGATCGACGGCAGCAGCACCAGCAGCTACTGACGGCCCACGACTGAGGAGCAGCCGAGATGCAGCCCGGAAACCCCGGCCACGACCCGTACGGCCAGCAGCCCCCGCACGATCCGTACGGGCAGCAGCCCGTCTCGGGCCAGCCGCAGGACCCGTACGCCGCGCCGCAGGCACCGTACGGGCAGCAACCGGCGGCACCGTACGGCGAGCAGCCTCCGCAGTACGGGCAGCCCCCGCACGACCCGTACGGCCCCCAGCCCACCTCGGGCCAGCCGTACGAGCAGCCCTTCCAGCCGGACCCGTACGGCCAGCCCGTCCACAAGGACCCCTACGGGCAGCAGCCGTACGCCGCGGCGGCCTCCTATCCGGGGGCCGGCTATCCAGCGCCGCAGGGGCAGCAGAACACCCTCGGCCTGGTGTCGCTGATCCTCGGCATCGCGTCGCTTCCGCTGCTCTGCTGCCTCTTCCTGGGCATCCCGCTCGGCATCGGCGCGGTGATCACCGGTTGGCTGGGGATGCAGAAGGCCAACCAGGGTCTGGCCAGCAACGCCGGTCAGGCCAAGGCCGGCCTGATCTGCGGCGCGATCGCGGTCGGGCTCGGCATCCTGCTGCTGCTGCTCAACCTCATCGGCAGCTTCACGCTGCCCACCTCGCCCTGACCGGGCGCGACATCGAGGGGCGTCCCGGCACCGTCCGGGGCGCCCCTCGCCGTAAACCGGCAGCACCGCGAGACCGCCGGGCCGGCACGGGACGGCCAGGCCAGACCGCCGGGCCGGCAAGAGACGGCCAGGCCGGCAGCACCGCGAGGCCGGCGGGCCGGCACGAGACGGCGAGGTCGACCCGGCCAGGCCGGCCGGACCGCGCAGCCGGCAGCAGGGTGCGCGGCGCGGTGCAGCCGGCAGGACCGCGCAGCCGGCAGGAGCGGATGCTCAGTCGACGACCGGGCGGGGCGGCCGGTCGGCGGCTGATCGGGGGCGGTCCCGGCCCGTACGCGACCGGTCCTCGACCGGGCCCGGCCGGTCCGCAGCCGGCCGGGGGCGGGTGACGGGCGACCGCGGCCGGGCGGGTGGGCGGGCCGACGACGGACGGTCGAGCACCTTGGCGGCGGCGGCCCCGAGCAGCGCGCCGACCGCGACCACGGCGGTGGCCACTGCCGCCACCTGCCACGGCACCGGGCCGATCTCGGCCAGCCGGCCGCCGCCGAGCGATCCGCCGGAGGCCACCGCGGCGAGCCCGACGACCAGGCCGACCACCGGCCCGGCGAGCGCCGCCGGGCCGAGCAGCGCCGGCCAGTCCGGCCCGGCCCGGTCGTCGGGGTCCGGGCGGAGCAGCCGGCGGCCGAGCAGCCAACCCGCCGTCATGCCGGCCAGCACCGGCACCGCCAGCAGCGCCGCACCGAGCCCGTCGACCGGGCCGCTGGGCAGGCCGGCGAGCAGCGGTACGGCCGGCAGCGACCCGACGGACACTTCGCTGAGGCGGATCGCCGTGCCGGTGCCGACGGCGAACCCGGGGCCGAGCAGGTAGGCGGTGGACCAGACGGTGGCGTTCGGTGCGTAGGCCAGGCTGACCAGGGTGATGCCGGCCTGCCCGGCCACCCCGGTCCGGTAGGCCCCGATCAGGTCGGCGGCGTCTCCCCCGCCGGTCGCCACCGCCAGGCCGGCCGCCACGGCACCCGCCCCGAGCAGCAGCAGAGCGGCGACCAGGCCGGTGCGGACACCGTCGCGCAGCACCGCCGGCGCACGCTCGGCCAGCAGGCCGGCGACCCCGGTGGTGCGTGCCGCCCCGACCAGGGCCGCCACCGTGCCGAAGAGCAGCAGGGTCAGCCCGGACCGGACCGGGGAGACCCGCAGGCCGGTGCTGTCGACCAGCAGCGCGGCCAGGACGCCGAACAGGGCGTACCCGATGCCGACCGCGACGGCGACGGTGGCCGCCTGCCGGGGGGACCGGCCGCCGCGCGCGCCGACCGCCCGGCTGGCGTGCACCCCGGCCCGGCTCAGCCGCCAGCACGCGAACACCGAGAGCGCCAGCGGGACGAGGCCGATCGGGCCGGCGGTGGTCCCCAGCGGCACCCCGTGGCCGAGCAGCCAACCGGCGAGACCGGCCCGCAGCGCACCGACCACCGAGCCGGCGTCCTCGGTGAACTGGGCCAGCCCGAGCACCACCGCCACCGGCAGATAGGAGGTGACGGCGGCACCGGCGGCGGCCACCCCGGCGGCGACCGGTAACGGCGCCCGGGAGCGTCCGGGCTGCTCCGGCCGACGGGGGGCGGGCACCCGGGCACCACCGGCACGGCCCGGCGGCCGGCCGCCGGCACGGGCACCGCTGGGACGGCGGGGCTGATCAGGGGTGATCGAGGACATCGGGTCTACTCTGGCACGCCGCGCCGGTGGTGGCTGCCCGCCGGGGCCGCCCGGCTCCGGCGAGTTCCGTGATCCACCGCCATGGGCCCCCGATCCGGTCTAGCCTCGGCGCAGGGACGCGACCGAAGTCGCGGCACCGATCGCCCGGAGGAAGCCGTGAATGCTCCGTACCCACCGCCACCGGCTGCGGCCGGGCGGGACCGCACCACGCTCTGGGGGGTGCTCGGCATCGTCCTCGGCCTGATCTGCTGCGGCATCCTGGGCATCGTCTTCGGTTACCTGTCGATCCGCGACGCCAAGCGGTACGGCCAGTCGCCGCTGCTCGGTTACCTGGCCATCGCGTTCGGCGTGATCAACATCATCGGCACCGCGATCTGGCGGGCCAGCGGGAACTACCCGCTCTGGAACAACTGAAGGGGCCGACCGTCTCCGGTCGCCCCCTTCAGCTGTGCGTCGCTCGTTCGGGCTGGTGCAGCCCACGGCTCAGCGGCCGGACATCAGCTCCCGCATCAGCTTGGCGGTCTCGGTCGGGGTCTTGCCGACCTTGACCCCGACCGCCTCCAGCGCCTGCTGCTTGGCCTCGGCGGTGCCCGCCGAGCCGGAGATGATCGCGCCGGCGTGCCCCATGGTCTTGCCGGGGGGCGCGGTGAAGCCGGCGATGTAGCCGACCACCGGCTTGGTGACGTTGTCCTTGATGAAGTCGGCGGCCCGCTCCTCGGCGTCGCCGCCGATCTCGCCGATCATGACGATCGCGTCGGTCTCCGGGTCGGCCTCGAACGCGGCGAGCGCGTCGATGTGGGTGGTCCCGATGATCGGGTCGCCACCGATGCCGACGCAGGTGGAGAAGCCGATGTCGCGCAGCTCGTACATCATCTGGTAGGTCAGCGTGCCGCTCTTGCTGACCAGGCCGATCCGGCCGGAGCCGGTGATGTCGGCCGGGATGATGCCGGCGTTGGACGCGCCGGGCGAGGCGATGCCGGGGCAGTTCGGCCCGATGATCCGGGTCTGCTCCCCCTTGGCCACATTGTACGCCCAGAACGAGGCGGTGTCGTGCACCGGCACGCCCTCGGTGATCACCACGGCGAGCGGGATCTGCGCGTCGATCGCCTCGACCACCGCGCCCTTGGTGAACTGCGGCGGTACGAAGATCACCGTGACGTCCGCCCCGGTCTCCCGCATCGCGTCCGCGACGGAGGCGAAGACCGGCAGCTCGGTGCCGTCGAAGTCGACGGTGGTGCCGGCCTTGCGCGGGTTGACCCCGCCGACGACGTTGGTGCCGGCGGCGAGCATCCGCCGGGTGTGCTTGGAACCCTCGGAACCGGTCATCCCCTGCACGATGACCTTCGACTCCTTGGTCAGCCAGATCGCCATCGTCAGACCCCCGCAGCTGCCAGCTCGGCGGCCCGCTCGGCCGCGCCGTCCATGGTGTCGACCCGCTGCACGAGCGGGTTGCCGGCGCCGTCGAGGATCGCCCGACCGGCCTCCGCGTTGTTGCCGTCGAGCCGGACGACGAGCGGCTTGGTGACCTTCTCGCCGCGTTCCTCCAGCAGGGCCAGCGCCTGGATGATGCCGTTGGCGACCTCGTCGCAGGCGGTGATGCCGCCGAAGACGTTGACGAAGACGCTGCGAACCGACGGGTCGGACAGCACGATCTCCAGACCGTTGGCCATCACCGCGGCGCTCGCGCCGCCGCCGATGTCGAGGAAGTTGGCCGGCTTGACGTTGCCGTGCCGCTCGCCCGCGTAGGCCACCACGTCGAGGGTGGACATGACCAGACCCGCGCCGTTGCCGATGATGCCGACCTCGCCGTCGAGCTTGACGTAGTTGAGGTCCTTCTCCTTGGCGGCCTGCTCCAGCGGGTCCACCGCGGCCTGGTCGACCAGCGCCTCGTGGTCCGGGTGCCGGAAACCGGCGTTCTCGTCCAGCGTGATCTTGGCGTCGAGCAGCAGCATCGTGCCGTCGCCCGTCTTGGCCAGCGGGTTCACCTCGACCAGGGTGGCGTCCTCGGCGACGAACGCCTTCCACAGCCCGACCGCGACCGCGACGACCTGGTCGGCGACCTCGGCCGGGAACCCGGCCGCGGCGACGATCTCCCGGGCCTTTGCCTCGTCCACGCCCTCGACCGCGTCGATCGGGGCCTTGACCACCTTGTCGGGGGTCTCGGCCGCGACCTGCTCGATGTCCATACCGCCGGCCACGCTGGCGATGCAGAGGAAGGTGCGGTTCGCCCGGTCGAGCAGGTAGGAGAAGTAGTACTCCTCGGCCACGTCCGCGGTCACGGTGATCATGACCTTGTGGACGGTGTGACCCTTGATGTCCATGCCGAGGATGTCGGTGGCCCTGGCCACCGTCTCGTCGGCGCCCTCGGCCAGCTTGACGCCGCCGGCCTTGCCACGGCCACCGACCTTCACCTGCGCCTTGACGACCACCCGACCGCCGAGGCGTTCGGCGATCGCGCGGGCCTCCTCCGGGGTCGTGGCGACGCCGCCGGCGAGCACGGGCAAGCCGTGCCGCTCGAACAGGTCCCGCCCCTGGTACTCGTACAGGTCCACGATTGCGCGTCCCGTCCCGTCTCCGCGGCGCGCCGTCGCGCCGCCGCCAGCGTTGTGAAACTCCGTTGACGCCTGTCATCAGTTGAAACAGGCCATTGGCCGCAGCCTAGCGAGGTGGGCACCGGCGGCAACCGAGCGGGTGCGCGGTGTGCGGTAATGCACAGCGCGCCGCTGGCGACTCGCCGGTGACACAAATTGGTCCACAGGTTGTCCCAAGCAACGCGTAACCCCACCGTACGGGCGTCGTTGAGTCTGATGTCGGAGCGCTGGTCAGCGCGAAGACGGGAGCGGCCGATGCCCTGTCGGTCGAGGGGTGGCGGCGGGGCATCGTGCATAGAAGGGCCGGGCGTGTGAGGGGTGCGTCCGGCCCTTCACCCTGCCCGGATTCGGATGCCTCCCGATCCGTCGCCCCGGCCGGGCCACACCGCCCCCGGGATCACACCGCCGCCCGGGTCACACCACCGCGGGGAGCACACCGCCGCCGGGGTCACGGCACGACGAAAACGGCGGCGACCGGAAACCGGCACACCACCGTCGGCGTACGAAGGGGTGCGGCGCACCCGGGTGGTCAGCCCACCGGCTGGGCCACGTTGGCCCGGACCCACTCCACGATCGACTGGGTGGTCGCACCCGGCGTGAAGATCTTCTTGACGCCCAGCTCCACCAGCTCGGGGAGATCGGCGTCGGGGATGATGCCGCCGCCGAAGACGACGATGTCCCGCGCGTCCCGCTCGGCGAGCAGCTCCAGCACCCGGCGGAAGAGCGTCATGTGCGCACCGGAGAGCACCGAGAGGCCGACCGCGTCGGCGTCCTCCTGGATGGCGGTCTCGACGATCTGCTCCGGGGTCTGGTGCAGGCCGGTGTAGATGACCTCCATGCCCGCGTCACGCAGCGCACGCGCCACCACCTTCGCGCCCCGGTCGTGGCCGTCGAGGCCCGGCTTCGCGACGACTACCCGGATACGAGAGTTCATCAGCGCACACCCTTCACGGCTCCGCGGCTACCAGCTGAACGAACGGTAACCCGACCGACCCGGGGTGGAGAACCCGGGCCGGACCCCTACCGTGCCGACCGGCGACCCGGAAGCCGGACGCCTCCGCCGAACGGTCACGGTGCGCGACGAACGGGCAGGAAGAGGGACAGCCGTCCGGCGTCTGGAGCTATGACAATGAGGGACGGAAAGGGACAGAAGGAATCGCCGCTTCGGTGCCTACGCTTGTGACCGGAGCGGTGGAGGGCTAACGTGTCCACGGTTGTCATCAGGTCCACGGACGGGTGATGACGCGATCTACGACCGTTCGATCAGCTGCACCGAACGGTCGGAGATTGCATCGGATCCCCGACAACGGAGGGTGTGCGTGCGCCAGCGCCTGTCGTCTGAGCCCGATAGATATCGCGGCCGCCGCCGTGTACCAACCCCCCCACGGAGCCGCTACGCGGCGGTCGTCACCACCGCGTTCGTCGGTGCCGGGATCGTCGCGCTCGGCGCGGGGGCGATGCCGGACGCCAAGAGCGTCAGCCCGTCGGTCCTCGACGAGCTCCGGCAGGCCTCGATCACCAGCCAGGACGCCGCCGCGCGGGCCGACGCCGCCGACCGGGCCACCCGCGACAACGCCCGGGACACCGCGGCGGGCGTCGACGAGCAGGACCCGTGGCTGCTGCCCATGCAGGGCTACGACTTCAACTCCCCGTACGGCATGCGGTGGGGCAAGCTGCACACCGGCATCGACCTGGTCGCGCCGGAGGGCACCCCGTACGTGGCCATCCACTCCGGCACGGTCACCAAGGCCGGCTGGTTCGGCGGTTACGGCTACGCGGTGATCGTCCAGCACGCCGACGGCAGCGAGGCCATCTACGGTCACTCCTCCGCGGTGAGCGTGCACGAGGGCCAGCAGGTCAAGGCGGGCGACCAGCTCGGCCTGGTCGGCAACACCGGCCACTCATACGGCGCGCACCTGCACCTGGAGGTCCACGTCAAGGGCCAGCCCCTCGACCCGGTGCCGTGGCTCCAGGAGCGCGGAGTGGACATCAAGCTACAGGTCGAGGCGTACTACACCGAGAAAGCCGCCTCCTGACCCTGCGTGACGCCTGTTGACCGCCCGGATCTACGGATCCGGGCGGTTTCGCGTGCGGGTAAGTCTGCTGCGTCACACACCGCGATGTGACCGACGGCACTGGCGACCCGGCCCGGTCAACGGGGCAGACGACACCCCGGCGGGACATAGCCGGGCAGGCCTGCGGGGCGGTCGGGGCTACCCGCCGGTACCGGTTCCCGTCCCGGCGCGCTCCGACACCCAGGATGGTCCGGTCCGAATCCCCTGAGTGTGTGAAGGTCCGCCGTGCAGGAAGACAACGACAGCACCACCGGCAACGCCGACAGCACCACCCGCAATGCCAGCACCACCCGCAACGCGCGGATCTCCGCCGCCGTGATCCGGCACCGGCGGCGTCACCCACGCGGCGCGCGCGCCCTCGCCGTCGGCGTGGTCGCCCTGGTCGGCCTCGGCCTGGCCGGGGCCGCCACGGCCGCCCTCGACCGGGACGACGCCCCCGAGCCGGCCACCGTCGCGCTCGACGCACAGGCCCGTGCCGAGGCCGCCGACCGTGCCGACCGGTCCACCCGGGAGTCGACCGCCCCGGCCAGCCCCAGCGCCGTGCCGACCCCCACCAGCGCCAGTCCCACCCCGACGGCCGCCCCGACGCGGAAGCCGAAGACCAAGCCGAAGGTCACCGCGAAGCCGAAGGCCGTCGCCAGGAAGACCACCGCTCCCAAGCCGAAGCCGTCCTGGGTGATCCCCATGGCGGGGGCCGGGATCACCTCCTGCTACGGGCAGCGCGGGGGCGCCCTGCACGCCGGAATCGACTTCGCCATGCCGGCCGGTACCCCGATCCACGCCGCTGCGGCCGGCACCGTGGTCAAGGCCGGCGACGTCGGCGACGGCTACGGCATCTCGGTCTTCGTCGACCACGGCAACGGCTACCTGACCCACTACGCCCACCAGAGCAGCGTGAAGGTCGGCGTCGGCGACCGGGTCGGCGTCGGCGAGGTGCTCGGCTACGAGGGCTCCACCGGCGACTCCACCGGCCCCCACCTGCACTTCGAGGTGCACCAGGGGCAGATGTGGAACCAGATCGACCCGGCGCCGTTCCTGCGCGCCCGGGGCATCGACGTGGCCTGCTGAGCCGCGACGGCGAAGGGCCCGGCCCGGCAGCACGCCGGGCCGGGCCCTTCGGCGTCGGTCAGAGCTTGTCGAGCGGGGCGTGGCGCAGCACCAGCCACATGGTCTGGTCGCCGAAGTCGATCTGCGCGCGGGCGCTCGGCCCGTGCCCTTCGACCGCGAGCACCCGCCCCAGGCCGTAGCGCTGGTGGTTGACCCGGTCGCCGGCAGACACCTTCGGCCCCTGCGGCAGCTCGCTGGCGGTGGCCAGCCGACTGGCGTCGACCCCGAGCCGTTTCGCCAGCTCCGTCGCCCTCGGCGTGCCCCCGGTGAAGCCGCCACGCCCGCCGGGCACGCGGTCCGCACGCCCCCCGACGCCGCCGCCCCCACCGGCCCACGAGGTGTACGTCCCCTCGGTGCGCTCCCAGCGGACCAGCTCCGGCGGCAGCTCCTCCAGGAAGCGCGACGGCGGGTTGTACGACGGCTGCCCCCAGGCCGACCGGGTGACCGCCCGGGACAGGTAGAGCCGCTGCCGGGCCCGGGTGATCCCCACGTACGCCAGCCGCCGCTCCTCCTCCAACTCCCGGGTGTCGCCCAGCGAGCGCAGGTGGGGGAAGACGCCGTCCTCCAGGCCGGTCAGGAACACCACCGGGAACTCCAGGCCCTTGGCGGTGTGCAGGGTCATCAGGGTGACGACCCCCTGGTGGTCGGGGTCGTCGGAGGGGATCTGGTCGGCGTCGGCGACCAGCGCCACCTGCTCCAGGAAACCGGCCAGGGTGGCCCGCTCACCGTCCTCGCCAAGCGCCTCGATCCGCTCGGTGTACTCCCGGGCGACGCTGACCAGTTCCTGGAGGTTGTCGACCCGGCCGGCGTCCTGCGGGTCGACGCTCTCCTCCAGCTCGGTCAGGTAGCCCGACCGGGTCAGCAGCGCCTCCAGCACCTCCTCCGGGGTGCCCTCCTCGGCCAGCTCGCGGGCACCGTCGAGCAGCGCGACGAACTCGGCGATGGAGTTGGCGGCCCGGGTGGAGATGCCCGGTGCCTCCCGGGCCCGGCGCAGCGCCGCGCCGAAGGAGATCCGGTCCCGGCTGGAGAGCGCCTCGACGCACGCCTCGGCCCGGTCGCCGATGCCCCGACGTGGGGTGTTCAGCACCCGGCGGAGGCTGACCGTGTCGTCGTCGTTGACCACCGCGCGCAGGTAGGCCAGCGCGTCGCGGACCTCCTTGCGTTCGTAGAAGCGCACCCCGCCGACCACCTTGTAGGGCAGGCCGACCCGGATGAACACCTCCTCGAAGACCCGGGACTGGGCGTTGGTGCGGTAGAAGACGGCCACGTCGCCGGGGCGGGTCTCTCCCGCGTCGACCAGCCGGTCGACCTCCCGGCCCACCCAGTCGGCCTCGGCGTGCTCGGTGTCGGCGACGTAGCCGACGATCTGCTCACCGGCCCCGGCGTCGCTCCACAGCCGCTTGGGCTTGCGGGAGGTGTTGCGGTCGATCACCGCGTTGGCCGCGTTGAGGATGGTCTGGGTGGAGCGGTAGTTCTGCTCCAGCAGGATCGTCCGGGCGTCGGTGAAGTCCCGTTCGAACTCCAGGATGTTGCGGATCGTCGCGCCCCGGAACGCGTAGATCGACTGGTCGGCGTCACCGACGACGCACAGCTCGGCCGGCGCGATCCCCTCGGTGCCGGCGACCAGCTCCTTGATCAGGGTGTACTGCGCGTGGTTGGTGTCCTGGTACTCGTCGACCAGGACGTGCCGGAACCGGCGGCGGTAGCTCTCCGCGACGTGCGGGTGCGACTGGAGCAGGTGCACCGTCGTCATGATCAGGTCGTCGAAGTCCAGCGCGTGCGCCTCCCGCAGCCGCCGCTGGTAGAGGGTGTACGCCTCGGCGAGCGCCCGCTCGTTGGGGCCCGTGGCCCGGCCGGCGAACTCCTCCGGGTCGGTCAGCTCGTTCTTCAGGTTGGACACCTGGGCGGCGAGCCCCCGGGCCGGGTAGCGCTTCGGGTCGAGATCCAGCTCCCGGGCGACCATCTGCATCAGCCGGCGAGAGTCGTCGGCGTCGTAGATGGAGAAGGTCGACTTCAGGCCGGCGTGCTCGTGCTCGGCGCGCAGGATGCGCACGCAGGCGGAGTGGAACGTCGACACCCACATCAGCCGGGCGCGCGGGCCGACCAGGTGGGTCACCCGTTCCTTCATCTCACCGGCGGCCTTGTTGGTGAAGGTGATCGCGATGATCTCGCCGGGGTGGACGTCCCGCGCGGCGAGCAGGTAGGCGATCCGGTGGGTGAGCACCCGGGTCTTGCCGGAGCCGGCCCCGGCCACGATCAGCAACGGCGAGCCGGAATGGGTGACCGCATCCCGCTGGGGACCGTTCAGGCCCTCCACCAGGTCCTGCGGGTCGAGGCGGCGGGCGGGGCCGGGCCGGCGCGGCGGAACCGACGCGGGCTCGGGCGCGGGCGGGGACGCGGGGATGTCGAAGAGAGGATGCATCGCACGGCGAGTCTATGCCGTCGGCCGGACACTTCCCGCCCGCGCACGCCCGGGGCGCCCGAGCCCCGTCACCACCGCCGCGCCACGGCCACCTGCCGCCGCTGTCACGCCACGACCCGGTGACGGCGTCGGCCAGGACTGAGACGAACCTGTCACGCTGGCCCCACTGGCATCTTGGGTCCCGAGGCGCGACGATGACCCGGGAAATCCCCGCCTGCTCCCCCGTAGACGACTTGGGAGAACAACCATGAGTCAACCGCGCTCGCGCGGTCGGGCCGTGCTGCGTCACCTCGCCGCGCCGGTCCTCGCCCTGGCCGTCGTGGCCAGCCTGCCCAGCACCGGCCGCACCACCACGCCGCCGGCCGACGCCGCCCCCGGGGCCGGCCTCGCCCCGGTCGCCGTCTCGTACGCCACCGCGACGGGTGGCGAGGTCAAGGGCCAGTTCCTCAGCTACAACGACTTCCACGGCGCGATCGACCCGCCCGGCGGCAGCGGCGCGACCGTCAACGGCACCCCGGCCGGCGGGGTGGAATACCTGGCCACCTGGCTGAAGAAGCTGCGGGCCGAGGCGAAGGCCGAGGGCCGGGTCACCACCACCGTCGGCGCCGGCGACCTGATCGGGGCCACCCCGCTGGTCAGCGCCGCCTTCCACGACGAGCCCACCATCGAGCTGATGAACCAGATCGGCCTGGACGTCAGCTCGGTCGGCAACCACGAGTTCGACGAGGGCGTCAAGGAGCTGCTCCGGATCGACAAGGGCGGCTGCCACCCGGTCGACGGCTGCCAGGACGGCGACGGCTTCGCCGGCGCGAAGTTCACCTACCTCGCCGCCAACACCATCAACAAGAAGACCAAGCTGCCGATCCTGCCCCCGATCGACGTGAAGTTCGTCGGTGGCGTGCCGGTCGGCTTCGTCGGGGTCACCCTGGAGGGCACCCCGGGCATCGTCAACCCGGCCGGTATCAAGGACGTCACCTTCACCGACGAGGTGCAGACCGCCAACAAGTGGGGCGGCCTGCTCAAGCTCTTCGGTGTCAAGGCGATGGTGCTGCTGGTGCACGAGGGCGGCGCACAGTCCGCGCCGCCGGCCACCCCGGGCGTCTCCGACTGCGCCAACTTCTCCGGCCCGATCGTCGACATCGTCAAGGGCCTGCGGCCGGAGTTCGGCGTGGTGGTCTCCGGGCACACCCACCGCTTCTACTCCTGCTCGCTGCCGAACTCCTCGGGCAAGCCGAGCGTGGTCACCAGCGCCGGCAACAACGGCCAGCTGGTCACCGACATCGACTACTCGCTGGACCGGCGGTCCGGCCGGTTCACCGGCATCACCGCGAAGAACGTGATCGTGGAGAACGGCGTGCGCAACGCCGACGGGACCTGGCAGCAGACCGGCGGGGTGTTCGCCAAGAACCCGGCCCTGGTCGACGCGGGCGCGAAGACGCTGGCCGACAAGTACCGCACGGCGGTCGCCCCGATCGCCAACCGGGTGGTCGGGAAGATCAGCGCCGACCTCGTCCGGGACGTCCGGCCCAACGGGGAGAGCCCGATGGGTGACGTGATCGCCGACGCGCAGCTGGCGTACACCAGGGGCGACGGGGCGCAGCTCGCGCTGATGAACCCGGGCGGCGTACGGGCCTCCCTGTCGTACGGGGCGTCGGCCGGTGGTGAGGCGCCGGGCGAGGTGACCTACGGCGAGGCGTTCACCGTGCAACCGTTCAACAACCTGGTGGTCACCCAGACGTTCACCGGCGCGCAGCTCAAGGACGTGCTGGAGCAGCAGTTCGTCGGCTTCAAGGGGCAGACCACCCAGCGCATCCTCCAGCCGTCGGCCGGGCTGACCTACTCGTACGACAGCACCGCGCCGGCCGGCTCGCGGGTCAGCGCGCTGACCCTGAACGGCACCCCGGTCGACCCGGCGGCCAGCTTCCGGGTCACCACGAACGACTTCCTCGCCAACGGCGGGGACGGGTTCACCGAGCTGGCGGGCGGCGCCGGCCGGACCACCGCCCCCGGCTTCGACGTGGACGCCCTGGTGGCGTACCTGGGTGCCGGGGAGCCGGTCGCCCCCACGGCGGCGGACCGCATCACCCGGTTGGGCTGACCTGAGGGCCGGGCTTCCCGTCGGCGCGTCCGCGCGCCGACGGGGCCCGGCCCGATCCCGTCGGCGGGGGACACGGTCGAACCCGGCGGCCGGGGACTGCTTGCGCGGACCGGCTTCCGGTCGGCATACTCGACGACGTGATCGAGCGGCGGTTCTTCTTTTACTACGGCACCGGGAGTCCGGCAGCCGTGGGTCGCGCCTGATCGACAGGACCTACGAAAGCCCCGGGCTCGGAGAGCCCGGGGCTTTTTCGTCCCGGGATCCGAACACCGGGCCCGAGACCCGAGGGGTACGACGATGATGACTGACGTGGTGGAGTCCAGCGGTGGCCCCGCGCGGCACGACGAGCCGGCCGGGGCCGATCCCACGGAGACCGACCCGACCGGAGCCGCTGCCGCCCGTACCGGCACCGGTGACACGGCGGCGGCCGAGCGGATCGTGGCGATCAGGGAACGGATCGACGAGATCGACCGGACGCTGATCGCGCTCTGGCAGGAACGGGCGGCCCTCTCCCAGGAGGTCGGGGTGACCCGGATGGCCTCCGGGGGCACCCGGCTGGTGCTCTCCCGGGAGCGCGAGATCCTGGAGCGCTTCCGCACCGAGTTGGGGGCCGACGGTACCCAACTCGCGCTGTTGCTGCTGCGGGCGGGGCGCGGCCCGCTGTAAGGGCGGACCGCCGGGCGCTGCGGAAGGGCGGACCGCCGGGTGTGGGGGTGGAGCTGCCGGACCACGGGCCGGCAACGACGAACCGCCTGCCGCCGTCGGGGTGACGGTGGCAGGCGGCCCGGGTGTGGCTCACGCGTCGTGCGTGGCGACGATCTCCCGCTTCTCGGCGAAGTGGCAGGCGCTCGGGTGGTCCGAGCCGGGGCGGATCTCCAGCAGCGGCGGCTGCTCGGCGCAGAGGTCCTGCGCCTTCCAGCACCGGGTGCGGAACCGGCAGCCCGACGGCGGGCTGATCGGCGACGGGACGTCACCGGTGAGCCGGATGATCGCCTTGTTCTCCCGCAGCGTCGGGTCCGGCACCGGCACCGCCGACAGCAGCGCCTGGGTGTACGGGTGGGTCGGCCGCTCGTAGATCTCGTCCTCGGTGCCGATCTCCACGATCTTGCCGAGGTACATCACCGCGACCCGGTCCGACAGGTGCCGGACCACCGACAGGTCGTGCGCGATGAACACGTACGACAGGCCCAGCTCGTTCTGGAGCTTCTCCAGCAGGTTCATCACCTGGGCCTGGATCGAGACGTCCAGGGCGGAGACCGGCTCGTCGCAGACGATCACCTCGGGGCGCAGGGCGAGCGCCCGGGCGATGCCGATGCGTTGCCGCTGACCGCCGGAGAACTGGTGCGGGTACCGGTTGATGTGCTCCGGGTTGAGGCCGACCAGGTCGAGCAGTTCCTTGACCTTGTCCCGGCGGCTGCCCCGCGGCGCGACCTCCGAGTGGATCTCGAACGGCTCACCGATCAGGTCACCGACGGTCATCCGCGGGTTCAGCGAGGTGTACGGGTCCTGCATCACCAGCTGGATCTGCCGGCGCAGCCGCCGCAGCGCGCCACCGGAGAGCTTGGCGATGTCCTGGCCCTTGTAGTGCACCGTGCCGGCGGTGGGCTTCTCCAGGTTCATCAGGACCCGGCTCAGCGTCGACTTGCCGCAGCCCGACTCGCCGACCACGCCCAGCGTCTCGCCGGCCTTGAGGTCGAACGAGACACCGTCGACGGCCTTGACCTGGCCGATGGTCTTCTTGAACACGATGCCCCGGGTGACCGGGTAGTGCTTGACCAGGTCACGGACTTCGATGATGTTGTCAGTCACGGTTCACCAGCTCCTCGGCGAAGTGGCAGGCGCTGGCCCGACCGGTGCCGATCTGCAACAGCGGGGGGACGGTCTCCCGGCACACCGGCTGCGCCATGGGGCAGCGCGGGTTGAACGGGCAGCCCGGCGGGATGTTCATCAGGTTCGGCGGGAGGCCCTTGATGGTGCGGAGCTGCTGCCCCTTCTCGTCCAGCCGGGGGATCGAGTTGAGCAGGCCGAGCGTGTACGGGTGCGCCGGCTTGGCGTACAGGTCGTAGACGTCGGCTTCCTCGACGATCCGGCCGGCGTACATGACCGCGATCCGGTCCGCGACGTCGGCGACCACGCCGAGGTCGTGGGTGATCAGGATCATGCCCATCCGGCGTTCCCGCTGGAGTTCGCCGAGCAGGTCCATGATCTGGGCCTGCACGGTCACGTCCAGCGCGGTGGTCGGCTCGTCGGCGATCAGCACCTCGGGGTCGAGCGCCAGCGACATCGCGATCATCGCGCGCTGCCGCATGCCCCCGGAGAACTGGTGCGGGTAGTTGCTGAACCGGCCCTTGGCGTTCGGGATCTTGACCTGGTCGAGCATCTCGATCGCGCGCTTCTTGGCGTCGGAACGGCTCATCCCGCGCCGGATCCGGAACTGCTCGGCGATCTGGAACCCGACGGTGAAGACCGGGTTCAGGGCGGAGAGCGAGTCCTGGAAGATCATCGCGATGCCCTCGCCACGGATGCGGCGACGTTCCTCGGCGGACATGGTGAGCATGTCCTTGCCGTGGAAGCGGACCTGACCGCCGGTGACGAAGCCGGGCGGCATGTCCAGGATGCCCATGATGGTCTGCGCGGTGACGCTCTTACCGGAGCCGGACTCGCCGAGCACGGCGAGGGTCTCCCCCGCGTCGACGTGGTACGTCACTCCGTTGATGACCTTGGCGACGCCGTCCCGGGTGCGGAACTCCACCCGCAGGTCGTCGACCTCGAGCAGCCGGCCGGAGGGGCGACCGGATCCGTCGGCGCCGGGCGCGGACTGCTCGGACACGAGAATGTCGGACAACTCAGTCTCCCCTATCGGAGCTTCGGGTCGAGGGCCTCGCGGACCGCCTCGCCGAGCATGACGAAGCTCAGCACGGCGGTGACGAGGAACGCGGAGGGGAAGAAGAGCAGGAAGGGCGAGACCCGGAGGTAGTTCTGCGCTTCATTGATCATGATGCCCCAGGAGACCACCGGGCTCTGCAGGCCGATACCCAGGAAGGACAGGGTGGCCTCGGCGCCGATGAAGGAACCGATCATGATCGTCCCGTAGACCAGCAGTGGCGCCAGGCAGTTCGGCAGCAGGTGCTTGAAGATGATCCGGCCGGTGCTGGCACCCATCGCGCGGGCCGCCACGATGTAGTCGGCCTCCTTGGTGGCGAGCACCGAGGAACGCATCAGCCGCATCACCACCGGCCAGCTCAGCAGCACCAGCGAGCCGATCACCAGGAACTTGATCTCCCACTCGCCGTTGTTGGCGCCGGCGCCGTTGAACGTGGTGAGGATGACGATCGCGCCGAGCACGAACGGCAGGCCGAAGAAGATGTCGGTGATCCGGGAGAGCAGGCCGTCGACCCAGCCGCCCTTGTAGCCCGCGATGATGCCGACCGCCCCGCCGATCAGCAGTGTGCCGATCGTGGAGAGCAGCGAGACCACGATCGAGGCGTTGGCGCCGTAGATCACCCGGGCGTAGACGTCCCGCCCGAGCACGTCGTAGCCGAACCACGCGTCGCCGGAGGGCTCGAGCCGGCTGCGGGAGAGCGCGGTGGCGTCCGGGTCACCGGAGGTGAACAGCGACGGGAAGGCCGACATCACCACGAAGAGCACGATGAAGATGGCGGAGATCCAGAACAGCGGCTTGCGGCGCAGGTCGATCCAGGCGTCGCCGAGCAGGCTGCGCGGCTTCTCCTTCTTGCCCGCCGGGCCGACGGGGGCCGGGGAGCTTGCCTCGGTCAACTGCTCGGGACGGGGCGTGCTCACGATCGAAGCGGCACTCGGGTCGCTCATGCCTGCACCTCGCTGCGCTCGGCGCCGGCCTGGTTGCCCGCGCACACTGCAATGACGATTCGTTCGCTGCTGCGCTCACTCATAGCGGATCCTCGGGTCAAGTGCGGCGTAGAGCAGGTCCACCAGCAAATTCATCACCAGGTAGACGAGTACCAGCACGACCACGATGGAGACAACGGTAGCGCTCTCCTTGGTGACGATCGCCCGCAGCACGGTGCGGCCGATGCCGTTGATGCCGAAGATGCCCTCGGTGATGATCGCGCCACCCATCAGGGCGCCGAGGTCGGTGCCGAGCAGGGTCACCACCGGGATCAGCGAGTTGCGCAGCAGGTGGATACCGACCACCCGGCGCATCGGCAGCCCCTTGGCGATCGCGGTACGCACGTAGTCGGCCCGGCGGTTCTCCGCGATGCTGGTGCGTGACACCCGGGCGATGTACGCCATCGACGCGCTACCCAGCACGAAGCCCGGTAGGAGCAGTTCGGTGATCCGCATCTCGTTGGAGACGGTCGGCTTGACGATGCCGAGCTTCACACCGAAGAACCACTGGAGCACGAAGCCGACCACGAAGACCGGCAGCGCGATCAGGAAGAGCGTGGAGACGAGGACCAGGTTGTCCAGGAAGCCATTGCGGCGCAGGCCGGTGAGCACACCGGCGGTGAGACCGATGACACCCTCGATGACCAGGGCCACCAGGGCCAGCTTGAGGGTGTTCGGGTACGCGGTGGCGATGATCTCGCCGACGTCGCGCCCCGACCAGGTGGTCCCGAAGTCGCCTTGCAGGAGGTTCTTCATGTAGGTGGCGTACTGCACGAACCAGGGCTGATCCAGCTGGAACTTCTCGGTCATCATGGCCCGGTAGTTGTCCGGGCAGCCACGGTCACCGCACTTGCCGGCGAACGGGTCCCCGGGGACCTTCCACACCAGCAGGTAGATCATCAGCGTCGTCCCGATGAAGACCGGGACGAGTTGGAGCAGCCGTCTCACCAGATAACGGCCCATGGGGTGGTCCTCCTGACAAGGGGTGTGCCGGGGGCGGGGGTGCGGCCGACACGGGTGGCGACAACGTGGCGAGGGGTGGGGTGCACGCACTCGCGGAACGGCCCCGGGTCGGGCTCACCGGTAGGCGAGCCCGACCCGGGGTCAGATCGAACGGATCAGAGCTCGACGGAGGTGATGTCGAGCTCGCCGACGTTGGTCAGCTCCATCTTCTTGATCTTCTCGGAGTGACCGGACTGCTGGCCACCGAAGTAGATCGGCATCGACGGAACGTCCTGGTCGATCTTCTCGACCGCCTTGGCGAACAGCTCGTGCGAGGCCTCCAGGCTCGGGGCGGAGCTGGCCTGCTTGGACAGGGCGTCCACCTCGGGGTTGCTGTAGAGACCGTCGTTCGAGGAGCCACCGGTCACGTAGAGCGGGTTGATCCAGTTCTCCACGTCCGGGTAGTCCTGCTGCCAGCCGGCACGGTAGGCGCCGTCCATCTTGTGGGCGTTGATGTTCTGCCGGAAGACCGCGAAGGTCGGCACACCGACGGCGACCGCGTCGATACCCAGGGTGTTCTTGATCTGCCCGGCGACGGCCTCCATCCAGTCCTTGTGGCTGGCGTCGGCGTTGTAGTACATCTTCAGCTGCCCGGTGAAGCCACCGGCCTCGCTCAGGAGCTGCTTGGCCTCGTCCGGCTTGAACTGGCAGGCGGTGCAGTTGCCCGGCTTGGCACCCGGGGTCAGCGGGTTGGCCCAGCTGTCGGCCGGCTTGCGGTTACCGAAGAAGATCTTGTCGGTGATCTCCTGCCGGTTGACCGACAGCGAGATCGCCTTGCGCAGCTTCGGGTTCTGGAAGCGCTTGTCGTAGATCGGGAACGCGATGATGCCGGTGGACGGCGTGGTCGACGGGATCGCCCGGTCGGCCAGGTCGGCTTTCCACTTGTCGCCGGCCAGCGAGGAGACCGGAACCTGCTGCTGGAAGTCCAGGTTGTTGGAGACCAGGTCGTTGTAGGCCGCCGTGTCGTCCTGGTAGATCTTGACGTTGACGTCCTTGATCTTCATCTTGTCGCGCAGGTTGTAGTCGTCGAACCGCGTCAGCTTGATCGCGACGTTGTTCTCCCACGAGACGAAGCTGACCGGGCCGTTGCCGATCGGCTTCTTGCCGAATGCCTCGGCGCCCTGCGAGAAGAAGGCGTCCGGCAGCGGCATGAAGGTGCTGTAGCCGAGCTTGGTCGGGAACACGGCGGTCGGCGCGGCGAGCGTGACCTCGAAGTTCCAGTCGTCGACGACCTTGAGGCCGGACATCTCCTTGGCCTTGGGCTCGGGCGCCTTCTTCGGGCCGTCACCGTCCGGGTCGGAGGTGTTGACGTCCTCGAAGCCGGCGATGTCGGCGAAGAAGCTGGCGTTCTGCGCGCCGTTCGGCGAGTACGCGCCCCAGTTCCAGGCGTCCACGAAGTTCTTGGCCTTGACGACGGTGCCGTCGTGGAACTTCGTGTTCTGCTTGATCTTGATCTTGTAGACCTTGGAGTCGGTCGTCTCGATCGACTCGGCCAGCGCGTTCTGCGGCGCACCACCGTTGTTGGGGTACTCGACCAGACCGGTCCAGAGCCAGTCGATGATCTTGCCGCCACCGGTCTCGGTGGTGTTCGCCGGAACCAGGGGGTTCTCCGGCTCGGTGCCGTCGACGACGATGGCCCCGTCCGAGCTGCTGGCGCCGCTGCTGCCTTCGTCGTCGTTACCGCTGGAGCAGCCGGACGCGATGAGCGCGAACGCCGCACCCATCGCAATGGCGCCGCTCGCCCGCTTCGAGACTCTCATTCCGAGGGGCCTCCTCTTTCTAACCTGGTTCCGTCGTGGGTTTCACGCACGTTGGGGGGTGACACCGCACGGCGATCATGTGTTGCAGATCACCGGTTACCGCAGAGAAATCGGGACACCCCAGGGGTACCGATCCGCCGGGCCACCACACCCCCGTACTCGGCTCCCGGGCAGGCTCGACGACCACGATCCGTGCCGGAGGCAGCGGCGACGTGGTCGGCCGGGACACACGGGTGCCTCACATCAGGGGTGAGGTGCTGCCACTGTGACACCCACCGGCCCATTACGTGAAGGTGCCGTTATCAAGCCGTTAGTTGCCTGCCGTGTTGCCGATACTTGAGAAAAGATCATGAGATGCCCTGGTCGTACCGCTCTGAGCAGGAAAGACAGCAAGTCCGCTCGACCGGGTGGTGACCCCCGGGTCAGCAGTGTGAGCTTTACCGCCGTCCGGTTGGCGTGCTCCGACCTCCACCGGGCGTCACCGCATTCTGCCCGTCCGGCTGAGGGCGGCTTCGGCCAGCCGGAGCACAGTCCCAGCCAGCCGGCCGAAGACAGTCGACACACCTGCACCGCAGCTGACTGCCGGCCGCCGCGACGCCCCACCCCGCCGACGACCGGCCCTCCGCCACACCGCCCCCACGCCACCGGGTCTCGGAGCCCCCGCAGGGGTGACCGGTGAAACAGCCGGCCCCGGCACCGTCGGGTGCCGGGGCCGCAGGGAGCCGTACGTCAGACGGTGAAGTGGACCTTGCGACGACGGACCAGCAGCACGGCCACCGCGCCGAAGGCCAGCAACGCCAGCCCCGCCAGGGCGGCCAGCGCGACCGGCGAACCGGTCAACGGCAGCCCGCCACCGTTGCTGGCGGGCGAGGTCGACGGTGCCGGGCTGGCCGGCGACGAGGACTCGACCGGGGTGGCCGACGGCGACGGCGACCCGGCCGAGGGGGACGGCGACGGCGACGGCGACCCGGACGGGGTGGCCGACGGCGACGGAGAGGCGGGGGCGGCGGCGAAACTCGCTGCCGCGTCGGCGTTCACCGAGGTGCCGGTGCTGCCACCCAGGATCAGCTTCTGCTTGGCGTTCTTGCCGCCGGAGAAGAGGAAGACCCGACCGAAGGAGACCGAGTCCGGCGCGGAGACCGTCACGGTGACCCGACCGGCGGCGGTTGCGGTCAGCCAGAACCGGCCACCGTTGGTGGTCGTACCGACCGGACGCCCCTCGGCGTCGACGGCACGGCCACCCTCGACCTTCAGCGCGATCTCCCCCGCCGGCCCGTGCACCGTGAACGGCCCGGCCCGCCCGCCGGTGGTCGCGGTGGCCGACGCCGGGTCCAGGCTCAGCTCGGCCTTCGGCTCCGGCTGGTCGGTGGCGTTGCGCACCAGGTAGTCGTGTACCCGGCGGATCACGTCGTACTCGGCGGCGGCGGTCAGCCCCCGCTCCCAGTCGCCCAGGGTGATGCCGTCACTGAAGTGCCAGACGGCCGTCTGGGTGCCGAAGTAGAGCAGCGTGTCACGCCGGGAGTCGGGCAGCCCGGCGGGCAGGGTGGCCCCGGCGGCGGCGAGCAGCTTCGCCCGGTCGGCGTTGGGGTAGCCGTGGGTGAGCACCCACTGCACCCGACCGAGGTTCTTCACCTCCGACTCGCCCCAGGTGCCCTCGGCGTACTCGCCGTCACGGGCCACCGGGGTGTGGAAGTCGATGCAGAAGACCGGCACGGTGCCGTCCTTCAACTCCAGGGCCAGCGCCGAGGTCTTCTGCGCCCGACCGTCCAGCTTCAGCGTGACGCCGGTACCCGGCACCGCCCGCGCCACGCCCTTCGTCGCCGGCTCGGCGGCGGCCGGACCGGCTGCGGCGAGCACCAGCGCGCCACCGGTGACGAGCGCCGTGGCGATACCCGCCCAGCGTCGTCCTCGTTGTCCGAACATCAGTTCCGTGCACCTCTCCCCAGGGGTGGGCCCGCTCCCGGCGGGCCGGTGTGCGTCGCCCCCGGGCGGGGTCGTGACACCACCCGCACGCGCGAAGGCGACGGGGCATTATGCGACACGAATTGATCTCTTGTCAGCCCTGGGGCGATGCTCCCGGAATGGGAGGTCTCAGACGAGTCGTCGGTCCGCCGCCCAGCGGGACAACTCGTACCGGTTGGACATCTGGAGCTTGCGCAGCACGTTCGACACGTGCGTCTCGACCGTCTTGATCGAGATGAACAGCTCCTTGGCGATCTCCTTGTACGCGTACCCCCGGGCGAGTAGGCGCAGCACCTCGCGCTCGCGGTTGGTGAGCTGGTCCAGCTCGGGGTCGGCGACCGGGGCGTCCGGCCGGGCCGCGAAGGCGTCCAGCACGAACCCGGCCAGCCGGGGGCTGAACACGGCGTCCCCGTCGGCCACCCGGCGGATCGCGTCGGTCAGCTCGTCCGGGGAGATGGTCTTGGTCACGTAGCCCCGGGCACCCGCCCGGATCAGCCCGATCACGTCCTCGGCGGCGTCGGACACGCTCAGCGCCAGGAACTTCACCTGCGGGTGGCTACGGCGCATCGCCTCCAGCACCGCCCGACCCCCACCGTCGGGCATGTGCACGTCGAGCAGCACCACTTCCGGCCCGGTCGCGGCGATCCGGGCGACCGCCTCGGCCACCGTGCTCGCCTCCCCGACCACCTCGACGTGTGCGCCCAGCTCGGCCCGGACCCCGGCCCGGAACATGGCGTGGTCGTCGACCAGGAAGACCCGCAAACGCTCCACCCGGGTCGGGGCGTCCGAACCCGGTTCCATCGACTGCTCCGCCATCTCAGCTGTCCCTTTCCGCCGTGGAGCCGGTGCCGGTGATCGGCAGCATCAACCGGACCTCCGTCCCCTCCCCGGGCTCGGAACGGATCTCCGCCCGGCCACCGTGCCGCTTCATCCGCCCGATGATCGACCCTCGGACGCCGTGCCGGTGATCCTCCACCGTATCCGGGTCGAATCCCTTGCCCCGGTCCCGGACGAAGACGCTCACCTGCTCCGGCTCGACCTCGGCGTAGAGCGACACCGTCTGCACCCCGGCATGGCGGGCCGCGTTGACCAGCGCCTCCCGGGCCGCCGCCACCAGCGCCCCGACCCGTTCGTCGGTCTCCCGGTCACCCACCACCACCGCCTCGACGGTGATCGCGAAGGTGTCCTCCACCTCGGCGGCGGCCTGTTCGAGCGCTGCCGCGAACCGTTCGGTCGGCGAGGCGGTCGGCTTGTAGAGCCAGTTGCGCAACGACCGCTCCTGGCCCCGGGCGAGCCGCTGCACCGTCTTGACGTCGCTGGCGTTGCGCTGGATCAGGGCCAGGGTGTGCAGCACCTGGTCGTGCACCATGGCGGCCAGTTCGGCACGCTCCTGCTCGCGGATGCGCCCCTCCCGCTCCGAGCGGAGCTGGTTCCACGTACGCCACAGCACCGGGGCGGCCACCACCCCGACGCCGACCAGCCCGACCAACGCGAAGATCACCCCGTTGACCACCGCGTCGAGGTTCTGCACCGGCGAGTAGACCGCCGCCACACCGATGATGCCCACGGCGACCAGTACCGCGCCCCCGGCGAAGCGGAGCACGAAGGCCCGCCGGTCGCTCTCCTCCACCACCGCGCCGAGCCACGGCACCGGCATCGACCCGCTCCACTGCCGGCGGCGCTCCGGCGCGGACTGGTGCCAGATCACCCCGGCACCGACCGCGATGATCGCCACCAGCCAACCGGCGGTGCCCGCCGCGCCGACCGAGTCGAAGACCAGCACCTGGACCAGCAGCACACCGAGGCCGATCGCCACGAACGGCAGCAACTGCCCGGGGTCCCGCCGGGGCGGGGTCGCGGTGTCACCCGGCCGCAGCGGCACCACCGCCCAGAACGCCGCGTACAGCAGCAGCCCCAGTCCGCTGAGCCCGAGCAGCACCATGAAGGCGACGCGTACCCGCAGCACCGAGATGCCGAGATGGTCGGCGATGCCGGCGGCCACACCGGCGGCCAGCCGGTGCTCGGGCGCCCGGTAGAGGCGCGGCGGCGGGGTCACGACGCTGATCGGAGGCTCCCAGGTCACGGTGGGTGGCGGACGGACACCCCGGAGTGCGGTGCCGCTCCGATCGTCACACGGGGGAGACGGTGCCGACCACGGGGACGCCCCGGACATCCGCCCACCGGGATCTCAGGGTGGGGTCAGGGTCGGTTCCGGAGGCGACTCGGCCCGGCGACGCCGCAGGATCGAGTCATGACCGAGGACCCTGCCCCGCCGCCGTACCCTCAGGTGGCCGCACCGGGTGGTATGCCGCCGCCCGGCTCCGCCGCCGGGCCGCCCCCGGCGCCCACGTCGCCCACGGGGGGCGACGACGCGCCGAACCCGCCCGGGGGGTATCCCCCGCCGTCCGGAGGTGCCAGCTTCACCTCACGGTACGGCCTGGTCCGGCCCCGTGACGGCCGCTACCTGGCCGGGGTCTGCGCGGCCATCGGCCGGGCCACCAACACCGACCCGGTGCTGTGGCGGGTGCTCCTCGCGGTGCTCGGGTTCTTCGGCGGGGTCGGCATCCTGGTCTACGTGGCCGCCTGGCTGATCATCCCGGGTGAGGGGGACAGCGCCTCGCCGCTGGAGTCGATGCTGGGTCGGGGCCGGTCGAGCATGTCCCCGATCACCGTGATCCTGCTGACCATCACGGTCGCGGTGGGCTTCGGTTACATCGTCACCGACGCGTTCCGGGCGGTGCTGCTGGGCGCGGCCATCCTCATCGGTGGTGCGCTGCTGCTCAACCGGGAGAGCCGCCCCGGCGTGCCGGCCGCCGCCGGTCCACAGCCCGGCCCGGCCGCCCCGCCCGGACCGGTCCCCCCGGTCGGCTGGCCGGCCCCCTTCGCCCCGGTGGCGCCCGCCCCGCCGGCATCCCCGTTCCCGTCGGATCGTGGCGGGCAACCCGCGGGGTGGCCGGCGGCCCGCACCGGCGAACCGGCCGGCTGGCCGGCGCAGACCCGTACCGCACCGCTTCCGGCCTGGCCACCGGCCGCGCCGATGGAGCTGGCGGCGACCCGGGCGGAGGCACCGGCCTGGCCGCCCCGGCCACCGCTGACCGGTGTGCCCGCCACCGCGCCGGTGACCGTCCCACCCACCGGTACGGGCTACCGGCCGCCGTTCGCGCCCCACGGCCCGTACGCCGGGGGCCCTCCCCCACCGCCGCCGCCCGCACCCCGGGTCAAACCGCCGAAGAAACCGAAGGAACGGTCGGCGCTGGGTGCCGCGACCTTCTCGCTGATCTTCCTGGCCCTCGGCGTGGTCGCCATCCTGGACCTGCTGGACGTCTTCCCGATCGGCGCCGCCGGCTACTTCGCGGCGGTGCTCGCCACCATCGGGTTCGGGCTGCTGGTCGGCACCTGGTTCGGCCGGGCCCGCTGGCTGATCGCCCTCGGCCTGGTCGCCGCCGCCGCTCTCGGTGTCGCCACGGTCGCCGAGTCCTACGACCGGGTTCGGGGTGTCGACGGGGCGGTCACCTGGGCCCCGACCAGTTACCAGGAGCTGGCCGACCGCTACGAGAACAGCTTCGGTGACGCGACCCTGGACCTGCGTGCGGTGGACTTCGACAAGCGGGACACCGACCTGACCGTGGTGGTCAACTTCGGGGAGGCCACCATCGTGGTGCCGCCGAACGTGGACGTCACGGCCGTGACGAACGTCAAGGCCGGGGAGGCCACCGTCTTCGGGAAGAGCAGCTCCGGGTTGGACGGGCAGGGACGCCAGGTCACCGATCTGGGGCTGGACGGGGCCGGCGGCGGCACGCTGCGGCTCACCGTCCACGTCAACGCGGGCAATCTGGAGGTGATCCGGTGAAGGGCCATCGCACCGATCTGGTGTCGTTCGTCTTCGGGCTGCTCTTCGTCGGGCTCTCCCTCTGGTGGCTGCTCGCCCAGATCCTCGGGCTGGCCCTGCCCGCGGTGGGCTGGTTCCTGGCCGGCGCGCTGGTGCTCATCGGAGTGCTCGGGCTGGTCGGGGCGGTGCGCTCGGCCCGCACCCCGGACCGCCTGGTCCCGCCGGCCGACGGCGAGCCGGGCCGACAGCACGGCTCGGACCACCGACCCGAGCACGAACCGGCGGCCCGGTCCGACGACCAGGACGCTTCTCGGCGGCCGTCCGGCGACCTGGTGGACCCCCCGGTCACCGGCCCACCCGGGGCGCCCAGCTGACCGCACCGGTGCGGGCGGCGTCCGACGGCTCGTATGCTGGCCGGGGAGATCCCGCCTCCGCCGGCACGCGCCACGTCGTCGGGCTCCGCCGGTGCCTGCGCACCAGGTGCCCCGGCACCGGCCCGGATGCGCCTCGTCCGGGCGTCCGAGGCGGTCCCGCCGCGACGTCCGTCTCTACCCGTCAGGAGTCCGCCCGACATGACCCAGTTCCCCGCCGTGCGCCCCTCCGGTCCATCCGGTCCGGTCCGCATCGGCGAGCGTGCCGCCCGTACCCTCGTCGCCGAACTCGCCCGACGCAACGACCCGAAGGCAGCCCTGCTGGTGGGTGCGGCCCCCGGGGCCGCGGCCCTCGCCGAGGCGATCGACGCGCTGCTGCCGGGCGACACGTTGACCGTCGTGCCGGCCGCGACGACCGACGCCGCCACGCTGCGTGAGCACGTGACGGTCCAGGGCCGCTGGGTCGCCGACCGGGTCCGGGTGGTCGACTCCCTCGCCGAGGCGGACGCCGCCGAGCTGGTCATCGCCGCCGAGCCGTTCACCGGCACCGACGAGGAGACCCGCGACGTCGTCGACGGGCTCACCAAGTACCTGACCGACGGCGCGGTGCTCAGCGTCGCCGCACCGGTGTTCCGCACCGACGGGGCCGCCGCCGAACTGGACCGGATCGGGGTGCTGCACGGCGTCCGCACCGACCTGGTGCTGCGTAACTCCCCGCCGGTACGGGTGCACCACCTGCGGTTCACCCCGGCCGCCGCCGCCTCGGCCGCCCAACTGGCCCCGGCGTACCGGCCGTCGAGCGTGCCGCTGACCCGGGGCATGCACATCGACTCGAACGGGGTCACCGCGGCCGGCATCGCGCTCGGCCTGGCCGCCGTCGCCCGGGTCGTCCGGCCGAAGTCGAAGCTGTGGCTGGTGCCGGCACTGGCCGCCGCCCCGGTGGCCGCGTTCTTCCGGGACCCGCAGCGGGACGTGCCGGAGGACCCGTCCGCGGTGGTCGCCGCCGCCGACGGTCAGGTGCTGTCGGTGCAGCGGCTGCACGACGAACGGTTCGGCGACGGTGAGTGGCTGCGGATCGCGGTCTTCCTGTCGGTGCTGGACGTGCACGTCAACCGCTCCCCCGTGGCGGGCAAGGTGGTCGACTACTTCGTCGCCGACGGCGGCTTCGTCAACGCCATGAAGCCGGACGCCGAGCACAACGTCGCCGCCTACACGGTGCTGGACACCGCGCACGGCACGGTGGTGGTGGCGCAGCGGACCGGGCTGATCGCCCGCCGGATCGTGCAGCGGGCACCGGTGGGGGCGCTGCTGGCCCGGGGGGAGCGGTTCGGGCTGATCCGTTTCGGCTCCCGTACCGACGTCTACCTGCCGGCCGACGCCGCCACCCCGCTGGTCGGCCCCGGCGACAAGGTGGTCGGCGGTTCCTCGGTCATCGCCCGCTGGAGCTGAGTCGACACGAACGCGAACAGGGGCGCCGCGGTCGCGGCGCCCCTGTCGTGTAGCTGCGGACGGGTCAGGCGGTGCGGCGCTGGTGCAGCCAGAGCAGCGGACCGCTGACCAGGTAGCCCACCACCACGAGGGCGAAGGTGAGCCGGATGTCGACAAGCGCGCCGACGGCCGGGGCCAGCCACAGCCACGGCGGCAGTTTCACCAGCCGGGCCAGCTTGGCGTACGGGAAGCTGGAGACCATCGCGAAGGCCAGCAGCGCCACCCCGCCGATCTGCACGCTCGCCGGCAGCGGCAGCCCGATGGCCACGGTGAGGGCGAGCACCGCCGCCGCCATCGTGGTGGGCACACCGCAGAAGAACCGGCCGTCCTTGGGCGAGACGTTGAACCGGGCGAGCCGGATCGCGGCGCAGGACGCGACGAGGGCGGCCGCGACCGCCGCGGCGGCGGTGGGGGCCGATCCGGCCAGTGCGGCGTAGACCACCACCGGGGCGGCGAGGCCGAACGAGCACATGTCGGCCAGCGAGTCCATCTGGGCACCGAACGGGCTGGCCACGCCGAACTTGCGGGCGAGCGCGCCGTCGAGGCCGTCGAAGATGACGCAGGCGATCAGCAGGAGTGCTGCGATCCGGGTCTGGCCGTTCATGGCGACGAAGATGGCGTTGATGCCGAGCACCAGGCTGGCCAGGGTGCAGGCGTTGACCAGCGCGAACTTCATCCGGCGGGCGGGGGTACGCGCGCCGGGGAGCAGCGGGATCGCCATCGCGGGCGACTCGTCGACCGGCGCGGCGGGGCTGAGGGCCGGGCTGACCGGGGCGACCGCCGCGATCTCGGTACGGTCGAGGGTGACCCCGCGACGGTCGAAACCGTAACGGCGACGCTGCCGGTCGACGCGGTGCTCGGGAAGAACCAGGTCGGTGCCGTTGAGCTGGTCGCCATCCCGGCGACCCACCCGGACCAGCAGCACCTGGCGGGCGAATGTGCTGCTGCGGCGCAACCGGCCCGCCCAGCGACGCCCTGCGGGGCGCGGACTGTCAGTCGTACGACGCCGGCGCCATGGGGCTCTCGGCACGTTTTCCTCCATCACCGGATCGGCTGGCCGCCCGTGTGGGCGGGTGTCCGGCTGTCTCGTGCCGGACCGCTCTTGGCCCGGCAGCCGTTCGAGCGGAGTACACCATTGCACAGCGGCGTGGTGGTTGGCGATAGCTGCCGGCGGTACTGGTAACTACTCTTAACCGCGCAAACCGCTCGCTTATTCCCATCTCGGGCTTCATCGCCCGTTTTCTTCGCCAACCGCAGTGCCGACTTTACCGGAGCACCCCACAGTCGGCTCGTCGAGCGACCGTCATCCGACCGTCCGCCCGGTGGCCAACTCCGCGACGTCGGTCATCGCCAGGCCGCTGAGCTGGGCAGACGTGAACCAGGCGGCAGCCTGCGTCGATCCGCCGGCCGCCTCGGTGACCACTGGATCGGTGGGCTCGTCGACCAGCACCCGATAGATCACCCGCACCCCGTGCCAGTCCAACGGACGCCCTTCCGGGCCCAGCGCGACCGGATTGTGCAGATTGTCGGCCAGCATCAGCCGGTCGATCCGGCCCCGCTGACCCGACTCCTCCACCAACTCCCGTAACAGACCGTCAACCGGTTGCTCACCGTGATCGGTGCCGCCACCGGGCAGGTGCCACAGACCGGCACCCGGATAGCCGGGCGCGATCATCGTGAGCAGCACCCGTCCGTCGGGGTCGGTGACCAGCCCGTACGCGGCGAACCGCTGCCGTCGGTCAGCAGTGGGCTCCACCCCGGCGGACGTTACTTCCGCCGACCCCGCCTCTTCCGCCGACTCCGACCCGGCCGGTGAATCCGACGGGGCTGGCCCGGTCGGCGGTCCGGCGGCGGGCGGAGGTGGTGGCGGTCCAGGCGGTCCAGGCGGTCCGGCGGCGGGCCGGGCGGGCAGGCCGAACAGTTCGGCGGTGAACGGCATCAGCGGCAGCGTGGCGGCCTGCTGCGGAGTGCACCAGGCCAGTTCGGCGGGACCGTCGGCGGTCGTTTGGTCACCGTGCGACGGCTGACCATCGAGGACCGTGACGTGGAACACCAACCGGTCGGTGTGCACCGGCACCTCGACCGCGCCGAGGCGGCGGGTGGACAGATCGGCGACGGCGGCGCGCAACCCGCCGACGGCGACGCCCAGCCCGGTCTCCCCGGTGAACCGGCGGACCACCGTGTCGGCCGGATGCTCCGCGTGCGCCACACCCCCACCGGGCAGCCGCCAGAGCCCCGGTGCCGGATCGGCTGCGGCCCCGCGCACCAGCAGCACCCGGCCGGTGTCGTCCGCACACCAGCCGTACGCCGCGATCCGTCGTCGCTCCTGCACGTGTACTCCCCCGCCCGCGTTCCGCCCCGTCGATCATGAGGCTAGCGGTCGCCCGAGCGGGGTGGGTGCCGTCGCACCGGCCTGTCCGGCCGGTGCGACGGGCGCAGCCGGTCAGGCGGTGAGGCGGGCGGCCTGGACCGCCTCGGCGGTGACCTCGGTGAGCCGGTCGGTGGGCAGGGCGCCCAACTCCTCGCGGCCGAACCAGCGGGCCTCGCAGGTGGAGCCGCCCACGTCGGTGACGGTGGGCGGGGCGGGCTGGTCGACCATCACCCGGTAGAAGGCCCGCACGCCGTGCCAGTCGATCGGGTAGCCCTCCGGGCCGAGCGAGGCGGCGTCGCGGTGGCTGGCCACCCCGAGCAGCTCGACCAGTCGCCCCGTCTGCCCGGTCTCCTCGACCAGTTCCCGGATCAGCGCCGCGCCCGGCTGCTCGCCGTAGTCGGTGCCGCCGCCGGGCAGGTGCCAGCAGCCCGCGCCCGGGTAGCCGTCGGAGACCCGGGTGAGCAGCACCCGACCCGCCGGGTCGGTGGCCACCGCGTACGCGGCGAAGCGCTGCGCCCGGTGCAGCCCGTCCGGGCCGGGGACGGCGTAGAAGGAGGGGAACTCGGGGGCCTCGTCGGGGACCACGTCGGCGGAGGACGCCGGCAGCCCGAGGGCACGGGCGGTGAAGGCCCGCAGCGGCAGCTCCCGTGCCTCGTCGAGGGTGTACCAACGGGCCAGGTCGGTGGAGCGGTCGACCCGGTCGGTGAGGGTGCCGCCGCGCACCGACACCTGGTAGATCAGGCGGTCGGTGTGGATGGTGATGCGGCGCTCGGGCAGCGCGCGCATGTCGGCCAGCACGTCCGCCAGGCCGGCGACGGCGACCGAGAGACCGGTCTCGGCGGCGGTCTCCCGGACGACGGTGTGGTTCGGGTCCTCGCCGTGGTCGACCGCCCCGCCGGGCAGGGACCATACGCCGGGGGTGCCGGAGCGCTCCGATGCGCGGACCAGTAACACTCGGCCGACTGAATCAGCACAGACTGCATATGCCGCGATCCTGCGGAGCGGCTCCAGCAAGGTGGTCACGGGGCCAAATTCTCCCCGGGTCGCGTTACCAGTGCGGAAAAGAGTCGGATTCCTGACTCAGGGCTGGCCTCTCGGGGATCGATCAGGGTAGGGATCGGGGCAGTCACCGAGGTCGTCGGGGTGGTCGGCGCGGACCGTGGAGACATGACTTCGACGAGCACCCCTCACGCCCCGTACAAGCAGCTCCGCCGGCCGACCACCGACCGGATGGTGGCCGGCGTCGCCAGCGGTCTCGGCCGCTACTTCGCCGTCGACCCCACCCTGGTCCGGGTGTTGTTCGCGGTGGCGACCCTGGTCACCGGCGGTCTGGCCGCGCTGGCGTACCCGGTCATGTGGTTCCTGATGCCCGAGGAGCCGGCCGGCGCACCGGCCTGGCCGCACCCGACGGACCCGGCGGCGCAGCCGGCGACGACGGCTGCGACCACCTGGCCGCAGCCGACGGCCCCGACCACCGGACCCCAGCCGGGCGGGCCGACCACCTGGCCGCAGCGGGACGGTCCGACCGCCGGGCCTCAGCCGGGCGGGCCGGCGGTCGGGCCGCAGCCGCCGACGACCCCGCCGACGGCCGGCTGAGCCCGGCTCACTCCCACTCGATGGTGCCCGGCGGCTTGCTGGTCACGTCCAGGACCACCCGGTTGACCTCGGCGACCTCGTTGGTGATCCGGGTGGAGATCCGGGCCACCACCTCGTAGGGCAGCCGGGACCAGTCGGCGGTCATCGCGTCCTCGCTGGAGACCGGGCGCAGCACCACGGGATGCCCGTAGCTGCGCCCGTCACCCTGCACCCCGACGCTGCGCACGTCGGCCAGGAGCACCACCGGGAACTGCCAGACACCCCGGTCCAGGCCGGCGGCCGTCAGCTCCTCCCGGGCGATCAGGTCGGCGTGGCGCAGCAGGTCGAGGCGCTCGCGGTCGACCGCGCCGATGATCCGGATGGCCAGCCCCGGCCCCGGGAACGGGTGCCGCCACACCATCGCCTCGGGCAGACCCAGCTGGAGCCCGAGCGCCCGGACCTCGTCCTTGAACAGCGTGCGCAGCGGCTCGACCAGGGCGAACTTCAGATCCTCCGGCAGGCCGCCGACGTTGTGGTGGCTCTTGATGTTGGCGGTGCCGGTGCCGCCACCGGACTCGACCACGTCCGGGTAGAGGGTGCCCTGCACCAGGAACTCGACGTCGCCGTGGGCGGCGATCTCCCGGGCGGCGGCCTCGAAGACCCGGATGAACTCCCGGCCGATGATCTTCCGCTTCTGCTCCGGGTCGGTCACCCCGGCCAACGCGCCGAGGAACCGGTCGGCCGCGTCGACCACCTTCAGCTTGATGCCGGTGGCCGCCACGTAGTCCTTCTCCACCTGCTCGGCCTCACCGGCGCGCAGCAGGCCGTGGTCGACGAAGACGCAGGTGAGCTGGTCCCCCACCGCCTCGTGGACCAGCGCGGCGGCGACCGCCGAGTCCACCCCGCCGGACAGGCCGCAGATGACCTCCTTGTCGCCGACCTGGGCCCGGATCCGGGCCACCTGCTCGTCGATGATGTTCTGCGGGGTCCAGGTTGGCGCGATGCCGGCGATGTCGTAGAGGAAGCGGCGGAGCATCTCCTGCCCCTGCGCGGTGTGCCCCACCTCCGGGTGGAACTGCACACCGGCCCGCCGACCGGCCAGGTCCTCGAAGGCGGCGACCGGGGCCCCGGCCGACTCGGCGGTCACCGTGAACCCGGCGGGGGCCTCGGTCACCGCGTCACCGTGGCTCATCCAGACCGGCAGGTCCGCCGGCAGGTCCCGCAGCAGCACACCCGGGTCGAGCAGCCGGGGACGCAGCGGGGTGCCGCCGTACTCCCGGTTGCCGGTCCGGGCGACCGTGCCGCCGAGCGCCTGGGCCATCGCCTGGAAGCCGTAGCAGATGCCGAAGACCGGCACGCCCGCGTCGAACAGCCCGGCGTCGATCTGCGGGGCGTCCGGGGCGTAGACACTGGACGGGCCGCCGGACAGGATGATCGCGGCCGGGTCCTTCGCCAGCATCTCGACGACCGGCATGGAGTGCGGGACGATCTCCGAGTAGACCTTCGCCTCGCGCACCCGGCGCGCGATGAGCTGGGCGTACTGGGCTCCGAAGTCCACCACGAGGACTGGGCGAGGCGTGCTCATGTGCGCAAAGCCTACCGACAGTCACACCCGCCCCGGGCACGGGCCGCCCCCGGGCGTGCCGCACCCGGTCAGCGCGGCCCGTGACGCAGCGCGCCGGGGGCGTCCGCCGGGACCGCCGGGTGCCGCGGTGCCACCACACCCACCCGGGTGTACGCCGACCCGAGCGGCGGCCGTGGGTCCGGTTCGCCCTTGTTCGGCCAGTACGACATGGCCCGCTCCGCCTGCGCGGTGATCGTCAGCGACGGGTTCACCCCGAGGTTCGCCGAGACCGCTGCCCCGTCGACCACGTGCAGTCCCGGATGGCCGTGCACCCGGTGCCACGGGTCGATCACCCCGTCGGCCGGGCTGACCCCGATCACCGCACCGCCGAGGATGTGCGCGGTCATCGGGATGTCGAACGGTTCGGTGAGCGCCCCGCCGGGGGTGCCGCCGATCTCCTCGGCGAGCAGTCGGGCGGCCCGGTTGCCGGCCGGGATCCAGGTCGGGTTCGGGGTGCCGTGCCCCGGCCCGGAGACCAGCCGCCGCTGGCCCAGCCACCCCCGCCGCCAGCGGGTGGTCAGCGAGTTGTCGACCGACTGCATCACCAACGCGATGACCGTCCGCTCGGACCAGTGCCGCACCGAGAGCATCCGGACGGCCTGCCCCGGATGCCGGGCCAGGCCGACCAGCCAACGCCGGAGCCGGTGCGGGCCACCGTCGACCAGCAGCGACTGGAGCAGCCCCATCGCGTTGGCGCCCCGGCCGTAGCGGACCGGCTCGACGTGGGTCTGCGGGTCGGGGTGGAACGAGCTGGTGATCGCCACCCCGTCGGTGAAGTCCAGCCCCCGCAGCCGGGCCTGCCGCCGGCCGACCGACGCGCCGAGGATCGCCTCCGAGTTGGTGCGGGTCAGCTCGCCGAGGCGGTCCGACAGGCGGGGCAGCACACCGGTCTGCTTCATCTCGTGCAGCAGCCGTTGGGTGCCGAGCGCACCGGCCGCGAAGACCACCTGGTCGGCCCGGAACACCTGGCGACGGCGGCGCAGCCAGGCGCCGGTCCGTACGGTGTGCACCCGGTAGCCGCCGTCGGCGGCCGGCTGGACGGCGGTGACCGTCGTCAGCGGGTGGACCCGCGCGCCGAGCCGTTCGGCCAGCCACAGGTAGTTCTTGACCAGGGTGTTCTTGGCACCGTGCCGGCAGCCGGTCATGCACGAACCGCAGTGCGTGCAGCCGGTGCGCTCCGGGCCGGCCCCGCCGAAGTACGGGTCCGCCACGCGTCGACCGGGGTGGCCGAGGTGCACCCCCACCGGGGTGGGCCCGAAGGTGTGCCCCACCCCCATCCGCTCGGCCACCGCCCGCATCGCCCGGTCCGCGCCGGTGTGCCGGGGGTACGTGGTGACCCCGAGCATCCGGGCGGCCTGGTCGTAGTGGGGGGCGAGTTCGGCCCGCCAGTCGGTGACGTCGCGCCACTGCGGGTCGGTGTAGAAGGCGTCCGGCGGCTGGTAGAGGGTGTTCGCGTAGACCAGGGAGCCGCCGCCCACCCCGGCGCCGGAGAGCACCAGCACACCGCCGCCGTGCTTCCGGTCGGCCGGGCGGAGCAGGGTGAGCCGTTGCAGCCCGTAGCAGCCGAGCCGGGGTGCCCAGAGGAACCGGCGCAGCCGCCAGGAGGTCTGCGGGAACTCGTCGTCGGCGAACCGCCGGCCCGCCTCCAGCACCCCGACGGTGTAGCCCTTCTCGGCCAGCCGCAGCGCGGTGACGCTGCCGCCGAAGCCGGAGCCGATGACGAGCACGTCGTACCGCATGAACGCATCATTACCGGCGGGTAGCCATCGCGCCAGTGCCGGATTTCGCGCGATCATGCTGACCGTCGCCGACCGCAACCCGGGGGGCCGGTCGACGCGTTGTGCAGACGGGGGTGGCGAGCGATGACTCAGGAAACCGGAACGGGACGCCCACGATGGGTGTGGGGGCTGGCCGCCCTGGTCGGTGTCGTACTGGTGGCGGTGGTCGCCCTGGTGGTGACCCGGCAGGTCCGCGACGACGGGCCACGGCGTACGGCGGGGCCGGTCGCCACGACCGCCAGCCCCACACCGAGCCCCACCCCCAGCCCGACCCCGCCCCCCGGCGCGGCCATCACCGGCCCGCTCAACCTGCTGCTGGTCGGGGTGGACACCCGGGTCAGCGTGCCCGGCTGGGAACCGCACGGCGACTCGGTGCTGATCCTGCACGTGCCGGCCGGGCTGGACCGGGCGTACCTCTTCTCGCTCCCCCGCGACCTGGTGGTCGACATCCCGGCGTTCCCCAAGTCGGGCTACCAGGGCGGCCGGACCAAGCTCACCCATGCCATGAGCTACGGCAGCCGGGTGCCGGGCAAGCCCAAGAACCCGAGCGCCGCCCAGGGGTACGAGCTGCTGCGCAGCACCGTCGCCGGGTACACCGGGCTGCGCTTCGACGCCGGTGCGGTGATCACCTTCAACGGCTTCGACCGGCTGGTCGACACCCTCGGCGGGGTGGACCTCTACGTCGACCAGCGGGTCCCCTCCCTGCATCGCCGACCGGACGGCAAGTACCGCGACCCGGCCCCCGGTGGGGGCGGCTACACCGGCCCGCAGATGGTCTACGAGAAGGGCGAGCGGCACCTCAACGGCTGGCAGGCGCTGGACTACGCCCGGCAGCGGTACATCACCGGCGGCGACTACGCCCGGCAGCGGCACCAGCAGCAACTCCTCCGGGCGCTGGCCGCCAAGATCCTCAGCGAGAACCTGGCCCGGGAACCCGACCGGGTGGACCAGGTGGTGGCGGCGCTCGGCGACACCCTGGTCTATGCCGGCGGCCCGCGCATCGTCGACCTGGCGTACGCGCTGGGTGGGATGAGCGCCGACCGGATCACCCTGGTCGGGCTGCCCGGCGACGGGGTGGGCAAGGGCAGCAGCTACCGGGGTGAGCAGCTCACCAGCGTCGGCAAGGGCTTCCTGCCCGCGCTCAAGGCCGGCAAGGCCGAAACCTACCTCGACGCCCACCCCGAGCTGCGGGTGAAGAACTGACCTGGTGCGGGTCGGGCGGGCCGACCCGGCCGCAGCCGGTCAGCGGCGGGTGGGGGTCGCGGGGCGTTCGGTGCCGTACAGCCAGGTGACGAAGAGGTCGTCGAGCTGCTGCCCGCTGACCCGCTCGGCGGTCGCCACGAACTCGACGGTGGTGGCGTTGCCGTTGCGCTTCTCCGCCGCCCAGGTCTTCAGTAGCCGGAAGAACGCCTCGTCGCCGATCGTCACCCGCAACGCGTGCACGGTCATCCCGCCCCGCTGGTAGACCGACTCGCTGAACAGGTTGGTCACCCCGGGCGCGGCCGGCGGCACCCGCCAGACCTGGTCGTCGGACGCGGCGTACTGCTGCTCGAAGGCGGCCTGTGCGGTCTCCCGGCCCTGGTGTTCGGCCCAGAGCCACTCGGCGTACGTGGCGAGCCCCTCGTTGAGCCAGATGTCCTCCCAGCGGGCCACCGAGACGCTGTCGCCGAACCACTGGTGGGCGATCTCGTGGGCGACCACCCCGGTGTTCTCGCCGGTGCGGAAGAAGTTGGCCGAGTAGACCGGCCGGCTCTGCGTCTCCAACGCGTACCTGATCCGGGGCTCGTCGACCACCACCCCGCCGTACGCCCCGAACGGGTACGGCCCGAAGACGGTCTCCAGGTAGTCGGCGACCGCCAGGGTGCCGGCGATCGACTCGTCGGCGGCACCCCGGGGCAGACTGGCGGCGACCGCGCTGAACACCGGCCGGCCCCGGTGTTCGCCGGTGCTGGTGCGGTACTTCCCGATCACCACCGTGCTCAGGTAACTCGCCATCGGGGTCGCCTCGGACCAGCGCCAGGTGGTCCAGCCACCCGCCGCCGGGCGTTGCCCCTGCGGCACCCCGTTGGCGACCGCGACCAGCCCCTTGGGCACGGTGATCTCGAAGTCGTAGGCAGCCTTGTCGGAAGGGTGGTCGTTGACCGGGAACCAGCTGCTCGCCGACTCGGGCTGGCCGAGCGCGATCGCCCCGTCGGCGGTGTGCAGCCAGCCCCCCTCGCCGATCGTCTCGTTGGGCAGCGGCACCGGCTGCCCGTCGTAGCCGACCTCGACGGTGAACGCCGCCCCGGACCGGACCGGCGTGGCCGGAGTGACCACCAGCTCGGCTCCCTCGCGGGCGTGCCGGGCCGGGGTGCCGTCCACGGTGACCCGACGGACCGTCAGGCCGGCCAGGTCGAGGTGGAACAGGGGCAGGTCGGCGGTGGCCCTGGCCCGCACGGTGGTGGTGCCGCGCAACTCGTCGCCGGCGGGGTCGTAGCGGACCTTCAGGGTGTACCGCTCGACGTCGTAACCGCTGTTGCCGGCGGTCGGGAAGTAGGGGTCGCCGACGCCGGCCGGGCCGGGGGTCACGCTCGGGGTCGCACCGGGGGTCGGGGCGGACCGGGACTCCCGGGGTTTCGGGCCGGCAGTGCAGCCGGCCAGGGCGAGCGCCACGGTCACCAGCAGCGCGAGGCCGCGCCGGTTCCGGCTCATGGCCACCTTCGTCCCCCGTTCGCCGCCCCGCCGTGCGCGCAGCCTACCGAGCGGGCCGACCCCGTGTGCGCCGAACGACGGACCGACGGCAGGGCGGGTCGGCGGCCCCACGGCAGGGCCGAACGGCAGACCCGGGCAGGACCGGCCGGCGGGGTCGAACGGCGGCCCCGACGGCGAGACGGGCCGCGACGGCCGGCCCACACCGGGGCCGGCCGGCCGTCGTGCCTGGCGGGTCAGCGGTCGAGGACCAGGCCGACCTTCTGGAACTCCTTGAGGTCGCGGTAGCCGCACTTGGCCATCGCCCGACGCAGCCCGCCGAAGAGGTTGAGCTGGCCGTCCGGCTCGTCGGCCGGGCCGAAGAGCAGCCGCTCCATCGAGCCGAGCGGCTCACCTGCCACCTCGAAGGCACCGCGCGGCAGCGACGGGTGGCTGGCCGCCGAGTGCCACCACGCCCCGCCGGCCGGGGCCTCCTCGCACAGCGACAGCGGCTCACCGAGCATCACCGCGTCCGCGCCGCAGCCGAGCGCCTTGGCGATGTCGCCGGAGGTCTGCATGTCACCGTCGGCGATGAGGTGCACGTAGCGTCCACCGGTCTCGTCGAGGTAGTCGCGGCGGGCCGCGGCGGCGTCGGCGATCGCGGTGGCCATCGGCACCCGGATGCCGAGCACCGACTCGCTGGTCGACCAGTCGTCGCCGCCGATGCCGACGATCACCCCGGCCGCACCGGTACGCATCAGGTGCAGCGCCGTCTTGTAGTCGGTGCAACCGCCCACGACCACCGGAAGGTCGAGGTCGGCGATGAACTCCTTGAGGTTCAGCGGCTCGTCGGTGGTCGAGACGTGCTCGGCCGAGACGATGGTGCCCTGGATGACCAGGATGTCGACGCCCGCGTCCAGGATCACCGGGGCCAACGCCAGGGTGTGCTGCGGGGAGACCCGGACGGCCACCGTGCTGCCACCGGCCCGCAGCTCACGGACCCGCTCGGCGATCAGGTCGGGGCGGATCGGCTCGGCGTAGACCTCCTGGAGCCGCTTGGTGGCCCGGGCGTCCTCCCCCAGACCGGCCAGCTCCTCCAGGACCTTGGCCGGGTTCTCGTACCGGGTCCACAGGCCCTCGACGTTGAGCACGCCCAGGCCGCCGAGCTGACCGAGCCGGACCGCCGAGGCGGGGCTCATGGTGGCGTCCGACGGGTGGCCGACACAGGGGATGTCGAACTGGTAGGCGTCGAGCTGCCAGCCGGTGGAGACGTCGTCGACGTCCCTGGTCCGGCGGCTGGGCACGATGGCGATGTCGTCCAGGTGGTAACCGCGCTGCGCGGTCTTGCCCAGCCCGATCTCGACCACGTCACGCATGAGGGACTCCAGGTGGTTGGGGTGGTGGGTCAGCGGGTGTGGTAGTTGGGGGCTTCGACGGTCATCTGGATGTCGTGCGGGTGGCTCTCCTTGAGCCCGGCCGCGGTGATCCGGATGAGCTGGCCCCGGTGGTGCAGGTCGGGGATGTTCTCCGCACCGGCGTACCCCATCGCCAGCCGCAGCCCACCGACCAACTGGTGGGCCACCCGGGACAGCGGCCCCCGGTAGGGCACCTGACCCTCCACGCCCTCCGGGACCAGCTTGTCGTCGCTGAGCACGTCCTGCTGGAAGTAGCGGTCCTTGCTGTACGACTTGGCCTGGCCCCGGGACTGCATCGCGCCCAGTGACCCCATCCCCCGGTACGCCTTGAACTGCTTGCCGTTGACGAAGATCAGCTCGCCGGGGCTCTCCTCACAGCCGGCCAGCAGGCTGCCGAGCATCACCGAGTCGGCACCGGCCACCAGGGCCTTGGCGATGTCGCCGGAATACTGGATGCCACCGTCGCCGATCACCGGGACGCCGGCCGGACGGGCGGCGCGGGCCGCCTCCATGATCGCGGTCACCTGCGGCACGCCGACCCCGGCGACGATCCGGGTGGTGCAGATGGCCCCCGGGCCGACACCCACCTTGACGCCGTCGGCACCGGCGTCGACCAGGGCCTTCGCCCCGGCGTACGTGGCCACGTTGCCGCCCACGATGTCGATCGTGACGTCGGCCTTGAGCCGGCGGACCATGTCCAGCACGGCCCGCTGGTGACCGTGCGCGGTGTCCACGATCAGCACGTCGACGCCCGCGTCGACCAGGGTGCGGGCCCGCTTGTAGGCGTCCTCGCCGACCCCGATGGCGGCGGCGACCCGCAGCCGGCCGGCGTCGTCCTTGGTGGCCTCCGGGTACTGCTCGCTCTTGGTGAAGTCCTTCACGGTGATCAGGCCGCGCAGCCGCCCCGACTCGTCCACGATCGGCAGCTTCTCGACCTTGTGCTGGCGCAGCAGCGCCAGCGCGTCGTCCTTGCTCACCCCGACCGGGGCGGTGACCAGCGGCGTCCGGGTCATGATCGCGTGGACCGGGGTGGCCGGGTCGGAGACGAAGCGCATGTCCCGGTTGGTGACGATGCCGACCAGCTGACCGTCGCCGTCGACCACCGGGACGCCGGAGATGCGGTAGCGACCGCACAGCTCGTCGACCTCGCGCAGGGTGTCCTCGGGGCTGGCCGTCACCGGGTTGGTGATCATGCCGGACTCGGAGCGCTTGACCAGGTCGACCTGGAGCGCCTGGTCCTCCAGGGACAGATTGCGGTGCAGCACGCCGATGCCGCCCTGCCGGGCCATGGCGATCGCCATCCGGGCCTCGGTGACGGTGTCCATCGCGCTGGACAGCAGCGGGATGGTCAACTCGACGTTGCGGGTGAGCCGGGTGCGGGTGTTCACCCGACTGGGCACCACGTCCGACTCGCCCGGCTGGAGCAGCACGTCGTCGAAGGTCAGCCCGAGCGGCACCACCCGCGCCGACCCGGCGGGCAGCTCCGGCAGGTGGCCGCCCCACTCGCCGCTGTCGACGCCGGCCGGAAGATCGGTGCTGGGCGAATTCTCCACGATTGCTCCCCTGAGCTGCTCGGACGGGATTCAGCGAGGCGGCGCGCGCGGCACCGGCGCACGCCGGGGTGACGGCGAGTCGTCTCATCGTACCCACTGAGCTGGGCGGCCCTCGTCGGCGACCGGCCGGCGTCGGCGAGGCCACAGCGACCGCCGGGGGGCGCGTGCGGCGAGGGTTGGGTCTACGGTGAGGGGGTGCACGACGAGCCCATCGACCCGTTCAACGGCGACCCGGCCGATCCGGCTGCGGGGCTGGACGATCCGGGCGACGACGCCCCGCTCGACCCGCTGACCGAGGTCGAGCGGCAGGACGTGCTGGAAGACCTCGCCGACCTGGAGATCTACCAGGCCCTGCTGGCCCCGATCGGCGTGCGCGGGTTGGTCATCGAGTGCGAGGACTGCCGCGAGCCGCACTACTTCGACTGGGACCTGCTCCGGGGCAACCTGCGGCACCTGCTCAGCTCGGGCCGCCCCCGGGTGCACGAGCCGGCCTACGACCCCGACCCGGACCACTACGTCACCTGGGACTACGCCCGTGGCTACGCCGACGGGGTGCACGACACCCTGACCGAGTCCACCGGCGACGACGACCCCGACCCGGACGACTGACCGGCACGACAGACGCCCAGGCACCCAGGCCGGCACTCTGACGACCAGGCCGGTACGACGCCCAGGCGACACGACGGTCTGACGACCAGGCCGATGCAGCGCTCAGGCGACCAGGCCGGCGCGGAAGCCGGCGGCCACCGCGTGCGCCCGGTCCCGGGCACCGAGCTTGCGGAACAGCCGTCGGGCATGGGTCTTGACGGTGTCCTCCGAGACGAACAACTCCCGGCCGATCTCCGCGTTGCTCTTACCCTCGGCCATGCCGAGCAGCACCTGGAGTTCACGCTCGGTCAGCCCGACCGAGGTCCGCCCGCCGCGCGCGCCGGGGGCCGGCCGGGATACCCCACCGGCCGGGCCCGCCTCGACCGGGCCGGTCTCCGGTTCCTCGTCGACCTCGTCGTCACCACGCTGCACGGGCACCACCGACGGCGCTCCGGGCGGCCCCTCGGCCGCCGCCTGCGACCAGCCCGCCGTCGGCGTACGGCCGGTGGTGGGTCGGGGTGGTGCACCGACCGCCGCGGTATCCCGGGCGGGGTCGGCGACCCGGTGCCGGGCGGGCCGGCCGGGTGCGGAGAGCAGCAGCAGTGCCTTGGCCACCGCGCTGGTCAGGTCGTGGTCGGCACCCTGGATCAGGCCGCGCGCCCCGGCGCTGATGGTGGCCGCTGCGGCCTCCGACTCCTCGACGCCGAGCAGCAGCACCGCGGCATGCGGTGCGCGGGCCAGCACCCGGCGGACGAAACCGGCGCTGTCCGGCCGGGTGAGCGCCGTGTCGGCGAGCACCACGTCGACCGGGCGTTCGGCGAGGCGCAGCATCACCTCGGGATCGGAGACGGCCGTCCGGACGACCGCGGCCAGGCCGAGTCGCGACGCCGCATTGGTCAACTGCTGCGCGGCGGCCGGTGTCCGGACGCATACGAGAACGGTACGCACGGTGGTCTCCTCTCCGGACACGAGCAGACCATGACGGGGTCCACCGGGGAGGAGGTTCCGGGCAATCCTCCGAACTTTTCCGACATTTGGGTCATAGGCCGCAGCCGGCTCGGGTTTTCGATCTCATCACGTGTGAGTCGACGCGGGTTCGGGTACCGATGCTCCAGGCCGGAAGGCGGTACGCAGCGCGGACCACAGCCCGGACACCGGTTCAACGAGGATCTCCGCGGTGCCGCGCGGGAGGAGGGGTGCTGATGTCGAACGTACGCAGACTGCCCGGACCCATCGTCGACCTGTGGGACTGGCAGCGTCTCGGTGCCTGCCGGGGCCGCGACAGCGCCCAGTTCTTCCACCCGGACGGCGAGCGCGGTTCTTCGCGGCTGCGCCGGGAGTCCGGCGCCAAGTCCGTCTGCCAGGCCTGCCCGGTACGCGCCGAGTGCGCGGCGCACGCCCTGGCGGTCCGCGAACCGTACGGCGTCTGGGGTGGGCTCAGCGAGTCGGAGCGGCTGCGGCTGCTCGCCCTCGGCTGGGAGGACCTGGCCGACCGCCGGCAGACCCGGGTGGACATCGCCCGGATGGAGGCCCGCCTCGGCGCTCCGCACAAGACCGCCGTACCGGCCCAGCACAAGATCGCCTGACCGACCCCACACCTCGACGAGGCCGCACTCCGATCTCCGGAGCGCGGCCTCGTCGTTTCCCCGGCCCCTGGTCCCGACGCCGGGCCGGGCCGGCCGACATGCACGAAGAGCGGGGCGGGCCCGGCATCGCCGGACCCGCCCCCTCATTCCACCCGATCCCGCTCCGAGCCGTCCTACGGCTCACCCGGTGCGGCGTACGCCGCCGGTCGCGGGAGTCAGGAACAGCGGGGTCCCACCTGCATCACACCGTCAGCGCTGCAGGGTCAGCAGACCCGGCCGGTACGGCAGGAGGCCGTAGTCACCGCCCGAGTTCGTGGCGCGGCCCTGGTACAGCAGCTGCAAGTTGCACGGGTCGATCGTGTTCGTCTGGTCCGCGCTGGTGCGCAGCAGTTCACCGTGACTGATGTCGTTGGTCCAGGTGGCACCGCTGTTGGTCTTGCCCGCGAACGGGTTGTTGTAGGTCGTCGCGTTCGGCGTCCAGGTGCCGCTCAGGCTGGTCGCCGTGAACGAGCGGAAGTAGCGCTCCCAGCCGCTGGTCCTGGCCTCGATGATCATCAGGTACTGGTTGCGGCCCGCGACCTTGTAGACCTGCGGTGCCTCGAAGATGTTCTCCGAGGTGTCGCTCATGATCGTCGTGTAGCTGGAGCCGAAGCTGCCCGGGAAGTTCCCGATCGGCATGATCTGGCGGTAGATCTTGCCGTTGTCACCGGCGAAGAACAGGTACATGTTCTGGTCGTCGCCGATGATCGTCTGGTCGATCACGCCGGTGCCGGAGTCGGTGATCTTCGCGGTCGACAGGGTCTGCGCGGCCGACCAGCCGTTGGCGTTGGCCGGGTTGGTCGACGTGCGGTACGAGAACGACGTCGGGCCCCACTGGTGGGCGAGGATCCAGATGTTCTTCGGCGCGAAGTAGAACAGCGACGGCGCGACGGTGCTCTGGCTCATGGTGTTCTGGCTGGCCGAGCCGAGCTGGTTGAGGTTGTCGACCAGGCCGAAGTTCATCGAACCCCAGCCGCCGGTGGCGCTGCTGCTGTGGGTGGTGGCGTACACCAACTGCTTGCCCTGGTAGGGGGCGATGGTGAAGTCCTTGAGTGACGCCCAGCCGGACTTCGGCTGCGCCAGCGGGCCGGTCGACGACCAGCGGTAGGACGTCGGCAGGGAGCAGTTGCCCGGCGGCGGGGTGGTCGGCGGAGGCGTGGTCGGCGGCGGGGTCGTGGGAGGCGGCGTGGTCGGCGGCGGGGTCGTGGGGGGCGGGGTGGTCGGCGGCGGGGTGGTCGGGTTCGGGCCACCGTTGCAGGCCACCCCGTTGAGCGCGAAGCTCGTCGGGACGGGGTTGCTGGACGTCCACGCGCCGTTGAAACCGAACGACACCGAGCCGTTGGTCGGGATCGCGCCGTTGTAGCTGACGTTCTTGGCGGTCACCGCCGAGCCGCTCTGCGTCACGGTCGCGTTCCACGCCTGGGTCACCGACTGCCCGGAGGCGAAGGACCAGGTCAGCGTCCAACTGCTCAGCGCGTCACCCAGGTTGGTGATGGCGACGTTGGCCCCGAAGCCGCCACCCCACTCCGAGGAGACGGCGTAGTTCACCGAGCATCCCGCCGCCGCCGCGCCTGCGGGCAACGCGGTGACGATCGATGCCGACGCCAGCAACGCGACACCGGCCGAGATCAGGCCGACATTGGCCGATCTGGATCTGGACATAAAACACCCTCCTGACGGGACGGAACGTGCACATTGGTGGTGGTCGTTGTTAGGTGAACGTTAACAGTCGCATCAGGGATGTTACGGGAGCGCTCCCACAGCCTCAACCCTCGACACCGCGGAGGATTTTCCAGTAATCAACACATCGATCGTGGCTGATGACCGAGAGGTGGTGCGGAATCAGCGGACGGTGACTGTGACACTGTGCCAACCGGTGGCGCCGTCCGGGGCCACCGGGGCGGCCAGCGGGGTCTGGGTCTCGCCGTCCCGGTCGGTCGCCCGCACCTGGAGGGTGTGCTCACCCGGGGTCGCCGGCCACCGCCACGACCACTGCACCCAGGTGTCCACCGACACCGCCGGGGCGAGGGTCGCCTCCTGCCACGCGCCGCCGTCCACCCGTACCTCGACCCGGGCGATCCCCCGGTGCTGCGCCCAGGCCACCCCGGCCACCACCACCTCACCGGCGGTCAGCCGGTTGCGCGGGCGGGGGGTGTCGATCCTCGACTGGGTCTTCACCGGCCCCTGCGCCGACCAGCCACGTGGCACCCAGTACGCGTCGAAGTCGGCGAAGCTGGTCAACTCCAACTCGGTGACCCACTTGCAGGCCGACACGTACCCGTAGAGGCCCGGCACCACCATCCGCACCGGGAACCCGTGCTCGACGGGCAGCGGCTCGCCGTTCATCCCCACCGCCAGCAGGGCGTCCCGGCCGTCGCGCAGCACCGCCGTCGGGGTACCGCAGGTCCAGCCGTCGACCGAGCGGCCGACCACCTGGTCGGCCCCCTCCTCCGGTTCCGCCTCGTCGAGCAGTTCCCTGATCGGGACGCCCAGCCAGCGGGCGTTGCCGATCAGGTCCCCGCCCACCTCGTTGGAGACGCAGGCGAGGGTGACGTAGCGCTCCACCATCGGGCGGGCGAGCAGCTCGGCGAAGGTCAGCTCGATCGGCTTGCGTACCCGGCCATGGATGCGCAACCGCCAGGTCTCCGGATCGACCTGCGGCACCACCAGCGCCGTGTCGATCCGGTAGAAGCCACCGTTCGGCGTGGTGTAGGGGGCGAGCTGGGCCAGCGACAGGTCCGCGCCGGCCGGCACCGTAGGCGCCGCCGCCGACGGGGTGGGCAACGCGACCGCCTCCCGGGCCGCCGAGACCCCCCGCCGCCCGGCGAGCCAATGCCCGCCCAGCCCCACCACGGTCGCCGCGCCCGCCAGCAGGCCGGCCCCCCGCAGGAACCGCCGCCGGGACTCGGGGTCGGTCGACTCCAACGGTTCCCAGCCGGCCGGTGGCCCGGCGGCCGGGGGATCGCCCGACCCGACGGACCGCTCCGCCGCAGGCCCCGGGGTCGGCTCGCCCATCGACGTGGCGGACGACCCGACGGCTGCGGGCCCCCCTGCGGCCGGGGACGGGGACACCTCCGCCGCCGGGGACGGCCCGACGGACGGAGCCGGCTCACCGGAAGGAGCCGGCGCGGGGTGAGCCGCCGCGGTGGGTGGCAGGGCGGTGGATGGCAGGGCGGTGGATGGCAGGGCGGTGGGTGGCTGCCAGGGCCAGGGGTCGAGCTGCCACGGGCCGGCCACGAACGCCCAGAGCACCAGCGCACCCAGCCCTCCGCCGAGCAGGGCCGGAAGGGTGTCGGCAGCGTCCGCGCCGGCCCGAGTGAGCGCGGCGGCGGCACCGAGACCGGCGAACACCGTGATGCCCAACAGCCCCACGGCCAGCCGGCGCGCGGCGAGCACACCGATCCCGGCGGCGAACGCCGCCAGCAGCACCGCCGTACCCACCAGCAGGGCGATCTTGTCGTACCGGCCGAAGACGTCGATGGCGAACTGCTTGAGCGGCTCGGGGACCGTGTCGACCACCACCCCGCCGACCGCGATCAGCGGGGCGGAACGTGGGCCGGTGAGGACGGCGACCGGCTCGGCGACACCGATGGCCACCACGGCGGCGGTGACCCCGGCCAGTGCGGCGAAGCCGCGGGGGGTGGTGCTCATCCGGCCAGTGTCGTCGATCGACCGGGCCGGCCGCCAACCACGTCACCGATCCGTAAGCAGCCGGCCCCGGACGCGTCAGGGCGCACCGCCGAGGTACGACGGTGCGCCCTGAACAGGCGTACTACCGGGTCAGAAACCCGGGCCGTGCTGGTGGCCGTGACCGTGGCCGTGGCCGTGCCCACCGGCGGCGGCCGGCTCCGGCTGCTCCGGCTTCTCCACCACGAGGCTCTCGGTGGTCAGCAGCAGACCGGCGATCGAGGCGGCGTTGGTGACCGCGTTACGGGTCACCTTCACCGGGTCGATGATGCCGGACTTGACCAGGTCGACGTACTCGCCCTTGGCGGCGTCGAGGCCGTGGCCCCACTCCTTGCCGGCGACCTTCTCGACCACCACGTAACCGTCGTGGCCGGCGTTCTGGGCGATCCAGCGCAGCGGCTCGACCAGCGACTTGCGCACGATCGAGACACCGACCTTCTCGTCACCGGTCAGGCCGAGGTCGTCGTCGAGCACCGAACGGATCTGGGCCAGCGCGGCGCCGCCGCCGGGAACCGTACCCTCCTCGACCGCGGCCTTGGTCGCGGCGATCGCGTCCTCGATGCGGTGCTTGCGCTCCTTCATCTCGACCTCGGTCGCCGCGCCCGCCTTGATGACCGCGATGCCACCGGAGAGCTTCGCCAGCCGCTCGGCCAGCTTCTCCCGGTCCCAGTCGGAGTCGGACGCCTCGATCTCCTTGCGGATCTGGGCGACCCGGTCGGCGACCTCGGCGGACTGGCCGCCGCCGTCGATGACGGTGGTGTTCTCCTTGTCGACCACGACGCGCCGGGCGGTGCCGAGCGCCTCCAGGCCGACCTGGTCGAGGCGGTAGCCCAGCTCCGGGGCGACCAGCTCGGCGCCGGTCAGGATCGCCATGTCCTGCAGCATCGCCTTGCGACGGTCGCCGAAGCCCGGGGCCTTGACCGCGCAGACCTTGATGGTCTTGCGGATCGCGTTGACCACCAGGGTCGACAGCGCCTGGCCGTCGACGTCCTCGGCGACGATCAGCAGCGGCTTGCTGTTCTGGAGGACCTTCTCCAGCAGCGGCAGCAGCTCCTCGATCGCCGAGATCTTCTGCGTGGTGATGAGGATGTACGGGTCGTCCAGCACCGACTCCTGCGACTCGGAGTCGGTGACGAAGTTGGGCGAGATGAAGCCCTTGTCGAACTGGAGACCCTCGGTCACCTCCAGCTCGGTGGTGAGGGTGGAGCCCTCCTCGACGGTGATGACACCGTCGCGGCCGACCCGCTCCATCGCCTCGGCGATCAGCTCGCCGATGGTGGCGTCCTGCGCGGAGATCGTCGCCACGTGCGCGATCGACTCCTTGTCGGCCACCTCGACGGCCCGGCCGAGCAGCGCCTCGGAGACCTTGGCGGCCGCCGCGTCGACGCCCCGCTTGAGGCCGGCCGGGTTGGCCCCGGCGGTCACGTTGCGCAGGCCCTCGCGCACCATCGCCTGGGCCAGCACGGTCGCGGTGGTGGTCCCGTCGCCGGCGACGTCGTTGGTCTTCGTCGCCACCTCCTTGACCAGCTGCGCGCCGAGGTTCTCGTACGGGTTGGTGAGCTCGATCTCCTTGGCGATGGTCACACCATCGTTGGTGATCGTCGGCGCACCGAATTTCTTGTCCAGGACGACGTTGCGCCCGCGCGGGCCGAGGGTGACCTTGACCGTGTCCGCGAGGGCGTTGACACCGTGCTCCAGCAGGTGTCGGGCGTCGTCCGAGAAGCTCAGGATCTTCGCCATGAATGTCCCTTCGAAGCGTCGTCGCCCCGGCCCGGCGAGCCGGACCGGGGCGACGACACTGGAATCGGTTGGTTACTTCTCGATGACCGCGAGAACGTCGCGGGCGGAGAGCACCAGGTACTCCTCGCCGGCGTACTTGATCTCGGTGCCGCCGTACTTCGAGTAGAGAACGGTGTCGCCGACCTTGACGTCGAGCGGCACGCGGTTGCCCTTGTCGTCGATCCGGCCCGGGCCGACGGCGAGGACGGTGCCCTCCTGCGGCTTCTCCTTGGCGGTGTCGGGGATCACGATGCCCGACGCCGTGGTGGTCTCAGCCTCGTTCGCCTGGACCACGATGCGGTCCTCGAGCGGCTTGATCGCAACCTTGGTCGCGGTAGTCACGGGCATACCCTCCTGGGGTACTTGGTTTCGTTGCCGGCCGAGAGTCCGACCAGCGTCAATCTGCCACATGCCACCGGGCGGGGCCGTCGTCGCGGGTGCCGGTCCGCCTGGCGTTCAGCACCCGGACCAGGTGGCCCGGACGCTGGCACCCTCAGGGTGAGAGTGCTAATCGCAGGTTATTCCTCGGCTAGCACTCCGTCAAGGAGAGTGCCAATCCGCCGCCCTTCGTGTCGACCGGGCGGTGCCCGACCCGACGGCGGCGATCCGGCGGTGCGGACACCGCCCGGAGGCCGCGACACCGACCGGAGGCCGCGACACCGGCCCGACCGAGTCGGCCCGTCGGCCGGGCCGGACAATGAGGGCGTGGATCTCGACCAGTTCGCCGCGCTGCGTACCCCCGAGGGGTCGGTCGTGCTCGCCGCGGCGACCGAGGTGGCCGGCGGCGACCCGCTGGTCGCGGCGGCGGCGCTGCGGTCGCGTGGGGTGCCCCCCGGGCTGGCCGCCGCCGCGCTGACCCAGGCCGAGCTGCGTCGCCGGGCGGTCGGCAAGTTCGGCCCCGAGGCGGCCGGGATGTTCCTCACCCGCCCCGGCCTGGAGCAGGCCACCCGTCGGGTCGTCGCCGACCGGCGGGCCGGGCGGCTCGCCGCCGCCGGGGTGCGCACCCTCGCCGACCTGGGCTGCGGCCTCGGCGCCGACGCGCTCGCCGCCGCCCGCGCCGGCATCCGGGTGTACGGGGTGGAGGCCGACCCGGTCACCGCCGCGCTCGCCGCCGCGAACGCCGAGGCGGCCGGCCTGGCCGGGCGGTTCACCGTCGAGTGCGGCGACGCGACGGCGTTCGACGTGACCCGGGTCGACGCGGTCTTCTGTGATCCGGCCCGACGGCGGGCCGGCACCGGACGACGGATCTTCGACCCGAACGCCTACTCGCCGCCGTGGGACTTCGTCACCGGGCTGGCCGGCAGGGTGCCGCACACGGTGGTGAAGGTGGCCCCCGGCGTCGACCACGCGTTGATCCCGGCCGGGGCCGAGGCGGAGTGGGTCAGCGTCGACGGGGACCTGGTCGAGGCGGCCCTCTGGGGCGGCCCGCTCGCCGAGGTGCCCCGCCGGGCGACCGTGCTGAGGGCGGGGACCGCCGACCGGCAGCGCCCGGCGGACGGTTCTCCCACCTGCCGTACCGCCGACCGCGATCCGGTCGCCGCCCACCAGTTGACCGGCACCGGTGCGGCCGAGGCCACGGTCGGACCGGTGCGGCGCTACCTGTACGACCCGGACCCGGCGGTGGTCCGGGCGCACCTGGTCGCGGAGCTGGCCGGCACGCTCGACGCGACGCTTGCCGATCCGAGCATCGCCTACCTCTACGCCGACGCCCCGCGGCCGACCCCGTTCGGCCGGTGCCTGGAGATCGTCGACGTGCTGCCGTTCTCGCTGAAGCGGCTGCGCGCACTGCTGCGGGAGCGCCGGGTCGGCCGGGTCGAGATCCTCAAGCGGGGCTCGGCGCTGGTGCCCGAACAGCTGCGCCGGGACCTGCGGCTGGCCGGAGAGAACCCGGCCAGCCTGGTGCTGACCCGGGTGGCCGGGGCACCGACGGTGCTGGTCGGTCGACCGGTCGCGGACGGGGCCGGGCCGGGCTAGCGTGACCGCATGGCGGGACGGTCCACCGCGGCGACGGCGCTGCTGACCAGGCAGAAGATCACCCACAGCATCCATCCGTACGACGTCTCCCCGGATGCGCCCCACTACGGCGCGCTGGTCGCGGCGGCGCTCGGGGTGCCACCGCAGCGGGTGTTCAAGACCCTCGTCGCCGAGGTGGACGGGGCGCTGACGGTGGCGGTCGTCCCGGTCACCGGCGAGCTGGACCTCAAGGCGCTGTCGGCGGCGGTCGGTGGCAAACGGGCCACGTTGGCCGACCGGGCCGTCGCCGAGCGGAGCACCGGGTACGTGCGGGGCGGGATCAGTCCGCTCGGTCAACGGCGACGGTTGCCGACGGTGGTGGACGTCTCCGCGCTGGACCACGAGACCGTCTATGTCTCGGCGGGTCGTCGGGGTCTGCAGCTCCAGCTCGCCCCGACCGACCTGGTCGCCCTCACCGGGGCCGGTACCGCGCGGATCGCCACCCGCTGACCAGCCCCGGCAGGGCGGTCGCAGACCGGACACGCAGCGTGATTGCGGGACGGGTGTCCTGCGGGTGACAACCGCGTTGCTGAATTGTTACCGCCGCCAACAAACTTCTGACCTCGGCAGTCTTGCGCCCAAGATGTGAGCGGGAATACGTTGCCGGACACAACAAAACACCGACCACTCCTTCCCCCACCCTCGAAAGGACCCGTGCAGACATGCGCAAGGGCTTCCTCACCTTCGCCGCCGTCGGCCTGCTCGCCACCGGCAGCATGGCCGCCTGTGGCGACGACTCCAGCAGCAACGACACCGGCGGCAGCGCCGCCAAGAAGCCGAAGATCGGCGTGATCCTGCCGGACAGCAAGTCCTCCGCCCGCTGGGAGACGGCCGACCGCCGGTTCCTCAAGGAGGCGTTCGACAAGGCCGGCGTCGAGTCGGACATCCAGAACGCGCAGAACGACAAGAACGCCTTCCAGACCATCGCCGACCAGATGATCACCGGTGGCGTCACCACCCTGATGATCGTCAACCTGGACTCCGGCACCGGCAAGGCCGTGCTGGACAAGGCGAAGTCGCAGGGCGTCGCGACGATCGACTACGACCGGCTCACCCTGGGCGGCTCCGCCCAGTACTACGTCAGCTTCGACAACGAGGCCGTCGGCAAGCTCCAGGGCGAGGGCCTGGCCAAGTGCCTGACCGAGAAGGGCGTCAAGAACCCGACGGTCGCCTACCTCAACGGCTCGCCGACCGACAACAACGCCACCCTGTTCAAGAACGGCTACGACTCGGTGCTCAAGCCGAAGTTCGAGTCGAAGGAATACACCAAGGGCCCCGACCAGGCCGTCCCGGACTGGGACCCGGCGCAGGGTGCCACCATCTTCGAGCAGATGCTCACCCAGACCGGCGGCAAGATCGACGGCGTGCTCTCCGCCAACGACGGCCTCGGCAACGCGGCCATCTCGGTGCTCAAGAAGAACAAGCTCAACGGCAAGGTCCCGGTGACCGGCCAGGACGCCGACGTGACCGGCCTGCAGAACATCCTCGCCGGTGACCAGTGCATGACCGTCTACAAGGCCGTCAAGAAGGAGGCCGACGCGGCCGCCGAGCTGGCCATCGCCGTGGCGAAGGGCGAGCGCAAGGAGACCGGGCAGACCGTCAAGGACCCGGAGAGCGGCCGGGACGTCCCGTCCGTGCTGCTGGAGCCGAAGGCGATCGACAAGTCGACCGTCAAGGACGTCGTGGCCGACGGCTACGTCGACAAGGCCAAGCTCTGCACCGGCGCGTACGCCGCGCTCTGCACCGCCAACGGCATCAGCTGACCCGTACGACGAGCGTCGTACCCCGCCGACGCGACGCCGCCCGGCACGGAACCTCGTGCCGGGCGGCGCTCGCCGCCGGACGGGTCCCGAGATCTTCCCTCCGTACGAAGGAGACCCCCGTGTCCGCGACCCCCCTGCTGGAACTGCGCGGGATCGACAAGAGCTTCGGTCCCGTCCAGGTCCTGCGCGACGTCGCCCTCGCCGCCCACGCCGGAGAGGTGACCGCACTGGTCGGCGACAACGGCGCCGGCAAGTCCACGCTGGTCAAGTGCATCAGCGGCATCTACCCGGCCGACGCCGGTGAGTTCCTCTTCGACGGCCGACCGGTGAGCATCAACAGCCCCCGCGACGCCGCCACGCTCGGCATCGAGGTCGTCTACCAGGACCTCGCGCTCTGCGACAACCTCGACATCGTGCAGAACATGTTCCTCGGCCGGGAGAAGCACAGCGGGCTGGTGCTCGACGAGCCGACCATGGAGCAGATGGCCGCGGAAACCCTGGCCGGGCTCTCCGTACGGACCGTGAAGTCGCTGCGCCAGCACGTCTCCAGCCTCTCCGGCGGGCAGCGGCAGACCGTCGCCATCGCCAAGGCGGTGCTCTGGAACAGCAAACTGGTCATCCTCGACGAGCCGACCGCCGCGCTGGGCGTCGCCCAGACCGCCCAGGTGCTCGAACTGGTCCGCCGGTTGGCCGACAACGGGCTGGCCGTGGTGCTGATCTCACACAACATGAACGACGTCTTCGCCGTGTCCGACCGGGTCGCCGCGCTCTACCTCGGCCAGATGGTCGCCCAGGTGAAGACCACCGACATCACCCACTCACAGGTCGTCGAGTTGATCACCGCCGGTCGTTCCGGCAACCTCGGTCTGACCGGCGAGCCGGTCACCGCCGGCAACGGCGCAGGACCCGCCGACACCACTGCAGGAGGCGTTCGATGACCACCACCGCCGTGCGCAAGGAAGGCCCGGCGGCGGTCACGCCACCGCCTACCGTCGGCAGCCACCTCCGCGGCTACTGGGGCCGGGTACGCGGCGGCGACATCGGCGCGCTGCCCGCCGTACTCGGGCTGATCGTGCTCTGCACGGTCTTCTCGGTCATGCGGCCGTCGTTCCTCACCGCCGGCAACTTCGCCAACCTGTTCACCCAGGGCGCGGCGGTCACCCTGATCGCCATGGGGCTGGTCTTCGTCCTGCTGCTCGGCGAGATCGACCTCTCGGCCGGCTTCGCCAGCGGGGTCTGCGCGGCCGTCCTGGCCAACGTCGCCACCAAGGCCGGCTACCCCTGGTACGTGGCGGTGCTCGCCGCGATCCTCACCGGCGTGGTCATCGGCACCGTGCTCGGCTTCCTGGTCGCCAAGATCGGCATCCCGTCCTTCGTGGTCACCCTGGCCGGCTTCCTCGCCTTCCAGGGCATCGTGCTGATGCTGATCAGCGGGGGCGCCAACATCTCGGTCAACGACGAGGTGCTGGTGGCGATCGCCAACCGCAACCTGCCGCCCACCCTCGGCTGGGCGCTGGCCGCCATCGCCATCGGCGGGTACGCGGCCGTGCAACTGCTGCGCCACCGCAAGCGGCTGTCCCGGGGCCTGACCACCGACCCGATGGCGGTGGTGCTCGCCCGCATCGGCGGGCTGACCCTGATCCTCGGCATCGCGGTCTACATCCTCAACCAGGAACGCAGCCGCAACGTCCTGATCAACTCGCTCAAGGGCGTACCGATCGTGGTGCCGGTCATCGCGGTGCTGCTGATCGTCTGGACCTTCGTGCTCCAGCGCACCAGCTACGGCCGGCACGTCTACGCCGTCGGCGGCAACAAGGAGGCCGCCCGCCGGGCCGGCATCAACGTCGACAAGATCCGCATCTCGGTCTTCGTGATCTGCTCGTCCATGGCGGCCATCGGCGGCATCGTCGCGGCCAGCCGGGCCAACTCGGTGGACCCGAACACCGGCGGCAGCAACGTGCTGCTCTACGCTGTCGGCGCAGCGGTGATCGGCGGCACCAGCCTCTTCGGCGGCAAGGGCCGGGTCCTCGACGCCGTGCTCGGTGGCGCGGTGGTCGCCGTCATCGACAACGGCATGGGCCTGATGGGCTACAGCGCCGGGGTGAAGTACGTCGTCACCGGCGTGGTGCTGCTCCTCGCGGCCAGCGTGGACGCGCTGTCGCGCCGCCGCGCCTCCGCCTCCGGCACCCGCTGATCCGCGTACGCCACCGGCGGGACATGGGGTGCCACCAACGATGCGGGTAGGACCGAGCCAGGACGAGATCCGGCGGCAGAACCTCGGGGCCCTGCTCCGGCACGTCCACGTGCACGGCGCCACCTCCCGCGCGGAACTCACCACCGCCCTCGGCCTCAACCGCAGCACCATCGGCGCGCTCACCTCCGACCTGGCCGGCGCCGGGCTGGTCAGCGAGGGCACGCCCAAGGAGACCGGCCGGGCCGGACGACCCTCACTGGTCGTCCGGCCCGAGTCGGCCCGGGTCTACGCGTACGCGTACTCGATCGAGGTGGACCGGCTGCGGGCCGCGCGGGTCGGTCTCGGCGGCGAGGTGCTCGACCGCCGTGAGCTGGACCGGCCGCGTGACCTGGACGCCGCGGAGACCGCCCCGATGCTGGCCGGCGCGCTCAAGCAGATGCGGGAACGGGTGGCACCCGGGTCGGTCTGCGTCGGCGCCGGGGTCGCCGTCTGCGGCATGGTCCGCAAGGCCGACGGGCTGGTCCGGCTCGGCCCCACCACCGGGTGGGTGGACGAGCCGATCGGCGCGGCGCTCGCCGCCGAGGTGGGCGTGGAGTTGCCGGTCACGGTCGGCAACGTGGCCGACGTCGCCGCCTTCGCCGAACACGCCCGGGGTGTCGCCGCCGGCTGCGACAACGTCATCTACCTCTACGGGGACGTCGGCGTCGGTGCCGGCATCATCGCCGGAGGCCGCCGGCTGACCGGCCACGGTGGCTACGGCGGCGAGGTCGGACACATGGTCGTGGTACGCGACGGCACGCCCTGCGAGTGCGGCTCACGGGGCTGCTGGGAGACCCAGATCGGCGAGTACGGGCTGCTGCGGGCCGCCGGCCGCTCCGAGGCCCGGGGCCGCGACGCGCTGCTGGCCGTGTTCGACGCCGCCGACCGGGGTGACGCCCGCGCCCAGACCGCCGTACGGCACGCCGGTGACTGGCTCGGCTTCGGCGTGGCGAACCTGGTCAACATCTTCAACCCCGAGATGGTCATCTTCGGTGGCACCATGCGGGACCTCTACCTCGCCGCCGCAGCCCAGGTCCGCAGCCGGCTCAACGAGACCGGGCTGCCCGCCTGCCTGGAACACGTCCGGCTGCGTACCCCCAAACTCGGTGACGACGCGGCCCTGATCGGCGCGGCCGAGCTGGCCTTCGAACGGCTCCTCGCCGACCCGCTCGACGCCGCCTGAACGGATACTCCCCGACTCGTGCGCCACCCGGTGAACTGATCGGCCCGACAGTCCGTACCAGTGGACGGACGGGCAGCCGGCGGGTCGCTGCCCGGCAGGACAGGTCGGCCCGGATCGAGGAGGCACCGCAGCATGGCATCGCTGGATTCCGTACGTCGTCGGCGAGGGCACCGGACCCACCGGGTGGCGGTGTTGGTCGTCACCTTCCTGGCCGGGCTGGTCGTGCTACCCGGCATGGCCGTCGCCGCTCCCGGCGTCCAGATGAACGCCGCCGACGTGGCGCTGCTCAACGGCGTTCGACTGGCCGGCCTGTGGGAGATGCCGGCCGGCACGATGGCCGCCGACAAGGGCCAGTCCGCGCGGGTACGGGAGGTCGGCGCGGAGATCGCCCGGCAGCACGGCGTCCTCGACGAACTGGTGGTGCAGGCCGCCAACAAGCTGGGCGCGACGCTGCCGAGCGACCCCACCACCGAGCAGAAGGGGTGGCTGACCGAAATGCAGAACGCCTCCGGTGCTCAGTTCGACCAGATCTTCGTCACCCGGCTCCGGGTGGCCCACGGCAAGATCTTCCCGGTGATCGGCGCGGTCCGGGCCAGCACCCGGGACAACACCGTCCGCAAGCTCGCCGACGAGGCCAACAAGTTCGTCAACGACCACATGGCCATGCTGGAGAGCACCGGCCTGGTCCGCTGGCAGCAGATGCCGCCGGCCGCGATCCCGGCCGCGCAGCAGGACTCGCTGGTCGCCGCCGCCCAGGCCGGGGCCGCCGGCCCGTCGGTCGCGATCAGCACCACCGTCGTCTGGGCGGTCTTCCTGCTCGCGCTCGGCGCGGGCGGCTACGCCACCTGGCGGATCACCCGCCGCAGCTGACCCCACGCACCTGACCCGACGGCCCGCAGGCGGCACCACCGCCGGCGGGCCGTCGGGCTGTCCGGGCCGGGGCGGCCGATTTTCCGGCCGGGGTGGCCGACTTCCGGGCGCACCGGGTTGGGGACGGCCGGCTGTCCGGGCGCACCGGGTTGGGGGCGGTCGGTCAGCGGTCGACCTGGGTGAAATCCCACGAGTGCGGGGGACGGGCGACCAGGGTGGCCGGCGGATCAGGCAACGCGCGGGGGTTGCTGCGCCACTTCGAGATGACCACCACCCGGTGGTCGGTGGACGAGAAGACCTCACTGGACAGGTGCAGCGGATCGTGCTCGAACTCCGGCAGCGCCGTCTCGCACACCCAGGTGATCAGGTCGGCGAAGCCGTACGACTCGGCCCGCGCCTCCCACATCCGTACGATCACGTCGTCCCTCCCGTCACACGCTGACCGTGGTCAGGGGCAACGCCGAGTCGGCGGGCAGGTCCAGCCGGCTCGGGCGTACCCCGGCGGCCACCAGGTGCGACCCGAGTGCGGCGACCATCGCCCCGTTGTCGGTACACAACCCCGGCCGGGGCACCCGGACCCGGATGCCGTACCGCTGCGCCCGCTGCTCGGCCATCGACCGCAGCCGTGAGTTCGCCGCCACTCCCCCGCCGATGACCAAAGTGTCCACCCCGTGTGCCCGGCACGCGGCGAGGGCCTTGCCGGTGAGCACGTCGCAGACCGCCTCCTGGAACGACGCGGCCACGTCGGCCACCGGCACCGGCTCACCGGAGCGCCGCCGGCCCTCCACCCAGCGGGCCACCGCCGTCTTCAGTCCCGAGAAGGAGAAGTCGTACCGGTGGGCGGCGAGATCCTTGGCGGCGGTGAGGCCGCGCGGGAAGGCGATCGACGCCGGGTCGCCGGACCGCGCCTCCCGGTCGATGTACGGGCCACCCGGGAAGGGCAGGCCGAGCAGCCGGGCCACCTTGTCGAACGCCTCCCCGGCCGCGTCGTCGATGGTCGCGCCCAGCGGGGTCACCCCCCGGGCCAGGTCGTCGACGAGCAGCAGCGAGGAGTGCCCACCGGAGACCAGCATCGCGATCGCCGGCGCGGGCAGCGGGCCGTGCTCCAGGGTGTCCACGGCGACGTGCGCGGCCAGGTGGTTCACCCCGTACACCGGTTTCTCGGCGGCCAGCGCGTAACCCTTGGCGGCGGCCACCCCGACCAGCAGGGCACCGGCCAGGCCGGGCCCGGAGGTGACCGCGATCGCGTCGATGTCGGCGATGGTCACCCCCGCCTCGCGCAGCGCCCGGTCCATGGTCGGCACGATGGCCTCCAGGTGTGCCCGGCTGGCCACCTCGGGCACCACCCCACCGAACCGGGCGTGTTCGTCCACACTGGAGGCGAGCGCGTCGGCGAGCAGGGTGTGCCCGCGCACGATGCCCACCCCGGTCTCGTCGCAGGAGGTCTCGATGCCGAGGATCAGCGGTTCGTCAGCCATGGTCCGTCCCGTCTGCGGCCGGTTCCGCGTCACGCCGCATGACCAGCGCGTCGGTGTTGCTCGGTTGGTAGTAGCCCCGCCGTACGCCGATCGGCTCGAACCCGTACGTCGCGTAGAGCCGCTGGGCGGGGGCGTTGTCGACGGCCACCTCCAGCAGGACGCTGCCGATCCCGCGCCGGGCCGCCTCGGCGAGCAGGTCCACCAGCAGCGCCCGGCCGATCCCGCGCCGCTGGGCGTCCCGGCGGACCGCGATGTTCTGCACCCACGACTCGCCGTCCGGGTCGACGGTCAGACCCGCGTAGCCCAGCAACGACCCGTCCGTGTCCAGGGCGACCCGGTAGTAGTGGCCGCTGGCCAACTCGTTCCAGAACATCGCCGGCGACCACTGCTCGGCACCGAACAGGTCCTCCTCGATCGGCAGCACCTCGGCGACGTGCCACCAGCGGAACCGGTCGATGCGTACCGTCACGGCAGCACCGACTTGCGGCTGGTCGCCGCGACCGCGTCCGGGCGGCGCAGATACAACGGGGTGAGCGTCTCGCCGGGGGCACCCGCCCGGATCCGTTCGGCGGCCAGGGTCACCAGCGCGACGGCGTCGGGGTAGCGGGGTTCGGCGCACAGCGGCAGGCCGAGCACGTCGGCGTAGCGGTGGGCACCGTCGCCGGCCGCGACGGTCACGGCCAACTCCCGGGCCCGGGCGGCGGCGACCGCCGGGGCGTCCACCTCCGGCCCGACGATCCGCTGGCCGTCGCCGTCGTAGACCGCCCAGTAGACCTCCTTGCGCCGGGCGTCGGCGGCGACCAGCACCCGCCGCTCCCCCGCCGCCGCGTCGCCGACCGTCGCCCCGCCTGTTCCGACCTGTCCGCCCGTGGCGTCGCCGGCTGTGGCCTGTCCGGCCGTGGCGTCGCCGGCTGTGGCCTGCCCGCCCGTGGCGTCGCCGGTTCCGGCCGGCCCGGCCGTGGCGCTGCTGGCTTCGGCCTTACCGGACACGGCGTGGCCGGGCGACGCATCCGCCGTGGTGGTCGGGGTGGTGGGGTGGGCGATGCCGTCGAGCGAGCAGACGCCGTACGTGGGGATGCCGAGCACCTGGCCCATGGTGGCGGCGGTGACCAGGCCGACCCGCAGCCCGGTGAAGGGACCGGGGCCGAGCCCAGCGACGATCGCGCCGAGGTCACCCGGTCGCGCGTCGACGTCGGTGAGCACCGCCTCGACCTGCGGGGCGAGTAGCTCACCGTGGGCCCGGGCATCGATCGTGCACCGGTACGCCCGCAGCGCGACGCCGTCCGCCGTGACCTCGACCAGCGCCGCGGTGACCGCGGGGGTCGAGGAGTCCACCACCAGTACGAGCACGGTAAGCCAGCCTAGCCGTCCGTCCGCGCCGCCCGCCCACACCCCGCCCGCCCACACCCCGCCCGCCAGTCACGCCCACGCCCGCCCCACCCCCGGTCGGGCAACGCCGGTGCCGCCATCGCCGGAGCCGGTCGTCGGGAGGGGCCGGCCGCAGGACGCAGGACGGTGGGGTGGGCCGGAACGGGGTGTAGACGGTGGGGTGGGCCGGAACGGGGTGTAGCATTCCGTGGTAACCGTTATGCCTCTCCGTCATTTTTATGACGCACAGGCATAACGGTTACCGCCATCACCTCATCATGCTGGGATGCCTGAGAGTGGTCGCCTCACCACAGAGATCGCCGCCCTGCTGCGCCGGGAACGCCATGCCGCCGCGCTCACCCAGCAGCAACTGGCGGATCGAGCCGGGACGAGTCAGAGCGCGGTGGCCCGCATCGAGCGCGGGGAACGGGTGCCGGCCCTCCCGTTGGTGGAGCGTCTCTTCGCCGCCCTCGGCCAACAACTCGCCGTTACCGCCGAGCCGCTCGACAGCCACCTCGACGCCCGGATGGACGCCCTTGCCGCACGGTCGCTCGACGAGCGGATCGACGAACTGGGGCTGGACCGGATGTTGGAGCGGCTGGGCGATCTGCCCCACCTGGTCACCGGCGGCACCGCCGCACTGCTCCAGGGCGCGCCGGTACCGGTCGACGCGGTCGAGATCGCCGTCCGGTGGCGCGACTCCGCCCGGTTCACGGCCTGGCTGGAAGCCGCCTACGGGCAGCGCTGGAACGCCAGGTGGCGGGAGTTCGGCGGACTGTACCTGGAGCCGGAGGAGCCGGGCGAGCACTACTGGATGACCCGGTACGGCGGGATCCGTGCCCAACTGTGCGACGAGTTCCCGGAGGCGATCGAGGTGCGACACGGGGGCCGCGGCTACCGGGTGGTCCCGCTGGTCATGGTGGAGCTGACCGACCCGCAGGCCGCCGCCCTGCTGCGCCGACACCGCCAACGCTCAGCCGCCGACCGCACCTGACTCAACCCACACCTCGGTCACCGGCCACCTCCCTGGGCAGCGGGCCGAGGGAGGTGAGCCAGGGAGGTGGCCGGTGACCGAGGAGGTGAGCCGGGCGGCCGACAGCCGAGAACGGTGGGCCAGGTGGCCGCGAGGGGCGGGCCGGGCGACCGACAGCCGAGAACGGTGGGCCAGGTGGCCGCGAGGGGCGGGCCGGGCGACCGGTATGGCGGGCCGGGTGGGCGGGCGGCGGGGTGGGCGGGTCAGCCGGCCGTGCGCTCCCAGTCGATCGGGGGCGCACCCGCGTCGGCGAGGGCCTTGTTGGTGGCGCTGAACGGGCGGCTGCCGAGGAAGCCGCGCGGGTTCATCGGGCTCGGGTGGCCGGCCTCCAGCACGACGTGCCGGGTGTTGGTGACCAGGGCGGCCTTCTTGCGGGCGTAGCCGCCCCAGAGCAGGAAGACCACCGGCTCGTCCCGGGCGTCCAGGGCCCGGATCGTCGCGTCGGTGAACTCCTCCCACCCCCTGTTCGCGTGCGAACCGGGGCTGGCCTGCCGGACGGTGAGCACCGCGTTGAGCAGCAGCACACCCTGCGCCGCCCAGCCGTCCAGGTTGCCGCTGCGCGGCTTGGGCACACCGAGGTCCTCGCTCAGCTCCTTGAAGACGTTGCGCAACGACGGCGGCACGGACACCCCCTCGCGGACGCTGAAGCTCAACCCGTGCGCCTGCCCCGCCTTGTGGTAGGGGTCCTGGCCGAGGATCAGCACCCGGCACTGCTGCGGACCGCACAGCCGGTAGGCCGAGAAGAGATCGTCCAGCGGCGGAAAGACGGTCTGGGTGGCGTACTCGTGGGCGACGAACTCGGCCAGCGCCGCCGTCCGGGCCGGGTCCAGGTGCGGGGTGAGCACGGCACGCCACTCCTGCGGCAGCAGCGACAGCAGGTCGAGGGCGGGGGTGTCGTCGGGCATCGGCAACCTTTCACAACGAAGTCCACGGCACTCTAGGCAGCGGGTACGACAGCCCTCGGCGCAGGGCGGCCCTTCCGGAGCCGGTCAGCCCAGCGCGGTCAACCGTCGCGACCAGTCCCCGCCCACCGGCTCCAACTCGACCACCCGGGTGTCGTCGTCGCGCCGGTCGATGCGGACCCGCAGGTGGGCGTCGGCGAGCTGCTCGACCAGCCCTTCGCCCCACTCGACCACGGTCACCGAGTCGTCCACCGAGGCGTCGAGGTCCAGGTCGTCGATCTCGGCGCGCGGGTCGGTCGCGTCACCCAACCGGTACGCGTCGGCGTGCACCAGGGCCACCGTGCCGCCGCGTGCCGGGTCGGGCCGGTGCACCCGGGCGATCACGAAGGTCGGCGAGGTGACGTCGCCGCGTACCCCCAGGCCGGCACCGAGGCCCTGGGTGAGCGCGGTCTTGCCGGCCCCCAGCGGGCCGGTGAGCAGCAGCAGGTCACCGGCGCGCAGCACCCCGGCGAGCCGCCGGCCGAAGGCGTGCGTGTCGTCGACCGTGGGTAGCGTGACGCGTACGGTCACCGGGCCACCCCGGGTCGGTCCGGCCCGCCGGCGACCGGCGCAGGGACGACGGGCCAGCTCACAGCGCCTCCAGGAAGCGTTCCAGCGCGGCGTTGACCTCGTCGGCGTGTTCCAGCATCACCACGTGCCCGCTGTCTCGGATCTTCAGGTATTCGGCGTGCGGCAGCCGACGGACGATCTCGTCCGAGTGGACCACCGGCGTGATCATGTCCTTGTCGCCCACCACGACCAGCACCGGTGTGCCGCTCAGCGCGGCCAGCGCCGGGAACCGGGAGTGGGTGGCCAGGGTCCGCAGGTAGCGGGTCACCGTGTCGGCCGACGTGCGGGAGTTCATCCGTTCCACGTACGACACCAGGGCCGGGCTCGGTTTCGGGGTGCCGAAGCCGTACCGGCGGGTCAGCAGCCAGGCCACGTTGGAGGTGGACTTCCGGGCCCGGTCGATGACGAGCCCGCCGTACCGGGTGGTGGTGCTCATCATGAACAGCACCGGCGAGCCGACCCGGCCGAGTAGGGCCGGCGCCACCAGCTTCGTCTCGGCGAGCAACCCGCCCGACGTGGCCATCAGCACCGTGCCGACCACCCGGTCACCGAAGAACTCCGGGTACGCCTCGGCGAACGCCATGATGGTCATCCCGCCCATCGAGTGCCCGACCAGTACCAACGGCCCCTCCGGGGCGGTCCGGTCGATCACCCGGCGCAGGGTGTGCCCGAGCGCGGCGAGGTCGTACTCGCCGCTCTCCAACCGCCCCGACCGGCCGTGCCCCGGCTGGTCGTACGCGACGACCCGGTAGTCGCCCCGCTCGGCGAGCAGTTGACGCTGGAAGTGGAACGTCCCCATGTCCAGGCAGAAGCCGTGCACCAGCACCACCGTCGGGTGCCCCGGCACCGGCCGGGTCGGCTCGACCACCTCGACGTGGATGTCGGTGCCGTCCGGCAACTCCAGCCGGTACGCCTCGTCGTAGCGCTGCGCGCCGAAGTCCTCCCCCGCGTACGGGTCGGCGGGGTCGGCCTTGAGCCGGCGGACCAGGGCGCGTTCGGTGGCCACCCCGGCGGCCAGCCCGGCGGCGGCCACCCCGACCGCGGCCCCGACCACGCCGGCCACCCTGCCTGCGGCCGTCCTCGGCCGGGGCACCCGGAACCGGCTGACCGCGCTCACGGTCGCTCCCCGTCGTAGATCCGGGGCACCCGGACCCCGCCGAACCGGGTGACGATCTCGTAGTTGATCGTGCCGACCGCCTCGGCCCAGTCGTCGGCGGTGGGCATCCCGTCGTCGCCGCTGCCGAACAGGGTCGCCACGTCACCGGCGGCCACCTCGTCGGCACCGCAGTCGAGCACGAACTGGTCCATGCAGACCCGGCCGGAGATGGTGCGTCGTTTCCCGCCGAGTTGCACCGGGCCGACGTTGGAGGCGTGCCGGGGCACCCCGTCGGCGTAGCCGAGCGGCACCACCGCCAGGTTCGCCTCCTCCTCGGTGGTGTAGGTGTGCCCGTAGGACACGCCGGTGCCGGCGGGGACCCGCTTGGTGAGCATCACCCGGGCCCGCGCGGTCATCGCCCGACGCAACCCGAACTGCTGCCCGGCGATCGGTGACAGCCCGTACACGGCGATCCCGGGCCGGACCAGGTCGAAGTGGGTGTCGGGTCGGGTCAGGGTGGCCGCCGAGTTGGCCAGGTGCCGGTAACGCGGGCGCAGGCCGGCCCGGTCGACCATGGCCAGCCCCTCGTGGAACACCGCCAACTGCCGGTCGGTGGTGGGGTGGCCGGGCGAGTCCGCGTACACGAAGTGGCTCCACACGCCGACGACCTCGACCAGGCCGTCGGCCTGGGCCTTCGCGGCGGCCTCCAGCAGGGTCGGCCAGTCGGCCACGGTGGCGCCGCCCCGGGACAGGCCGGTGTCGATCTTGAGGTGCAGCCGGGCGGGCCGGTCGGCGGCCCGGCCCGCCGCGACCATCTCGTCGAGCTGGGACAGGCTCGCGGCGGCCAGGTCCACCCCGGCCGCCACCCCCTCGTGCAGGGGCAGCCCCGGGTCGAGCAGCCAGGCCAGCACCGGCACGGTGATCCCGGCCCGGCGCAGGGTCAACGCCTCGTCGAGGGTGCACACCCCCAGCCAGTCCGCCCCCGCGTCGAGCGCGGCCCGCGCCGACGGGACCATGCCGTGGCCGTACCCGTCGCCCTTCACCACCGCCATCAGCTCGGCGCTGGTGCCCGACCGGAGTCGGGTCACGTTTGCACGGATCGCGTCCAGATCGACGCGTACCTCGGCCTGCCACATGCGCCCAGCCTACTGGCGTCGCTGATCACCGGCCGGTGGACGCCGACCCGGGCCGGTCAGAGCAGCGGGGCCACCACCGGGCGCAACGCGGCCACCACGTCCGGCGCGGTCACCGGGCCGCCCCGGGCCGCCTCCCGACCGGCCAGCCCGTGCAGGTACGCCGCGACGACCGCCGCCCGTTCCGGGGCCAGCCCGGCGGCGAGCAGCGAACCGAGCAACCCGGCCAGCACGTCCCCGGTGCCCCCGGTGGCCAGCGCGGGGCTGCCGGTCGGGTTGACGTACGCCCGGCCGTCGGGCGTGCCGACGACCGTGCGGTCCCCCTTGAGCAGCACCGTCGCGTTCATCCAGGCGGCCAGCCGCAGCGCGGCGGCGACCCGGTCGGCCCCCGGCTCCTCCCCGGAGAGCCGGCGGAACTCCCGGTCGTGCGGGGTGACCACGATCGGGGCGTCCCGGTTGCGCAGCCGGCCGGCGAGCGAACCGTCCACCAGCAGGGTCAACGCGTCGGCGTCGAGCACCACCGGCACCGGCGCGGCCAGCACCGCGCGCAGCTCCGCCCCGGCCTGCTCGTCGGTGCCCAGGCCGGAGCCGCAGACCCAGGTCTGCACCCGGCCGGCCCCGGCGACCCGGTCGGTGGCGATCACCGACGGGTGCTGCCGGACCACCTCGCCCCGGGCGCCACCGGCGTACCGGACCAGCCCGGTGGGGCCGGCCAGCGCGCCACCCACCGAGAGCACCGCCGCCCCCGGGTAGGTCCGCGACCCGGTGGCCACCCCGACCACGCCCCGGCTGTACTTCTCCGAGGACGCCCCGGTGCGGGGCCACCAGTCGCGCACGTCCGACCATTCGGTCACCCACGATGCGGGGGTGCCGCGCAGCCACGGCCCGAGCCCGATGTCGACCAGCTCGACCTGACCGGCGAGCGGGGCCGCCGGGCCGACCACCAGGGCGGGTTTGAGCGCGCCGAACGCCACCGTCACGTCGGCCCGGACGGCGCCGGGCCGACCGGACCCGTCCGTCGGCACGTCCCCGGTGTCCACCGCCACCCCGCTGGGCACGTCCACCGCGACGACCGTGGCCCGGCCGCCGTCGCGTCCCCGCAGCGCGGGCAGGCCGGCGACGAGGTCGTCAGCGGCCTCCCGCAGCCCACCGCTGCCCCCGATCCCGACGATCCCGTCGAGCACCAGGTCGACGGTGGGCGGTGGGGCGTCGACCAGCCGGCCACCGGCGGCCCGCAGCGCCGCCAACCCGTCGGCGTGCGTCCGGCCGGGGGCGGTCGCCAGCACGGCGACCTGCGCGCCGCGCCGGGCCAGCCGCTCGCCCGCGTACAGCGCGTCGCCGCCGTTGTCGCCGGAACCGGCCAGCACCAGCACCCGCGCGCCGTAGACCCCGCCCCGGCCGGCGAGCAGCAGGGCGCAACGTCGGGCCAGCCCGGCCGCCGCCCGCTGCATCAGCGTCCCGGGCGGGAGGGTGGCCATCAGGCCGGCCTCCGCCGCACGTACGTCCGATACCCGCCACACCGGTCTCATGCCGTCCCCGTCCCTGCCGCCGGCCGTCTTCCCGGCCACGGCGTCCCGTCGCGGAGGGACGGCCGGTTCGACCCACGTCCCGGCTCCGTCGTGGCCGAGATCACCCTACCGGCGGCCGGGCGGCAGAGTAGCCACCGGCGACGCCCCGGGCAAGACCTGTGGACAACCCGGGGGTACGACCGCCGCCCGTCGTCCACAGGGCAGGTCCACCGGCTGCCCGTCCGCCTAGCGTCGGTGCGGCAGTCGGGCGGCGGGACCGACCACGGGGGTGGAGGAGGCGGGCGGGTGACGAACGAGCCGGTGGAGGTCGACCTGTCGGTGCTGCGGGTGGCGGCCGGTGGGTTGGCCGACGAGGCGTACGCGCTGGCTCAGGGGTTGGCGGGCCGACCCGGCCTGGTGCTGTCCGCACCGGGGTGGCGGGCCGGCTCCGCCCTGGCCGGGCTGGAGTCGGCGGTGCACGCGTGGCACGGGGCGCTCGGCGTCCGGGTGGCGGAGGCCGGCGCGGCCCTGCGCGCCGCCGCCGAGGCGTACACGGCGGCCGACGACCGGGCCGCCGGGCGACTGGTCGGCCGACCCCGATGATCGGGTACGCCCAGCTCTGGTCCGCCTCCCCGGGTGACTGGGACGCGGCGGGGGTGGCCTGGCGCGGGGTGGACGCACCGGTCGGGCGGCGACGGGCCGGGCTGGCCGACCGGGCCGCGGCGTTGCGGGCGGGCTGGGCCGGCGGGGCGGCGACAGCGGCCGGTGGGCGGCTCGACGGGCTCCGGTCGGAACTGGCCACCATCCTGCCGGCGCTGGTCGAGGTCGACCAGGTGCTCGCCGAGTTCGCCGGTCGGCTCCGGGTGGCGAAGGCCCGGCTCGCCGAGGCGGTGGCGCTGGCCGACCGCACCGGCGTGGCGGTAGACCGGCACGGCGGTGTCCGGGCGGCACCCCTGCTCTGGCGCGGCCCCGAGGCGGGTGAGCTCCCGGTCGGGGTGGGTGCCCGCCCTTCTCCGACGGGCGGTGGCGTCGGCGCGGGGGGCCAGGTCCGTGGTCCGGCCCCGGACCCCCGCGCCGGTGGGAGCGCCACTGGCAGCGGCGCGGGTGCCGGGGGCGGCAACGGGGCGGCGGCGGGCGCAGGCGGCGGGGGTGGGGGCGGCGGGGTGGGTTCGCCCGTGGCGGTGGGGCAGGTGGCGGCGGCGCTGCGGGAGGCGCTCGCGCTGGCCGACGCGGCCGACCGGGAGGCGGCCTCCCGGCTGGCCGAGCTGTCCGGGGCGGCCCGCACCGGCTGGGTCGAGCGGCCACCACCGGGCCGACCGGCCGACGACGCCACTGCGGCGACGGTCCGGGCCTGGTGGGCCACCCTCACCCCGGCCCAGCGGCGCTGGCTGGTGCTGCACGAGCCGACCCGGATCGGCCCGCGCGACGGGGTGCCGACCTCGGCCCGGGACCAGGCGAACCGGCTGCTGCTGGCCGGCCACCGGGAGGCGCTGCTGACCGCCCGCCGGGCGACGCCGGGCGGGCGCGGTCGGCGGCGGATCGATGCGGCGTTGGCCGTCCTGGACGGGCTCGCCGGTCGGCTGGCCGCCACCTCACCGCCCCGGGCGTACCTGCTCGGGCTCGACCCGCGCGGTGACGGCCGGGCGATCGTCGCGCTGGGCAATCCGGACCGGGCCGGCCGGGTGCTCACCTACGTGCCGGGGATGACCAGCGACCTCGCCGACGTCCCCGGTGAGCTGGGCCGGGCCGCCCGGGTGCAGGCCAGGTGCGCCGCCATCGCCCCCGGCGTGGAGACGGCGGCGGTGCTCTGGCTGGACTACGACGCCCCCGACTTCCTGCCCGAGGCGTCCTCGTCGACCCAGGCCCGGGACGCCGGTCCGGCGCTGCACCGTTTCCAGGAAGGGCTGCGCGCCACCCACGACGGGCCCACGGCCCGGCAGACCGTGCTCGGGCACAGTTACGGCTCACTGGTGGTGGGCAGCGCCGCCCGGGACCACGGGCTGGCCGCCGACGCGCTCGCCTTCGTCGGCTCACCAGGAGTGGGGGTGGACCGGGCCGGGGCGCTCGGCCTGCCACCGCAGCAGGTCTGGTCGAGCACCGCCGACGACGACGTGATCAGGCTGGTCGAGCCGCCCCGGGAGCTGGCCGGCCGGGCGGTGCTGGCCGCCTCGCCGCTGGCCAGCGCCGCCTCACTGCTACGCCCCGACGACCACCAACTGTGGTTCGGGCACGACCCGAGCGATCCGGGTTTCGGTGGCCGGACCTTCCCCAGCGGCCGGTACGGCCACACCGGCTACTGGGAGCCCGGCAACCCCGCCCTGGACGGGATGGCCCGGATCGTGCTCGGCCGGTGACCGGGTCACCGTCGGTGGCGCGGGGTCACCTACTCGACGGTGACCGACTTCGCCAGGTTGCGCGGCTGGTCGACGTCGTGGCCCCGGGCAGCGGCGATCTCGGCCGCGAACACCTGCAACGGCACGGTGGTGACCAGCGGCGCGAGCAGGGTCGGCGTACGCGGCACATAGATCAGGTGGTCGGCGTAACGCACCACCGCCTCGTCGCCCTCCTCGGCGATCACGATGGTCCGCGCACCTCGGGCCCGGACCTCCTGGATGTTGGAGACGATCTTGTCGTGCAGCATGCCCCGGCCGACCGGGGACGGCACCACGCAGATCACCGGGGTGCCCTGGTCGATCAGGGCGATCGGCCCGTGCTTCAGCTCACCGGCGGCGAACCCCTCGGCGTGCATGTACGCCAGCTCCTTGAGCTTGAGCGCGCCCTCCAGGGCCACCGGGTAGCCGACGTGCCGACCGATGAACAGCACCGTCGGCTCGGACTTCAGCTCCCGGGCCAGCTCCCGCACCGGCTCGATCCGGCCCAGCAGCTCCCGCAGCTTGCCCGGCATCTCCTGGAGCTGGGCCACCACCGCGCCGACCTCGTCGGCGAACTTGATCCCGCGTACCTGGGCCAGGTGCAGCCCGATCAGATAGCAGGCGACCAGCTGGGTGAGGAACGCCTTGGTGGAGGCGACGGCGATCTCCGGGCCGCCGTGGGTGTAGAGCACCGCGTCGGACTCGCGCGGGATGGTGGAGCCGTTGGTGTTGCAGATGGCCAGCACCCGGGCCTTCTGCTCCTTGGCGTGCCGCAGCGCCATCAGGGTGTCCATCGTCTCGCCGGACTGCGAGATCACCACGATCAGGGTGGACCGGTCGAGCACCGGGTCGCGGTAGCGGAACTCGCTGGCCAGCTCCACCTCACAGGGGATCCGGGTCCAGTGCTCGATGGCGTACTTGGCGACCATGCCGGAGTGGTAGGCGGTGCCGCAGGCCACGATGAAGATCTTGTCGACGTCGCGCAGGTCCTGGTCGCTGAGGCGGACCTCGTCGAGGGCGATCTCGCCGGTCTCGGTGAGCCGGCCGAGCAGGGTGTCCGCGATGGCCTGCGGCTGCTCCTCGATCTCCTTGAGCATGAACCAGTCGTAGCCGCCCTTCTCGGCAGCCGAGGAGTCCCAGTCGATGTGGAAGTCCTTGCCGGTGGCCGGCTGACCGTCGAAGTCGGTGATCTCGATGCTGTCGGCGGTGATCAGGACGAGTTGGTCCTGCCCCAGCTCGACCGCCTCGCGGGTGTGCTCGATGAACGCCGCCACGTCACTGGCCAGGTAGTTCTCCCCCTCGCCCCGGCCCACCACCAGCGGCGAGTTGCGCCGGGCGCCGACCACCGCACCGGGAATGGCGGCATCGACGGCGAGCAGGGTGAACGCGCCCTCCAACCGCCGGCACACCACCCGCATCGCGGCGGCGAGCAGTTGCGGGCTGTCGGTCCCGCCGGCCGCCCGCAGCTCGGCGAGCGCGTGGGAGAGCAGATGGGCGGCGCACTCCGTGTCGGTGTCGCTGGTGAACTGGACGCCGTCGTCCTCCAGCTCGGCGCGGAGCTTGGCGAAGTTCTCGATGATGCCGTTGTGGATCACGGCGACCCGGCCGTCGGGGGCCAGGTGCGGGTGGGCGTTACGGTCGGTCGGGCCGCCGTGGGTGGCCCACCGGGTGTGCCCGATGCCGGTGGTGCCGTCGCCGATGCCGACCGGGCTGGCGGCGCAGTCGTCCGGGTTGGTGGCGGCCCGCTCGGACAGGACCTTCTCCAGGTTGGCCAGCTTGCCGGCCTTCTTCTCGGTGAGCAGCTCGTCGTCGCAGACGATCGCGACCCCGGCCGAGTCGTAGCCCCGGTATTCCAGCCGCCGCAATCCGTCGAGCACGATGCCGAGCGCCGGACGTGCGCCGGCGTAACCCACGATTCCACACATGGTTCGCAGCCTAACCCAGTTTCGCTCACCTCGCGTGCGCGGAAGTCGGGCAATCAATCACCGATTTTGAGCGATCGGTCGGTGACGGGCGGCAATCGGACTACCGGCGCACCCGGCCGTCCGGACGGGGTTGCGGGCGGCCCGGCGGTACGAGAGTCTCTCGGCGACCCCTGGAACGTCCCTGGGACGGCTCGCTCGCCCCTTTCCTCCACTTCCGTCCCGGAGCCGCCATGTCCGACGCGCCACCCCCCAGCGATCCCCCGCCCCCGCCCGGCGACCCGGCCCCGGCTGCGTCCAACGACCCGTCGCCCGGCCCGTCCCCCTGGACTCCACCGGACCCGTTCGCGGTCCCGCAGCCCTGGGCGGCCCCCGACCCGTGGCCCGGCGGTCCGACTGCCGGCAGCGCGCCCGCCGGGCCGGTCCCTCCCGACCCGCCGATCGACCCTGCCGGCGCACCCGCTCCCGGCTGGCCCGGCACACCCCCGCCCACCGGTTGGCCCGGTCCGACGCCGGGACCCACCGGTTGGCCCGGTCCGGCCCCCGGACCCACCGGTTGGCCCGGCGCGGCCCCCGGGCTGCCCGGCGGCCCGCCCACCGGGTGGCCCGGCACGACCCCGGGAATGCCGGGCGGGCCACCCGGTCCCGGCTGGCCACCGCCGGGGTATCCGCCGCCGTTCGCCTATCCGGCCCACCCGTCGCCGGGCGGGCGGAGCTCCACCGGCACCGGTGCGGTGGTGGGCATCGTGGTCGCCGTGGTCGTGGTGCTCGTCCTCGTCGTCTGCGCCTGCTTCTGCGGGGGAGGTCGCCTGCTGGGCAGCTCCGGGCCGGACACGGCAACCGCAGAGCCCTACGACAACGGTTACTACGACGACGAACCCGAGCCGAGCTGGAGCCCGCCGCAGCCGCTCCAGCCGCCAGCGCCCGCCACCGCGCCGGCCGACGGCCCCGGCCGGTACCCGGTGACGTACGAGGTGACCGGGACCGGCTCCGTCGACCTCCAGTTCTATGACGGGGACGGCTACTTCATCCGACAGGACAAGGTGCGGCTGCCCTGGCGGATGACGCTGCGTGTCGACGATCCGACCCGGGTGCTGGTCAGCGCCACCCGCTCCGGCGGCAACCCGGGCGGGTTCCGGTGCACCACCACCGTCGGCACCCGGCCCCGGGTCACCGACGTGGCCGGCCCGGACGACTGGCAGGTGCAGTGCCACGCCAACCGGGTCCGCTGACCCGCCGGACCAGGGGAAGACCCCGTCAGGGGAAGAATGGCGGCGACCGGACCCGGTGGCAGGGGTGGTCGCGGGCCGTAGGCTGACGGGCGTGACGACGTCGACCGATGTGGACCCGCTGGTGACCCGGATGCGTCCGTTCGGGACGACGGTATTCGCGGAGATGTCCGCGCTCGCCGTCCGGACCGGTGCGGTCAACCTGGGCCAGGGCTTCCCGGACACCGACGGGCCGCCGGAGATGCTGGCCGCCGCCGCCGAGGCGCTGCGCTCCGGGCACAACCAGTACCCGCCGGGCCCCGGCATTCCCGCCCTGCGCGCTGCCGTCGCCGCGCACCAACGGCGGTTCTGGGCGCTGGACTACGACCCGGACGGCGAGGTGATCGTCACCGCCGGGGCCACCGAGGCGATCGCCGCGAGCATCCTCGCGCTCTGCGAGCCGGGCGACGAGGTGATCTGCTTCGAGCCCTACTACGACTCGTACGCGGCGTCGATCGCCCTCGCCGGGGCGGTACGACGGCCGGTGACGCTGCGCCCCGGCGACGACGGCCGGTACGCCTTCGACCCCGCCGAGCTGCGGGCCGCGTTCGGGCCGCGTACCCGGCTGATGCTGCTGAACTCCCCGCACAACCCGACCGGGAAGGTGTTCACCGCGCCGGAGCTGGCCCTGCTCGCCGACCTCTGCCAGGAGCACGACGTGTACGCGGTCACCGACGAGGTGTACGAGCACCTCGTCTTCACCGACGCCGCCGCCGCGCACCTGCCGCTGGCCACCCTGCCGGGGATGTGGGAACGGACCCTGCGCATTTCGTCGGCCGGCAAGACGTTCTCCTGCACCGGCTGGAAGGTGGGCTGGGTCAGTGGCCCCGCCGCGCTGGTGTCGGCGGTGCTGCGGGTCAAGCAGTTCCTCACCTTCGTCAACGCGGCACCGCTGCAACCGGCGGTCGCCGTGGCGCTGGCCCTGCCCGACGACTACTACACCGGTTTCCGTGACAGCCTCCAGCGGCAGCGGGACCTGCTGATCGGTGGCCTGACCGACGCCGGTTTCGCGGTGCTCACCCCGGAGGGGACGTACTTCGTCACCGCCGACATCACCGGCCTCGGCGGTCGGGACGGGTTGGAGTTCTGCCGGTCCCTGCCGGAACGCTGCGGTGTGGTGGCGGTGCCCACCCAGGTCTTCTACGACGACGCGGAGGCCGGCCGGCGGTTGGTCCGGTTCGCCTTCTGCAAGCGTCCCGAGGTGCTGACCGAGGCGGTCGCCCGGCTACGCGCCCTGTCCGACCCCCGCTGACCGCCCACGCGGGACTGGCGTCCGACGCCCGCTGACCGCCCGCGCGGGCCGGCATCGTCGCGCCCGCCAGCAGGGTCAGCCGGCACCGGCACAACCGGGGGCACGCGGTGGGGCAGCCACCGGGACGCTCCCCGGGCCCACCGGCGACGCCGGCAGCACAACGAGGGGTGGACCAGGCGGGACCCGCCCGCAACGGGGGCGGTCAGTTGGCAGGGCTGGCGGCGCTGACCTGGGCGGCGATCCGTTCGGCCACCGACCGGGCGGTCTCCTCGGTGCCGGCCTCGACCATCACCCGGACCAACGGTTCGGTGCCCGACGGCCGCAGCAGCACCCGGCCGGTCTCCCCCAGCTCCGCCTCGGCCCGCTCGACCTCGGCCTTGACGGTGGGTGCGGTGGCACCGGCGGTGCGGTCGCCGACCGGCACGTTGATCAGCACCTGCGGCAGCTTGGTGACCACCGAGGCCAGTTCGGCCAGGGACCGGCCGGTGGCGGCCATCCGGGCCATCAGGTGCAGGCCGGTGAGGACCCCGTCGCCGGTGGTGGCGTGCGCGGGCATGACGAGGTGGCCGCTCTGCTCGCCGCCGAGGGCGAGGCCGGAGGCGCGCAGCTCCTCCAACACGTACCGGTCGCCGACCTTGGTCTCGACCAGCCGGATGCCCTGCGCGGACATGGCCAGCCGCAGGCCGAGGTTGCTCATCACGGTGGCGACCAGGGTGTCCTGGGTCAGCTCACCGGCGTCGCGCAGGGCCAGCGCGAGGACCGCCATCAGCTCGTCGCCGTCGACCTCCGCGCCGGTGGCGTCGACCGCCACGCAGCGGTCGGCGTCGCCGTCGTGGGCGAGGCCCAGGTGCGCACCGTGCTCGACCACGGCGGCCCGCAGGCTGTCGAGGTGGTTGGAGCCGCACTCGTCGTTGATGTTGAGGCCGTCCGGTTCGGCGTGGATCGCGATGACCTCGGCGCCGGCCTCCCGGTAGGCCACCGGGGCGACCTCGGCGGCGGCGCCGTTGGCGCAGTCGACCACGACCTTGATGCCGTCGAGGCGGTGCGGCACGGTGCCGACGAGGTGCTGCACGTAGTGGTCGGCACCGTCGAGCAGGTCGTGTACCCGGCCGACCCCCGCGCCGACCGGACGGTCCCAGGCGGTGGTGGCGTTCGCCTCGACGGCCGCCTCGATCCGCAACTCGATCTCGTCGGGCAGCTTGTGCCCACCGGCGGCGAACAGCTTGATCCCGTTGTCCGGCATCGGGTTGTGCGAGGCGGAGAGCATCACGCCCAGGTCGGCCTTGGCCTCGGCGGTCAGGAACGCCACGGCCGGGGTGGGCAGCACGCCGACCCGGACCACGCTGGCCCCGGCGCTGGTGAGCCCGGCGACCACGGCGGCCTCCAGCATCTCGCCGCTGGCCCGGGTGTCCCGCCCGACCACCGCCAGCGGCGGGTGGCTGCGGTCCGACTCGGCCAGCGTGTGCGCGGCGGCCACCGCCACCGCGAGCGCCAACTCCGGGGTGAGATCCACGTTCGCCCGCCCGCGTACGCCGTCCGTGCCGAACAACCGCCCCATACCCGCGAACCTCCGGTGCACCTGCGATGAGTGGAGAAAACGGAAACGGCCGGGCCGCCTCCCGTGGGGGAGGCGGACCCGGCCGTCCGTCAGAAGTACAACGCGCTGGTGGTGATCAGCGCTTCGAGTACTGAGGCGCCTTACGGGCCTTCTTGAGACCGTACTTCTTGCTCTCCTTGACCCGGGCGTCCCGGGTCAGGAAGCCGGCCTTCTTCAGGGCCGGGCGGTCGTCCGGCTCGTTGACGATCAGCGCACGGGCGATGCCCAGCCGCAGCGCACCGGCCTGGCCGGTGGTGCCGCCGCCACGCAGGTTGGCGATGACGTCGAACTGCTCCAGCTTCTCGGCGGTGACCAGCGGGTCCTTGATGAGCTGCTGGTGCACCTTGCTCGGGAAGTACGACTCGAGCTCCTGGCCGTTGCAGGTGATCTTGCCGGTGCCGGGGACGATACGGACCCGGACGATGGCCTCCTTGCGGCGGCCCACGGTCTGGATCGGCCGGTCACCACGAGGCGCGCGGGCGACGGGCGCGGGCGCCTCGGTGGCCTCAGGGGCTTCCGGGGCAACCTCGGTCTCGGTGATGTCGGTCATGCTGTTTCCTTCGCCCTCGCTCACTGCGCGATCTGCTTGATCTCGAACGGCACCGGCTGCTGCGCCAGGTGCGGGTGCTCGGCACCGGCGTAGACCTTCAGCTTCTTGATCAGCTGACGGCCGAGCTTGTTGTGCGGGAGCATCCCCTTCACGGCCAGCTCGATGGCCCGCTCGGGCCGCTTGGTCAGCAGCTCCTCGTAGCCGATCTGCTTGAGGCCGCCCGGGTAACCGGAGTGCCGGTAGGCGACCTTGGTCTGCCGCTTGTTGCCGGTCAGCGCCACCTTGCCCGCGTTCACGATGACGACGAAGTCGCCCGTGTCGACGTGCGGCGCGAAAGTCGGCTTGTGCTTGCCGCGCAGCAGCGTGGCGGCGTGGGTGGCCAGGCGGCCCAGCACGACATCAGAGGCGTCGATAACGTGCCACTGACGCTCGATCTCACCCGGCTTCGGGCTGTACGTACGCACAGGTCTACCTTGTCTCGTCGTCGGTCTGGGGTCGCGCGCCGAGGTGACCAGAGGCTTCCCGGCCGGACCAGCGCGCACGAACGACCAAGCGTACCTGAGCGGCACGCCTCTGGATGTCGTACAACAGCAGGCAACGATACCCGGCGCCCGGTCTGCTGGTCAAAACGGGGGGTCGGCCGGCGTGGCCTGCGGTTTCGGCGGATGACCAGGGTCACACGCCGATCAGCTTACCCGGGCCGGGCCGCAGGTAGACCACCCAGGTCACCACGAAACAGAGCGCGTACCAGCCGATGAAGGCCAGGTAGGCGGCGTCCGCGTTGCCCGAGGTGAGGAACGACTGCCGGAAGGCCACGTTCACCAGCACCCCGCCCGAGGCGCCGACCGCCCCGGCGATGCCGATCAGCGCCCCGGAGCGTCGCCGGGCCCGGCGCTGCGCCGCGACCGGGTCGCCGGTCAGCTCCGCCTCGGCCGCCGCCCGGACCCGGAAGATCGCCGGGATCATCTTGTAGGTCGACCCGTTGCCGATGCCGGAGAAGACGAACAACGCCAGGAACCCGACGAGGTAGAGCGGGAACGACTGCTCCCGGGCGGCGTAGAGCACCAGGCCGGCGCCGACGGCCATCGCGACGAAGTTCCAGAACGTCACCCGGGCCCCGCCCAGCCGGTCGGCGAGCTGACCGCCGAACGGTCGGATCAACGAACCGATCAGCGGCCCGAGGAAGGTCAGCCAGGCCGCGTCGACCGGGGTGGGGAACCGCTCGGCGAACTGGAGCTGGAGCACCTGGCCGAAGGCGAAGCCGAAGCCGATGAACGAGCCGAAGGTGCCGATGTACAGCAGGGACATCACCCAGGTGTGCCGGTCGCGGGCGGCCTCCCGCAACGCGCCGGGTTCGTTGTGGGCGTCCGGGATGTTGTCCAGCCAGCGGGCGGCGGCGAGCGCGGCCAGCACGATCAGCGGCAGGTACACCGCCGGCACCAGCCGGGGGTACGCGGCCCCGGCGGTGGCCAGCACCGCCAGCCCGACCAGTTGCACCGCCGGCACGCCGAGGTTGCCGCCCCCGGCGTTGAGCCCGAGTGCGCGACCCTTGAGCCGGTCCGGGAAGAACAGGTTGATGTTCGCCATCGACGAGGCGAAGTTGCCGCCGCCGACCCCGGTCAGGCAGGCCAGCACCATCAGCGTGGTGTACGACACACCCGGCTCCAGCAGCAGCGCCATCGGCACCGCCGGCACCAGCAGCAGCAGCGCGCTGACGATGGTCCAGTTCCGCCCGCCGAAGCGCGCCACCGCCAGGGTGTACGGCAGCCGCAGCACCGCCCCCAGCGCGGCCGGTACGGCGGTGAGCAGGAACTTCCCCGCCGGGTCGATGCCGTACGCCGGGCCGAGGAAGAGCACGGTGACCGACCAGAGGCTCCACACCGAGAAGCCGACGTGCTCGGCGAAGATCGACACCCAGAGGTTGCGACGGGCGATCGGCGCTCCGGTCGTCTGCCAGAAGGTCGGGTCCTCGGGTCGCCAGTCGTCGATCCGGTGCCGCCGCCCGGCGGGCCGGTCGGGTCCGGCGGCGGTGACAGCCGCGTCGGCGGTCGGCGGGACGTCGGTGTCGCCCGGCGGACCGACCGTGGCGGCGGCCAGCGGGTCGGTGGTGGCGGCCGGTGGATCGGCGGCGGCGTTACTGCTGCTGGCGAGCGTGCTCACGGCGACTCCTCCTCGTCGATGTGAGCAGGACGCTAGGCAGGGTCGGTTTCCCGGCGGTGCCCCACGTGGGTCGGGCCGGAAACGGAGACCGCACGTCGACCGGGAACCGGTGGTGAGGGGCCCACCGTTGCGGTGGGTCGCCGCTCCCGCCGGGGCGGGTCACAGCTCCTGGAGGATGCGCAGTGCGCGGGCCACCCGCTGCATGGTCTCGGTGTCGGCGACGTCCACGCACTCGGTGAACCACTTCTTCATCGGCGCCGACAGCCGGTCGGGCATCACCACGTTGGCACCCATCGGCACGGCGAGCGGGGAGTCGCGCAGCAGGGCGGTCTCGACCACCTCGGCGACGATCACGATCGGCACGTCGGTGGAGTTGTAGACGTCGGAGCTGATCACCAGGCCGAGCCGTTCCCGGGCGCCCTCGATGCGCCAGACCTCTCCCCTACGCAGCACGCGGGCGACCGCCGAAGAGCACGTCGGCGACCATGCCCACCTCGCGGGCGTCGGCGAGGGCGGCGGACTCCAGGTCGAGCCCGGCCCGCCCGACCGCCTCGGCGTGGGCGGTGAAGACCTCCCGCAGCGCCTTCTCCCGGGCGGCCTGGTCCATCCAGGCGGAGAGGGAGAGTCCTTCCCGCTTGGCGAACCGGCGGGCCTCCTCGATCGTCTCGTCGGAGAACGAGAGGGTCACCTTGGCAGTCATGCCTGCGATCCTACTCCCGGTATGACCGCCGGTCGTTCCGTTCGCCCGCCTCGACGAACCCGACAAACCGCCGTGTGCCACCGCCCGGCCGGCCCGCCGCAGGGGGTCCGGGTCAGGCGGGACGGCGACCGCCGAAGACCGCGAACCGCCACGCCTTGTAGAAGCAGTCCACGTCGACCAGGCCGGCGTCGACCAGCCACCGGCACTGGTCGGTCACCGACGCCGGGCGGTCGTGCCGCATCCGCTCCCGGGCGGCGGCGATCTCGTCGGCATCCGAGCCGCGCGCGGCGGTCTGGGCCAGCCAGACGTCGTCGTAGCGGCGGTCCAGGGTCGGGGTGGGGCCGGCCACCTGCTCGGCGTTGACGAACACCCCGCCGGGGACGAGCGCGTCGGCCGCCCGCCGGTAGAGGGCGCGCTTGCCGTCGTCGTCGAGGTGGTGCACGGCCAGGGCGGAGACCACCGCGTCGTAGCGGCCGGCGGGGAGCGGGTCGGCCAGGTCGGCCACGACGGTCCGGTGCGCCACCCCCCGGGCGGCCAACCCGTCGGCGGCCACCGCGAGCATCCGCGCGGCCCCGTCGACCAGGGTCACCCGCACCCCGGGCAGCGCCGCGGTGAGCAGCAGGGAGAGCAGTCCGGTGCCGGCACCCAGGTCGAGCACCTCGGGGGTACGCCCGGCGGCGAGCGCGGCCCGCAGCGGTGGGGCGGCCACCTCGACGGCGGTGCCGTAGAAGTCGTCGAAGCAGGGGACGAGCCGACGGCGGGCCCCGTCGTAGGAACCTGCCACCGCATCGAAGGCCGCCGTCACGTCCACGATCCACCCCTCTCACATATTAAGAAACTTGTCTCATATTATAGACCCCACCGACCGGTCCCCTGCCCCCGTGCGGTGTGAACCGCTCTTGACAGGACCGAAACAGAAGGGACCCCGGTCGGAAACCGCCCGGCGGCACGCTTTGCGGACATGACAGACGGTGCACGCGCCGCGACACGAACGGAGCCCCCGCCCCGGGAGACGGAAACGCACTGCCCGTACTGCGCGCTCCAGTGCGGCATGATCCTGCGGGACGCCGACGGCCGGATCGAGGTCCGGCCCCGGGAGTTCCCCACCAACCGCGGCGGGCTGTGCCAGAAGGGCTGGACCGCCGCCGAACTGCTCGACCACCCCGACCGGTTGACCACCCCGCTGGTCCGCGACCCGTCCGGCACGCTGCGCCCGGCCAGCTGGGACGTCGCGCTGGACCGGATCGCCGACGGGCTGCGCACCATCCAGCGGGCCCACGGCCGGGACGCGGTCGCGGTCTTCGGCGGCGGCGGGCTCACCAACGAGAAGGCGTACGCCCTCGGCAAGTTCGCCCGGGTGGCGCTGCGGACCCGGCACATCGACTACAACGGCCGGTGGTGCATGTCCTCCGCGGCGGCGGCCGGACTGCGCGCCTTCGGCGTCGACCGGGGGCTGCCGTTCCCGCTGACCGACCTGGGCCGCACCGGAACCCTGCTGCTGGTCGGGGCGAACCCGGCCGAGACCATGCCGCCGCTGATGCGCCACGTGACCGACCAGCGGGCCCGGGGCGGCCGGCTGATCGTGGTCGACCCCCGGCTCACCGCCACCGCCCGCCAGGCCGACCTGCACCTGCAACCGCTGCCCGGCACCGATCTCGCGGTCGCCAACGCACTGCTGCACATCGCGCTCACCGAAGGGCTGATCGACCGGGAGTACGTCGCCACCCGTACCGAGGGCTTCGACGCGGTACGCCGTACCGTCGCGGGGTACTGGCCGGCCGAGGTGGAACGGCTCTCCGGGGTGCCGGTGGCCGACCTGGAGGCGACCGCCCGCGCGCTCGGCACCGCCGACTCGGCGGTCATCCTCACCGCCCGGGGCGCCGAACAGCACGCCAAGGGCGTCGACACCGTCAGCGCGTACGTCAATCTCGCCCTCGCCCTCGGCCTGCCCGGCCGCCCACACTCCGGCTACGGCTGCCTCACCGGTCAGGGCAACGGCCAGGGTGGACGCGAGCACGGCCAGAAGTCCGACCAGCTCCCCGGCTACCGCAAGATCGACGACCCGGCGGCCCGCGCCCACGTCGCCGGGGTCTGGGGAGTCGACCCCGCCGAACTGCCCGGCCCCGGGGTGCCGGCCTACCAGCTGCTCGACTCGCTCGGCACCCCCGACGGCCCCCGGGCACTGCTGGTCTTCGGCTCCAACCCGGTGGTCTCCGCGCCCCGGGCGGCCCGGGTCGAGTCCCGGCTACGCGGGCTGGACCTGCTGGTGGTGGCCGACTTCCTGCGCTCCGAGACGGCCGAGCTGGCCGACGTGGTGCTGCCGGTGGCCCAGTGGGCCGAGGAGGACGGCACGATGACCAACCTGGAGGGTCGGGTGCTGCGCCGCCGGGCGCTGCGCCCACCGCCCCCCGGCGTCCGCACCGACCTGACCGTCCTCGCCGAGCTCGCGGCCCGCCTCGACGACGCCCCCGACGCACCGGCCCCGGCGACGACGCCGGACGGCCCGGCCCCGACCACCCCGACGACCACCCGGCCCGCCGTCCCGGCCCCGCGCACCCCTGCGGACCACGTCCCGGCCCCGCGGACCGCGCCGGACCGGTTCCCGACCGACCCGAGGGTCGTCTTCGCCGAGCTACGGCGGGCCTCCGCCGGGGGCGTCGCCGACTACGCCGGGGTCAGCTGGGACCGGATCGAATCCGCCGACGGGGTCTTCTGGCCGTGCCCCGACCCGGACGGGCCGGACTCCCCCCGGCTCTTCGCCGACACCTTCCCCACCCCCAGCGGCCGGGCCCGGTTCCACGCCGTGCAGCACCGGCCGGCGGCCGAGGAGGTCTGCGCCGACTACCCGCTGCACTTCACCACCGGGCGGGTGCTGGCCCAGTACCAGTCCGGCGCGCAGACCCGGCGGGTGGCCGCGCTGCACCGGGCCGCCCCGCACGGCTTCGTCGAGCTGCACCCCGACCTGGCCGACCGGCTCGGGGTGGCCGAGGGCGACGAGGTCCGGGTCGCCTCCCGCCGGGGTGAGCTGCGGGCACCGGCCCGGCTCAGCCCGACCATCCGGCCCGACACCGTCTTCGCCCCGTTCCACTGGCCCGGGGCGGCGCGCGCCAACTCGGTCACCAACGACGCCCTCGACCCGGTCTCCGGGATGCCCGAGTTCAAGATCTGCGCGGTCCGGGTGGAGCGGGCATGACCGGGCAGATCGTGATCGTCGGGTACGGGATGGCCGGCGCCCGGCTCGCCACCGAGCTGCACGCCCGCAACGGCGACCGGAAGGTCACCGTGCTCGGGGCGGAACCGCACCGGGCGTACAACCGGATCATGCTCTCCACCCTGCTGGCCGGCAAGGTCGACGAGCCCGACGTGGAGCTGGCCGAGGTCGCCGGGCAGGGCACCGACGTGCGGACCGGGGTGGTGGCCGCCGCGATCGACCGGGCCACCCGGACGGTGCACACCACCGACGGCGACCGGATCGACTACGACCACCTGGTCCTCGCCACCGGCAGCCGGGCCGTGGTGCCCCCGCTGCCCGGCCTCGACCCGGCCGCCCTGCCGCCCCGGGTCGCCGTCTTCCGCACCCTGGCCGACTGCCGCCGCATCCTCGCCACCGCCCGCACCGCCCGCACCGCGCTGGTGCTCGGCGGTGGGCTGCTCGGCCTGGAAGCGGCGCGCGGCCTGGCCGCCCGGGGGTTGGCGGTGACCGTGGTGCACCCCCACCCGCACCTGATGGAACGCCAGCTCGACCCGGCCGCCGGGGAGGTGCTCGCCGCCACGCTCGCCAGGCTCGGCGTCACCACCCGACGGGGGGTGCCGGCGACCGGGTTGGCCACCGACGACGACGGGGTCCGCCTCGACGTGGCCGACGGCACCACCCTGCACGCCGACCTGCTGGTGCTCTCCTGCGGGGTGCGCCCCGACACCGACCTCGCCACCGCCGCCGGGCTGGCCGTCGACCGGGGGGTGCTGGTCGACGACCGGCTACGCACCGACGACGGGTCGATCTCGGCGATCGGCGACTGCGCCCGCACCGGCGGCCCGACCGGGCTCGTCGCACCCGCCTGGGCACAGGCCCGGGTGGTGGCCCGGCTGCTCACCGGCGAGGACCCGGCGGCCCGCTACCGGCCCCGACCGGTGGTGACCCGGCTCAAGGCCGCCGGGATCGACCTGGCCGCGATGGGCGACCCGACGGGCGGCCCCGGCGAGGAGTTGACCTTCGCCGACCCGGCCCGGGGAACGTACGCCCGGCTGCGTATCCACCACGACCGGCTGACCGGGGCGATCCTGCTCGGTGACAACCCGGCGGTCGGCACGGTCGTGCAGCTCTTCGACCGGGGCGCCCCGGTCCCCACCGACCGGCGGGCGCTGCTGCTCGGCCGGTCGCTCGGCAGCGCCCCCGCGACACCCGCCGCCTCCCCGGCGCTGATGCCGGACGCGGTGACCGTCTGCCAGTGCAACGACGTCGACAAGGGCACCCTGGTGCGCTGCTGGCGCTCCGGCGCCCGGACCGTCGACGAGGTGGTCGCCGCGACCCGGGCCGGGACCGGCTGCGGTGGCTGCCGGCAGGCCGTCGAGGGCATCGTCGGCTGGCTGTCCGAGGTGGACTCGGTGGGGACGACCCGATGACCGTGATGACACCACGAGGAGGTGACCCGATGACCGGTGGACGATTGGTCGTCGTCGGCAACGGCATGGTCGGCCAACGGTTCGTCGAGGCGCTGCGCGCCCGCGACCACGACCGGCGCTGGCAGGTGACGGTGCTCGCCGAGGAACCCCGCCCGGCGTACGACCGGGTGCGACTGTCGGCGTTCTTCGACGGGGTGTCCGCCGAGGAGCTCAACCTGCACACCCCCGACGAGGGGGTGCGGCTACACCTCGGCGAGCCGGTCACCGGGATCGACCGGGACCGGCGGGTGGTGACCACCGCGACCGGGGAGCACCCGTACGACGCGCTGGTGCTGGCCACCGGGTCGTACCCGTTCGTCCCGCCGGTGGCCGGCACGGACCTGCCGGGCGTCTTCGTCTACCGCACCCTGGACGACCTGGAGGCGATCCGGGAGCACGCCCGGGGCCGGGTGACCGGGGCGGTGATCGGCGGCGGCCTGCTCGGTCTGGAGGCCGCCAACGCGCTGCGGCTGCTGGGGTTGCGCACCCACGTGGTGGAGTTCGCCCCCCGGCTGATGCCGGTGCAGGTCGACGAGGCGGGCGGCGCGATGCTGCGGCGCTACGTGGAAGAGCTGGGCGTCACCACCCACCTCGGGGTGGGCACCACCGCGCTGCGGCCCGGCCCGACCGGCACGGTCGCCGCGTTGGACCTCTCCGACGGTGGCACGGTCGACGCCGACCTGGTGGTGGTGGCCGCCGGCATCCGGCCCCGCGACGAGCTGGCCCGCGCCGCCGGGCTGGGCCTCGGCCCCCGGGGCGGGGTGCTGGTCGACGGGAGCTGCCGCAGCGACGACGAGCGGATCTGGGCGGTCGGCGAGTGCGCGGCCGTCGACGGCACCTGCCACGGCCTGGTCGCCCCCGGGTACGCGATGGCCGAGGTGGTGGCCGACCGGCTGCTGGGCGGCGCGGCCACCTTCCCCGGCGCGGACAGCGCCACCAAGCTCAAGCTGCTCGGCGTCGACGTGGCCTCGTTCGGTGACGCCCACGGCACCACCCCCGGCTGCCTGGACGTCACGTTCACCGACCCGGTCACCCGCTCGTACGCGAAGCTGGTCCTCTCCGACGACGCGCGGACGCTGCTCGGCGGGGTGCTGGTCGGGGACGCGACCGCCTACCCGACGTTGCGGGCCAGCGTCGGCGGGCCGCTGCCCGCTCCCCCGTTGACGCTGCTGGCCCCGGCCGGCGAGGGCGGCGGCGGGGTGACCGCGCTGCCCGGTGCGGCGCAGGTCTGCTCCTGCAACGCGGTGACCCGCGACGACATCGACGCGGCCATCGTCGGCGGGGCGTGCGACGTGCCGGCGTTGAAGGCGTGCACCCGGGCCGGGACGAGCTGCGGCTCCTGCGTGCCGATGCTCAAGCAGTTGCTCGACGCGGCCGGGGTGCAGCAGTCCACGGCGCTGTGCGAGCACTTCGACGCCAGCCGGCAGGAGTTGTTCGACATCGTCCGGGTGCGCGGCATCCGGACGTTCTCGCAGCTCGTCGCCGAGCACGGCCGGGGCCGGGGCTGCGACGTCTGCAAGCCGGTGGTGGCCTCGATCCTCGCGTCGCTGGGCACCGGGCACGTGCTCGACGGCGAGCAGGCGTCGTTGCAGGACACCAACGACCACTTCCTGGCCAACCTGCAACGCGACGGCAGCTACTCGGTGGTGCCCCGGATCCCGGGCGGCGAGATCACCCCGGACAAGCTGATCGTGATCGGTGAGGTGGCCCGCGACTTCCAGCTCTACACCAAGATCACCGGCGGGCAGCGGATCGACCTGTTCGGCGCGCGGGTCGAGCAGCTCCCGCAGATCTGGCGGCGGCTGGTCGACGCCGGCTTCGAGTCCGGCCACGCGTACGGCAAGGCGCTGCGCACGGTGAAGTCCTGCGTCGGCGAGACCTGGTGCCGCTACGGGGTGCAGGACTCGGTCGGCCTGGCCGTCGCGCTGGAACTGCGTTACCGGGGGTTGCGGGCCCCGCACAAGCTCAAGTCCGCCGTCTCCGGCTGCGCCCGGGAGTGCGCCGAGGCCCGCAGCAAGGACTTCGGCATCATCGCCACCGACACCGGGTGGAACCTCTACCTCGGCGGCAACGGCGGTTTCCGGCCCCGGCACGCCGACCTGTTCGCCACCGACCTGACCACCGACGAGCTGATCACCCTGATCGACAGGTTCCTGATGTTCTACGTCCGCACCGCCGACCGGCTGCAACGCACCTCCGCCTGGATCGAGGCGATGGACGGTGGCCTGGAGCACCTCCGGTCGGTGATCGTCGACGACTCGCTCGGGCTCTGCGCCGAACTCGACGCGGCGATGGCCCGGCACGTCACGTCCTATTCCGACGAGTGGCGGGACGTGCTCGACGACCCGGAACGGCTGCGCCGGTTCACCTCCTTCGTCAACGCCCCCGAGGTGCCGGACCCGTCGATCACCTTCGCCGTGGAACGCGGCCAGCCGGTACCGACACGCGGTCCCGTCGCCGCCGGGGCCGCACCACCGGACGGGGCCGCCGCCCCCGCCGGGGCACCCACCCGGCGTCGCCAGCCGGTCGTCCTCGGCCTGCCGGAGGTGCGGCGATGAGCGACACCGTCACCATCGGCTGGGCCCCGGTCTGCCCGCTGGAGAGGCTGGAACCCGAGCGCGGCGTCGCCGCCCTGGTCGACGGCGTCCAGGTGGCCATCTTCCGCACCGACGACGAGCTGTTCGCGGTCGACAACCTCGACCCGCTCAGCGGCGCGTACGTGATGTCGCGGGGCATCGTCGGCAGCCGGGGCGGGGTGCCCACCGTCGCCTCCCCCCTGCACAAGCAGGTGTACGACCTGCGAACCGGGCTGTGCCTGGACCTGCCCGGGGTGACCCTGCCCCGGTACGACGTCCGCTGCCGGGACGGCCTGGTCGAGGTGCGGCTGCGACAGGAGGAGTGATGCGGGACGAACTGGCCGGCTTCACCATCGGAGTGACCGCCGACCGGCGACGCGACGAGTTGGCCGCGTTGCTGGAACGGCGCGGTGCCCGGGTGGTGCTCGCCCCGGCCCTGCGGATCGTGCCGCTGGCCGACGACACCGACCTGCGGGACGCCACCCGGGCCTGCCTGGACCGGCCACCGGACGTGCTGATGGCCAACACCGGCATCGGGATGCGCGGCTGGTTGGAGGCGGCCGAGGGCTGGGGGCTGGCCGAGCCGCTGAAGAACGTGCTGTCCCGGGCCTACGTGGTGGCCCGGGGCCCCAAGGCGCGCGGCGCGATCCGGGCCGCCGGCCTGCACGACCAGTGGTCGCCGGCCTCGGAGAGCTGCGAGGAGGTGGTCGAGCACCTGTGCCGACGTGGGGTGGCCGGGCAGGTGATCGCCATGCAGCTGCACGGCGACCGGCAACCGGAGTGCACCGAGGCCCTGGAGGCCGCCGGGGCCACCGTGATCGAGGTGCCCGTCTACCGGTGGGCCCCACCGACCGACCCGGCCCCGCTGCACCGGCTGATCGACCTCGTCGCCGGCCGGCTGGTCGACGCCGTCACCTTCACCTCCGCCCCGGCGGCGGAGGCGCTGCTGCGCGCCGCCGGGGACCGTACCGAGACGGTGCTGGCCGCGTTGCGGGGCGACGTGCTGGTCAGCTGCGTCGGCGCGGTCACCGCCGAACCGCTGGTGCGGCGGGGCGTGCCGGTCAGCGCGCCGACCCGGGCCCGGCTCGGCGCGCTGGTCCGCACCATCGTGGACGAACTGCCCCGCCGAACCGTCACGGTCAAGGCGGCCGGGCACCTGCTGACCCTGCGTGGGCACGCCGCCGTCATCGACGGGGAGCTGCGGCCCCTGGCGCCCGCGCCGATGGCGGTACTGCGGGCGCTCGCCGCCCAGCCCGGTCGGGTGCTGTCCCGGACCGAACTGCTGCGCACGCTGCCCCGGGGGGCCGACGAGCACGCGGTGGAGATGGCGGTGGCCCGGCTGCGGGTGGGGCTGCGGGCACCCCGGGTGGTGCAGACCGTGGTCAAGCGCGGCTACCGGCTCCGGGTGGAGTGAGGCCGGGGGTTGGTGGAGTGCGGTCGACGTCGCGCGGGCGGGATGCTCAGACCTCCAGTCGCACCAGCGCCCGCAGGAAGGCCGACGCGTGGTCGGCCTCGTCGAAGGCGATCTCCCGGAACAGCGCCGCCGCCCGGCGGTCACCCGCCGCAGCCGCCTGCCGGGAGAACGTGGGGTACATGACGGTGGCCTCGTACTGCTCGCCGTCGATCGACTCCCGCAGGTTGGCCGCGTTGTCGCGGACCAGTCCGGCCAGCTCGGCGGTCTGGGCGAAGTGCTCGCCCAGCTCCTGGCCGGCCGTGTTGTCCCAGAGCCGGGCCAGCCGGAGGACACCGGTGGCGCGGGCGTGCCCGGCGTACGAGGTGTAGCGCGCGTTGGCGAACGCCTCACCCCGTAGGGTGGCCTCCAGGTTCTCCTGGGTCGCCCCGGTGCAGGCGGGCAGGCTCGGCAGGATCGGCACCGGGGGCACCGCCTCGCCCACCGGGATGCGTACCCCGGAGCCCGGATCGGTAAGCGCTTGCAGCGCGGTGCGGAACCGGGCCGCGTGCACCGCCTCGTCGGCGGCGAGCTCGGTGAACAGCTCGGCCGCCTCGGCACAGCCGTCCTGCTGCGCCTGGGCGGCGAAGCCGGGATAGACCACTGTCGCCTCGTGCTCCTCGCCGGCGATCGACTCCCGCAGGTTGTCCACGTTGCTGCCGACGAAGTCGATCAGGTTCGCCTCGGCCGCGAAGTGGTCGTACCGCTCGGTCCGCGCCGTGTCGGCGAAGAGCCGGGCGATCCGCCGTTCGCCGGTACGCGCCGCCTGTTCGCCGTACGCCAGGTACTTCGCGTGGGCGAACGCCTCCCCCTCCATCGCCGTCAACGCGTCCGCCCGGGTCTGCGGATCGAGACCGGCCGCCTGGGCCGGCCCGGCGACTCCGGCCCCGAGCACGACCCCGGCCGCAATGATCGACATCACTGTCACTGTGCGCATGACGCCACCTCCACCAATGTTCCAGTGAGGAACCTCTCACTGGGCGTTACATTCGTGGAAAAGCGTACGTTGCTGCAGGTCAGAGTGGGTTCATCCAGTTTCTGGGCGCACCCGGAGGGCGTCGTCGGATTGAGCGCGGCCACGCCGTGTCGTTACAAATGGTGACAGGTTTGCCCTCAGCCCACCGGAGTCGGGAAGCCCCGGCCGTGCTCGGCCTGCAGCCGGATCATGGCGTGCTCGACCACCGTCACCAGCACCTGCTTGACCGACTCCCGGTCCCGGGCGTCGCACATCACCAGCGGCACGTCCGCCGAGATGGCCAACGCCTCGCGGACCTCGTCCGGCTCGTACAGGTCCGAGCCGTCGAACCGGTTCAGCGCCACCACGTACGGGAGTTTGCGGTTCTCGAAGTAGTCCAACGGGGCGAAGGCGTCGGTGATCCGCCGGGTGTCCACCAGCACGGCGGCACCCACCGCACCCCGGATGATCTCGTCCCACATGAACCAGAAGCGGGTCTGCCCGGGGGTGCCGAACAGGTACAGGATCAGGTCCTGCGCCATGGTGATCCGGCCGAAGTCCATGGCGACCGTGGTGGTCTCCTTGCCGGGCACCTTCGACGGATCGTCGATGCCGACGCCAGCGGCGGTCATCAGCGCCTCTGTGGTCAGCGGAGTGATCTCGGAGATCGCCCCGACCAGGGTCGTCTTGCCCACGCCGAAGCCGCCCGCGACCACGATCTTCGCGGAGACGATTCCCCGGCTCTGGCGCGACCCGACGGGGTCATAGCCTGCGAAGTCCACTTAGCACCCTTCCAAGGATTTCCATTCGCTCCTCGAACCCCTCGGCGGGAGCGGCAGTGTGTAGCGTGAGCAGACCGTCGGCGACCAGGTCGGCGACCAGCACCCGGGCGACGCCCAACGGCATCCGGGTGTAAGCGGCGATCTCCGCCAGCGACTGCGCCCGGCCCTCGCAGACGGTGGCGATCCGGTACTTGTCGTGGCCGGCGAAGCGGGACTCGGCCACCTGGGTCGCACTGGAGGTGAGCACCGCCTCCAGTGCGATGTCCCGGCTCGGCTCGGTGCGGCCCCGGGTGACCGCGTACGGACGCACCAACGCCCCGCGCGGGTCCCGTCGGGGGTCCATGCCGCGATCACCTCCTTCCGCCCGGGTCCGGCCCGGATGCGTCGTCCCTCCGGCCGGACGCGGTCGCGCCCGGCCTCACCGGTGCTACGAACGCACGGCGTCCCGGGGCAGCGGCACCAACGCCGCACCCACCCGTTCGACCAGCAACGCCATCTCGTAGCCGACCTGACCCACGTCACAGCTGCGGGCGGCGAGCACCGCCATCGACGAACCGTCGCTGATCGACATGAGGAATAGGTAACCGCTGTCCATTTCGATCACTGTCTGCAGCACCCCGCCCGCGCTGAACATCCGGGCGGCACCCTCGGTCAGACTCACCACGCCGGAGGTGATCGCGGCGAGCTGGTCGGCCCGGTCGGTGGGCAGGTCCCGCGAGGAGGCGAGCAGCAGCCCATCCGCGGACACCGCCACCACGTGGGCGATGCCCGCCACGCTGTCGGCGAAGTTGGTGAGCAGCCAACCCATGTCCTGCATGGCAGCTGGCCTGTTCATCGGTTCGTCTCCTTGGTCGAGGTGCTGTTGAGGTCCGCGCCTGCGGTGCGTCCGCGCTGCACGCCGCGGTGGTAGGCCGAGAGCAGACCGCGTACTTCGTCGGGGGTGCGGCGGCTGCGGTCCCGGCCCTCCTTCGGCTCGATCCCGCCGGGGACGAGCTGCGCCTGCGGCACCCGCTTCGGCAGGCCGGAACGGGTGGTGCCGGCGTTGGCCGGTTCGGCCGCCTGGCTGGCCCGGGTCCAGCCCTCGTCGGCCGCTGTCCGCCAGGCGTCGGCGTCGGCGGCCGGTGGGCCTGCCGGCGCCTCGGGCGCGGCCGGCGGGGTGGTGCCGAATGTCGACGCCGTGGTGGGGGCGGCCGGCGCGGTGGTGCCGAATGTGGACGCCGCGGTGGGGGCCGGCGGTACGGGTCCGGTGGCGGCGGGCGCTTGCGGGGCCGCCGGGGCGGGGGTGACGGTCGGGGTGCCGGCGGCGGTGGGTGCCGTCGGTACCCGGGTGGGCAGCGGCGGGCGGGTCGGCTTGCTCGCGCCGTTGGACCGCGGCGGTGCGGCCGGCGGTTCCTCGTCGAAGCGGGGCCGGGTGAAGATCGCGGTGGCGTCGTCGCCGTGCGACCGGAACCACACCGCCTCCATCTCCCGGAAGATCGGCGAGTCGGCCGGCCGGTCCGGGCGGGCGACCACCGGTGCGGCCGGCGCCGGCGGGGTGTAGGACGCGGCCGGTGCGGTGTACGGCTGGGCGGCCGGTGCGGCGTACGCGGCCGGCTGGGCCGCCGGGGCGAACGCCGCCGCGGCGGCGGCCGGGGCGAACGGGGTGGCCGCCGGAGCACCCGCGTACGGGGTGGCGGCGGGCGCACCGGCGTACGGGGTCGCCGCCGGGGCACCGGCGTACGGAGTCGTTGCCGGGGCACCAGCGAACGGCATGGCCGGCGCACCGTAGGACTCCGTCGGGGCGGGCGTGGCACCGGCGACCGGGCCGACCGGGAGCACCGGGGCGGACTCGCCCGGCGCGGCCCGGCGCGGCAGCGGGTCGATGGTCGGGTTCGCCACCGTCGGGCTGCCGGCCGAGAAGGCCCCGAACCCGGAGTCGGCCGACGGGGCGGGGACCGGCGCGAACGGTGGGGCGGAGACCGGGCCGCCGAACTGCACGGCGGGGGCGGTCTCCCGGGCGTCCACCGGCGGCTGCCACGGCGCGGGCGCCGGTGGGGCGGTGCGCCACTGGTCGTTCAGCGTCGCCGCCGCGCTGCGGGCACCGCTGAAGGCCCCGCCGATGCCGGACGACGCGGGCGTCGGCTGCTCGACCGCGAGCGGCTGGCGCGGACGGCTGATCGCCTGGTCGCGGCCCCGGTGGGCGGGCAGGACCACGGTGGCGTTGGGCAGCGTCACCTGGGCGACGGTGCCGCCCTCGACGTTGCGTCGCAGCTCCACCCGGACGCCGTAGCGGCTGGCCAGCCGGCTGACCACGGCCAGACCCATCAGCCGGAAGGCGGCCACGTCCACGGTCGGCGGGGCGGCGAGGCGGCGGTTGAGCGAGTCGAGCTGCTCGTCGGTGAGGCCGAGTCCCCGGTCCTCGATCTGGATCAGCACATAGTCGCGGATCCGCCGGCCGTCGGCGACGACGGTGGTGGTCGGCGGCGAGAAGCGGGTGGCGTTGTCCAGCAGCTCGGCGACGAGGCGTACCACGTCGTTGACCGCGTGGGCGGCGACCGAGATGTCGGTGTCGACGGTGCCGAACTCGATCCGGTTGTAGAGCTCCACCTCGGACTGGGCGGCGCGCAGCACGTCGACCAGCAGCGCGTCGTCGCGGCGCGGCACCGCCGAGTCGGCACCGGCCAGCACCAGCAGGTTCTCGTCGTTGCGGCGCATCCGGGTGGCGAGGTGGTCCAGCTCGAAGAGCTGGGCGAGCCGCTTCGGGTCCTCCTCGCCGCGCTCGATCGCGTCCAGTTCGCCGATCATCCGGTCGACCAGGGTCTGACTGCGGCGGGCCAGGTTGAGGAACATCGCCGAGACGCTGGTCCGCAGCGCCGCCTGCTCGGCGGCGACCCGGACGGCCTCCCGGTGGACCACGTTGAACGCCAGGGCCACCTGGCCGACCTCGTCCCGGTTGGTCAACCGGATCGGGTCCCGCACCTGGCGGACGATCTCCTCGACCCCGCCGTCGCCGACGCTGCCCATGTTCTGCAACCGCTTGACCGCGTCCGGCAGGTCGTGGTTGGCCACCGAGAGGGCGCCCTCGCGCAGCCGGCGCAGCGAGTGGTTGAGCGAGCGGGCCAGCACCACGGCGAGGGTGATCGCGACGATCAGGGTGAGCAGCACCAGCACCGTCTCGATGACGGCCTGCTGGATGACGTCGCTGCGGGCCTGCTCGGAGCGGGCGAGCAGGGTGTCCTGGAGCTGGATCTCGGTCCACCGCATCAGGTCGTTGACCGCGCCGATCGCGGCGCTGGCGTCACCGGCGCTGATCGGGCTGCGCTGGCCGACCGAGCGGGTGATGTCGGCGGCCACCCGGTCGGCGAGGCCGACGGCGTCACCGGAGACCGCGCTGAAGACCAGCGCACGTTGGGTGGGGTCGGCGGCGAGGGAGAAGCCGAGCAGTGCCTCCTGCTGACTGGTCAGGGTCGCCACGAACGAGGAGAACTGCTCCTCGTCGAGGCGTCCGCTGACCAGTGCGGTGTAGGCGACCGCCTCTTCCTCGGCGACGGCGGACTTGGCCCGGCTGAACGCGGCCACCGCGCGGCGGGCGTCCGCGAGACTCTCCTGGCCGGGCAGCTGGGCCAGGGTGTCGCCGTACGAGACCAGGTCGGTGAGGATCACGCCGTACCGCAGGGTGGCCTCGGCGACGGGCATCTGCCGGCGGTCGAGCACCTCCTGCCGGGTCGCGTCGAGCGTCCGCAGGTGGTCGTCGATCACCTTGAGCCGGTCCCGCACGGCGGCCGGGACCTCACCGAGGTCGGCCCGCTCGGCCCGGTAGGCGTTGATCCGCTCACCGGTGGCCCGGACCCGAAGGTTGTAGTCGTCCGGGAGCAGCTGCGGGTTGGCCAGGTAGCCGGCGGCGGCCATCCGCTCCTTGTGCAGATCCTGCGTCAGCGCCGAAACGTCGATGGAGAGCGCGGTCAGCGAGCGGATCTGGGTGGCGTCGACCGCACCCTCGGTAGTGGAGACGAGTCGGATTGTCGCCAGTGCGATGACCGCTGCGACCGGTACGACCAGAATGAGGGCGAGTTTGGAACGAATCCGCGCATCCCGCAGCCGGGGCAGTCGGCGCTCCCGTTCGGTTCCGGCGCTTTCGCCTGGCTCGGGCAGGGTCGTCGGTCCGGTGCTCACGACATCGCCTCCGTCGTATCTTCCACACGCCTGACCCGCCGACCCGCGCCTGGTGCGACGGACAGCGCCACGCGCGGCACGGCCGCGATTTCATCAGAGAAGATCCTGTTTGGGAAGCCGCGTTCGGACAGGAATCGGTCGACCAGCATGCTGATCACCGTTTTCCCTGCTTAGCAGGCCACCCCTGAACAGGGCATGTCACTCCAGAGTGTTCGTACGCCTCTGATGAGTGAGCATGGGTAAATATCTGATGTCCCCACAATGTGAGATTCGCGTCCCGAAACCGCCGACAGCATCCGCGCTTGACCGCACGCCCCGGCATTGGCAAGGTTTTGCAGGCTTTCGCGCACACCGTACGGCACACAATCCCGTTTCTCCACTGAGGACGGACTAGCGGCGGTGACCGGGCCCGTCCCGCGCCGCACCTGGAGGACTGAGTTGAGCCCCATCCGCTCCGCGACCATCGTGGCGCTCGCATCGGCCGTGCTGGCCACCACGCTCACCGGCTGCTCGTTCGGCGCGACAGAGGAGGACGACAGCCCGATCACGATCGCCGCCGATCTCGAACTCTCCGGCGTCGCCGCGCCGGTCGGCAAGGCATACCAGCGCGCCCTTGATCTGAAGGTCGAGCAGTTGAACTCCTCCGGCGCCCTGGGCTCCCGGAAGATCAAACTGGTGGTCAAGGACAACCGGTCCGACGCCAACGAGTCGCTGCGCAACATCGGCGACTTCAGCAACGACTCCACGGTCAACGCCATCATCATGGGCGGCTGCAACGAATGCGCCGTCGGCGCCGCGCGCACCATCAACGAACGGAAGGTGCCGACGATCGCACTCGCGCCGTCGGGCGCGGTCGCCAGCCCCGTCCCCGAACGCCGGTACGTGTTCAAGCTCGCGCCGAACGCGGGCGACAGCGCAGCCGCGCTCACCGCCGAACTGCGGCGGCGCGGGATCACCGAGGTCGGCATCCTGCACAGCGACGACGACTACGGCCGCGAGGGGCTGACCGCGCTGGAGGGCGAGTTCCGCAAGGTCGGCATCGAGCGGGTCCGCGCCGAGGCGGTACGCACCACCGACACCGAACTCGCCGCACCGGTTCGCCGGCTGGTCGACCGCGACCCCACCGGGCTGGTCATCTGGACCCCGCCGGAGCAGGCCACCCTCGCCGCCACCGCCGCCGACCAGTCCGGCTACTCCGGGTCGCTCTTCCTCGACGCCGCCGCGGCCGGTGACCTCTTCCTGGGCGGCTCCGGCCGGGCCACCGAGCGGGCCACCCTGATCTTCACCCAGACCATGGTGATCGACGACGTCATCGCCACCACCCCGGCCAAGGCCGCCCGCCGGCAGTGGTTCCAGGACTACACGGCCCGGTTCGGCGGCTACAACGGCCTCTCGTCGTTCGCCGCCGACGCCGTCCAGCTGATCGCCGACTCGGCGGTACGGGCTGGCGGCCCGAGTGGCCGGGTCAACCGGGACGGCCTGCGGGACGTGCTGGAGACGTCCCAGTTGGACGGCCTGTCCGGGCCGATCCGGATGACCCCGGACAACCACTCCGGGCTGATGCCGCAGGCGCTGACCACGCTGGTGGCCCGGGGCGGCCGGTGGCGGCTGGCGAGCTGACCGCCCCCGACCGACGGGCCGGCCCCCGGGTGGGGTCGGCCCGTCGGTGCTTCGGGTCGGGTGGCTGCGAGGGTCAGCGGGCCGAGGTGGTGGCCCGGACCCAGGGCAGGGCCAGCCGCTCGACCAGCGACAACGCCGAATAGAGCAGGATGCTCATCGCCGCGATCAGCACGATCGCCGCCCAGGCCGTGGCGGTGTCGCCTACCCCGTTGTACTGGAGGATCTGGTAGCCCAGGCCCGGCTTGTCGGAGTAGAACTCCCCGATCACCGCGCCGATCGCGGCCAGCGGCATCGCCACCTTCAGCCCGACGAAGATCTGCGGCAGGGCGGCCGGGAACCGCACCTTGCGGAACGACTGCCACCAGGAGGCGTTCAGCGACCGGGCCAGCTCGGCCAGGTCCGCCGGGGTGGTGGTCAGGCCGGTGGCGGTGGAGAGCACGATCGGAAAGAAGCAGAGCAGGAACACCATGGTCAGGATCGGCTTCGAACCCCAGCCGACCGAGACCACCAGCAGCGGCCCCAGCGCGATCTTGGGCACCGCGTTGATCGCCACCAGCAGCGGGGCGAACATCCGCTCGGCCCGCCGGGAGGCGGCCAGCGCCATCCCGATCAGCACCCCGGCGACCGTCGACAGCAGGAAACCGAGGACCGTCATCAGGGTCGTCGTGCCCAGCGCCGGGAAGAGCACGTCCGCCGATGCGGTCAGGGACGTCCAGACCGCCTGCGGTGGCGGCAGGGACGCCGGGTGCACCAGGTGCAGCCCGGAGGTGACCACCCACCAGACGGCCACCGTGACCACCAGGCCGGCCAGCGGCAGGCCGACCGCCGCCGGGCGTATCCGGGACCAGGGTGACCGGGCGGGCGGCGGGGGGACGGTCGGCACGGGCCGACCCGCGGGGGTCGGCAGGCCGGCCGAGCCGGGTACGGGACGGGTCCGGATCGAGTCCGTCACAGGATCCTCCTCTCCTGCCGGCACGCTGGCCGGCACGCGAACGGGGGTGCGCCCACCGGTCGTCCCGCTGGGTCGCACCCCCGTGGCACCTCGGCGTCGATCAGGCCTTCGGGACGAGGTTGAAGTCGATGATCTGGTCCGGGGTGATGTTCGACTTGAGCGCGCCGGCGCCCTGGAGGATCGCGATGCTCTTGGCGACCCGGTCGCTGTCCAGCGTGCCGATCGCCGTGCCGGAGTTGCTGGAACGCACGTAGCCGGCCATCAGCTGCAACTCGGCAGCGGCGGCGGCCGGGTTGGTGGTGTCCACGTTCTTCTTCAGGATGTCGGCCGCCTCCTGCGGGTGGGCCAGAGCGTACTCAAGCCCCTTGAGCAGCGCGGCGGTGAACTTCTTCACCTTCTCCGGGTTCTCCTTGGCGATCTTGCTGGAGGTGATCAGCGCGTTGCCGTAGAGGTCCTGCATCACGTTGCTGTACGGCAGCACGACGGGCTTCTTCTTGGTGACCGCCTCGACGGTGGGCTGGCCGACGACGAACTGGCCGATGCCGTCCACCTGGCCGGAGGCCAGCGTGCCCATCAGGGTCTGCGCGTCACCGTTGACCCAGGTGACTTTGTTGTAGTCCACCCCGGCCATCCGGGCGTACGTCGGGAAGAGGTTGCGCACGACGGAGCCGGGGGTGTCGGCGAGCTTCTTGCCCTCGAGGTCCTTGGGCGTGGCGATGTTCTTGCCCTCGACCGAGACGATGGCGGCCATGGTGCGCTGCTGGATCGCGGCCACCGCCACGAAGTCCTTGGCCACCCCGTTGCCGACCTGGAGCAGGCCGCCGGTCAGGTCGATCGGACCGAAGTCGGCCTGGCCGCCGACGATGGTCTGGATGACCGCGCCGGTGCCCTGACCGGGCTTGATCTCCACCTCGAAGCCGGCCTCCTTGAAGAAGCCCTTGTCCTTCGCCACCCAGGCGTAGGAGTCGCGACCGAAGTTGCCGAACGAGGTGAGGTAGGTCACCTTCTCCAGCGACTTGCCGTCGCCGGTCTTTGCGTCCGCCGAGTCGGACCCGCCACTGCAGGCGGATACCAGAGCGAGGGCGGTGGCCAGGGTGGCCGCGGCGACCGTGCGGGTCAGCCTTGTCATCTGTGCACCATGTCCTTTCCGACCGGGCGGTGTGCCCGGAGGGGGTTGTCGTTCCGGCGGGACGGCGTGAGGGGGCGCCGACGCAGCCGTCGTGAAGGGACTCTTCGCTGGCACAGCGTACGAGACACTTACCGTCACCACACCAGGCGGATCGGGTTGCGGAACGGAAACAACTCGACTCCACCCCGGACGGTGAGCGGCCGGCACGCTGGGGATATCCTTGTCGGATTCCTGACCGCCGACTCAGGGGAGACCGACGGCGATGATCAGACTGTCCGATGTGTCGCGCACCTTCGACGGCCGTTCCGGGCGGGTGGAGGCGCTGCGCGGGATCGACCTCGACGTGGCCGAGGGCGAGTTCGTCGCCGTGCTCGGCCGCTCCGGTTGCGGCAAGTCCACTCTACTCAGGATGATCGCCGGGTTGCTGCCCGTCAGCAGCGGCGAGATCACCGTCGCCGGCAGCCCGATCACCCGGCCCCGCCGGGACGTCGCGATGCTCTTCCAGAAACCCGCCCTGCTCCCCTGGCGCACGGTGCTCGACAACGTGCTGCTGCCGGCCGAGATCTTCGGCTGGAGCCGCGCCAAGCACCGCGAACGCGCCCGCCAACTGCTGGAACTCTCCGGCCTGGCCGGCTTCGAGAAGCGGCTGCCACACGAACTCTCCGGTGGCATGCAGCAGCGGGTGTCGCTGTGCCGGTCGCTGATCGGCGAACCCCGGGTGATGCTGATGGACGAACCCTTCTCCGCCCTGGACGCGCTCACCCGGGAGGAACTCTCCGGCGAACTGCAACGGGTGCACATGGAGACCGGGGCGACCGTCGTCTTCGTCACCCACTCCATCGACGAGGCGGTGCTGCTCGCCGACCGGGTGGTCGTGCTCAGCCCCCGCCCCGGGCGGATCCGCAAGATCGTCGACGTGGACATCCCCCGACCCCGCACCCTCGGCCGCAACGCCCACCTGGCCGACGTCGCCCGGGTCAGCGCCGACCTGCACGAACTGCTGATGGAACGGGAGACACCGGCGACCGCCGGGGTGGAGGGACGATGACCGTGCGAGTGGCGATCTTCACCGAGCCGCACCGGGGCGCCAGCTACGACGACCAGCTCCGGTTCGCCCAGCTCTGCGAGGCCGGCGGCTTCGACGGGTTCCTCCGGGCCGACCACTACCGGGCGATGGGCGACGAACCCGGGCTGCCCGGCCCCACCGACGCCTGGCTGACCCTGGCCGCACTCGCCCGCGAAACCTCCCGCATCCGGCTCGGCACCCTGGTCACCTCGGCCACCTTCCGGCTGCCCGGCCCGCTGGCCGTGATGGTCGCCCAGGTCGACCAGATGAGCGGCGGCCGGGTCGAGCTGGGCATCGGCGCCGGCTGGTACGAACGGGAACACACCGCGTACGGCATCCCCTTCCCCCAGGTCGGCGAACGCTTCGACCGGCTCGCCGAGCAGCTGGAGATCGTCACCGGGCTGTGGCGCACCCCCGTCGGCGAGACCTACAGCTGGGCCGGCGAGCACTACCAGCTCGTCGACGCCCCGGCCCTACCCAAGCCGGTCCAGCAGCCCGGCCCGCCGATCATCATCGGCGGCCGGGGCCCGAAACGCACCCCCGACCTCGCCGCCCGGTACGCCGACGAGTTCAACATGCCGTTCAAGTCGGTCGAGGAGACCGCCGAGGCGTACGACCGGGTACGGGAGGCGTGCGACCGGACCGGCCGGGCCGGGTCGGGACGGGCACCGCTGGTGCTCTCCGCCGGGATCGTGGTGGCGATCGGGCGTACCGACGCCGAGGCCCAGCGCCGGGCCGCACCGCTGCACGTCAAGAGCGCCCTGCCGCCGGAGGACCCGGTGGTCGGCTCCCCCGCCCAACTGGTCGACCGGATCGGCGAGTTCGCCGCGATCGGGGCCACCCGGGTCCACCTGCGGTTGATCGAACTCGACGACCTCGACCACCTGGAGCTCATCGCCGCCGAGGTGCTCCCCCAACTGGACGGAACCCGATGACCGACGTGACCCACGACCTCGAACTCGGCCCGGTCGGCCAGGAGATCGTCTTCGAGAACGACCGGGTCCGGGTGTGGCACATCCGGCTCGCCCCGGGTGAGCGGCAGCCGCTGCACCGGCACGACCACCCGTACCTGGTGGTGGCGATCGAGGGCGCGAAGAACGTGGTGCAGACGATCGACGGGACCCGGATCGACGCCGACGAGCCCACCGGCGGGGTGGTCTACCGGGACCCGGGTGCCGTCCACATGCTCACCAATGTCGGGGACACGACCTACCTGGCCCGCCTGGTGGAACTCAAGTAGTCGCTGGTAGCGCTTGGGTAACAGCTGGTCCCGGCCGCGCCGCGCCACAGTGGCGATCGGGCGCACCGGGCCGTAACGTGCGCGACATGGCCTTTCGGACGTGGGGCAGACTGCTGCTCACCGCACTCGGGGTGAGCATGTTGGCCGGGGCCGGCCAGCTCGGCATCGCGTACGGCTTCGGCATCGTCCGACTCACCGGCGACTTCACCGACGTCAACCGGTGGCCGGCCCAGCTCGCCTGGGTGGGCTGGTTCGCGGTGACCGCCGCCGTGGTCGGCGCGGTCCTCACCGGCCGGCTCGTCCGCCGTGAAGGGCTGCCGCAGGACACCCCGGTACAGCTGGCGATCTCCGGGGCCGCCGCGCTCGGCGCGCTGGTCGTCGCCCCGCTGTGCATGCAACCCGCCAGGGCCGCCGAGCTGAGCGCCGTCGACCCGGTCTGGGCGGTCGGCATCTGCGCGGTCGCCGGGGCGGTGGTCGGTGCGGCTGCCGCCTCGGCCGTCCTGCTGCGCCCCCCGCTGGGCTGGAACGTCGCCCTGATGGGCGGGGCGGTCTGGCTGGTCGCGCTCGTCTCGGCCGCACCGGGGGTGCTCTCCACCGACCCGCTGCGCACCGTACGCCTGGGGGTGCTGGAGCCGGCCTGGCTCGGCGCGGACCGGGCGCAGCAGTTGGCGATGCTGCTGCTGCCCGTGGTCGCGCTGGTGGCCGGCGCGGTGACCGGCGGGGTGGCCCGGCGGCGGGGGCACGTCCCGCTGATCGGCGGGGCCGCCGGGGCGGCCGGCCCGGTGCTGCTCGCCTTCGCCTACCTGACCGCAGGGCCGGGCGACGCGGTGGACCGTTACCAGCTCGCCCCCTACTACGCCGCGGTGATCGCGGTCGCCACCGGTGCGCTCGGCTCGGTCGCCGCCACGCTGCTGCGTTGGCCGCTGCTGCCCGCCCGCCCGGCCGCCGACGACGCGGGCGACGACGCGGCGATCGAGCCGACCGACATCCTCGCGCCCCTGCCCACCGCCCCCGACGCGCCCCGACCCGACCCGACCGGAGCCGTCTCCCCGGCAACCGGCCCGACCGGGACCGGCAGCCCGACTGGACCCGGCAGCACGACCGGGACCGGCTCGGACGAGGCGGTCACGGTGGAGCTGAGCGCCGCCGCACGGGCCTTCGACCCCGAGCCGCCGCGCGTCGGCCGCACCCCCGCCCACTGGGACTGGCCGGATCCCGCCGCTACCGTCACCGACCGGCCGGCGACCCGCCCCGCCCCGACCCCGGGCGGACCGGCCCGGATCGGCTCGACCCCGACCGAGCCGATCCCGACCGAGCCGCCCCGGGTCGAACCGGCCAGAGTCGAGCCGCCCAGGGTCGAGCCGGCCCCCGCCAGGTCGACGCGGGCCGAGACCAGCCAGACCGCACCCACCGCGGCGAAGCAGCGCAAGGCGACCGGACCGGCCACGGGGGAAGAACCCGAGGCCGCGCCCAGGCCAGGGGCGAAGCGGACCAGCCGGACCCGTCCCGCCGCCGTCGTCCCGGTGGCCGAGACCGGTCAGCCCGCGCCCGATCCAGCGGCCCCCACCGGCACCGGCAGCGCGGAGACGGACCGACCGGCCGTCACCGAACCCCGCCACACCCGGCCCGCCAGCGGTGGGCTGGAAGGCACCGGGCCGCAGCCCACCCGACAGGGCCGCAGCGGGACGGGCAGCACCGCGGCCGACCGCCCGGGTGTCGCCGGGCCGGGCGGTGCCCGTCCCGCTGCGACGGCCGCCGAAGCGGGCCCGGCGAGGGCCGGAACGCGGCACGTCCCACCGGACGGTGTCGAAAGCATGCCGCGCCCCCGCCACCAACTACCAGACCTCAGCGGTACGGGTGGCCCGGCCGACTCCCCCCGCCCGGAACCAGCCCGGGCCTCCCTGCCGTTTCCCGAACCGGACACCACCGAGCGAACGGAGCCCCCGGGGCCGGTCAGCCTCCGGTGGGAAGGAGACAGCTCCCGCAGCACCGCGCCGGTGGACGACACCTCCCCCGGTGCGGCTCCCGCCGGCCCAGCTCCGAGCGGCGACGGTCAGCAGCCAGCCGGCCGGGCCAAGGGCCGACGAGGACTGTTCCGACGGAACCGGTCACCCGAGGGTGAGTCGGCAGGCGATCCTCCCGCGGAGCCGGCGACGGCCGACGACGAGTACGTCGACTGGGTCGCCGGCCTGAGCAAGCCCCTCGCCGACAACGAACCGGAACGGGAGAGCGGCCGCCGCTCCCTACGCACCAGCGGCCGCCACCACCACCACGACTAACCCCCCTCACCCCGCCCCACCCCCGCCCTGCCTCACCCCCACCCCGCCTCACCCCCGTCCCCGGCCCCGCCCCGGCCCGGTGATCAAGAGGTTTACGTCAGATTCCGGCCGTCCCGTGACGCAAACCTCTTGATCACCGGGGCAGGGGGGCGGGGACGGGGGCAGGGGGGCGGGGGCGGGGACGGGGGCGGGGGCGGGGAGTCAGGCTAGGGGGAGGTAGACGCGGTTGCCGGTGGAGCGGAATTCGGCTGACTTGGCCTGCATGCCCTGGGCGGCGTACTCCTTCAGCTCCTGGGTGATCTTCATGGAGCAGAACTTCGGGCCGCACATGGAGCAGAAGTGGGCGGTCTTCGCCGGCTCCGCCGGGAGCGTCGCGTCGTGGTAGGCGCGGGCGGTCTCCGGGTCCAGCGACAGGTTGAACTGGTCTTCCCAGCGGAACTCGAACCGCGCCTTGGACAGCGCGTCGTCCCAGGCCTGCGCGCCGGGGTGCCCCTTGGCCAGGTCGGCCGCGTGTGCGGCGATCTTGTACGCGATCACGCCGGCCTTCACGTCGTCCCGGTCGGGCAGGCCGAGGTGTTCCTTCGGGGTGACGTAGCACAGCATGGCGGTGCCGAACATGCCGATCATCGCGGCCCCGATGGCCGAGGTGATGTGGTCGTACGCGGGGGCGATGTCGGTGGTCAGCGGGCCGAGGGTGTAGAACGGGGCCTGGTGGCACCACTCCTGCTGGAGGTCCACGTTCTCCTTGATCTTGTGCATCGGCACGTGGCCGGGGCCCTCGATCATCACCTGCACGTCGTACTCCCAGGCGATCCGGGTCAACTCGCCGAGGGTGCGTAGCTCGGCGAACTGGGCCTCGTCGTTGGCGTCGGCGATCGAGCCGGGTCGCAGCCCGTCGCCGAGGGAGAACGTCACGTCGTAGCGGGCGAGGATCGCGCACAGCTCCCGGAAGTTGGTGTAGAGGAAGTTCTCCTCGTGGTGCGCCAGACACCAGGCCGCCATGATCGAACCGCCCCGGGAGACGATCCCGGTGACCCGGTCGACGGCCAGCGGCACGTACGGCAGCAGCACCCCCGCGTGCACCGTCATGTAGTCGACGCCCTGCTCGGCCTGCTCGATGACGGTCTCCCGGAACACCTCCCAGCTCAGCTTGACCGGGTCGCCACCGACCTTCTCCAGCGCCTGGTAGATCGGCACGGTGCCGATCGGCACCGGCGAGTTGCGGACGATCGCCTCCCGGGTCTCGTGGATGCGCTTGCCGGTCGACAGGTCCATCACGGTGTCCGCGCCCCACCGGGTGGCCCAGGTCAGCTTCTCCACCTCCTCGGCGACCGACGAGGTCACCGCCGAGGTGCCGATGTTGGCGTTGACCTTCACCAGGAACGCCTTGCCGATGATCGCCGGCTCGCACTCGGGGTGGTTGACGTTGAGTGGCAGCACCGCCCGGCCGGCGGCGATCTCGTCGCGCACCAGCTCCGGCGGCAGCCCCTCCCGGATCGCCACGAACTCCATCTCCGGGGTGACCACCCCGGCGCGGGCGTACCAGAGCTGGGTGGGGCGTTTGGCGTCGACGCCGGCCAGCGGGGTGCCCGCGCCCCGGACCGGCGCGACGTCGCCCCGCTCGGCGATCCACGGTCCGCGCAGCGGCGGCAGCCCCACCTCCGGGTCCGAGCCGGGGCCGGAGGTGTCGTAGAGGCGCAGCGGCGGGTTGTCCCCGGCCAGCTCCACCTCGGCGAACGGCACCCGGACGTCCGGCCGGGACCCCTCGACGTAGACCTTGCGACGTGCCTGCATGACAGCCTCCCTGTTGGTCATCGGGACCAGCCGAAGTGGTCCAGCGGGCCGCGTCCCGCGCCCAGTTCCCAACCCCGCGCGCCGGTCAGCGCACGGGTGACGTACTCCTTGGCGGTGGCGACCGCGACCGGCACCGGGTCGCCGGCGGCCAGCCGGACGGCGATCGCCGCCGAGAACGAGCAGCCGGTGCCGTGGCTGTGCCGGGTGTCCACCCGGGGGGCGCGCAGCAGGGTGGTCGTTGCGCCGTCGGCCAGCACGTCGACCGACTCGCCGGCCGCGTCGACGTCACCGCCGGTGACCACCACGTACTCGGGGCCGCCGGCCGCCAGGGCCTGCGCCGCGGCGACCATCTCCTCGACCGTGGTCACCGGGCGTCCGGTGAGGGCGGCGGCCTCCGCGCAGTTCGGCGTCGCCACCCGGGCGTACGGCAGCAGCCGCTCGACGGCCGCGACCACCCCGAGCCGGTGTCCGCTGGTGGCGACGAGCACCGGGTCGACGACGAGGTGCGGCAGCCGGCCCGCCTTCGCCGCCTCGGCCACCGCGTCGGCGACCGCCGGGGTGCCGAGCATCCCGGTCTTCACCGCCCGGACCGCGAAGTCGCCGAGCACGCTGTCGAGCTGCTCGGTGACGGTGCGTGGGGGTAGCGGCAGCACGGCGTCCACGCCCCGGGTGTTCTGCGCGGTGACGGCGGTCAGCACGCTGGTGCCGTACGCGCCGAGGGCGGCGAAGACCTTCAGGTCGGCCTGGATGCCGGCGCCGCCGCCGGAGTCGGAGCCGGCGATGGTGAGCACGGTCGTGGGTGTCATGTCGTCTCCTCGGGCCACGCGTCGGTGCTCGGGGTGCGGGGGAAGGCGCTGGTGAGGGTCGTCGCGGCCCCGGTCGGGTCGGCGGCCCGCATGATCGCGCCGAGCACCGCCACCCCGACCGCGCCCGCGTCGACGCAGGCCGTCACCTGCTCCGGTGTCTCGACGCCGCCCAGGGCGAGCACGGGCACCGGGCTGCGCCGGATCAGGTCGCGCAGCCCGTCCGGGCGCAACGGTGGGCCGTAGCCGGGTTTGCTGCGGGTGGCCCAGACCGGTGAGAGCGTCACGTAGTCCTCGGTGGTCAGTCGGGCCAGCTCCGCCGTGTCGTGGCAGGACCGGCCGACCAGTCCGACGGCCGGCGGCGGGTACGGCCCGGCGGCGGGCAGGTGGACGGCGTCCCCGTCCAGCGGGTCGGGGCCGGCCACGATCAGGGTGCCGCCGGCCTGCGCCAGGACGGCCCGCAGGTCGACGGCGATCGCCGCCCGTTCGGCGCGGGGCAGGTCCCTCTCCCGCAGCACCACCCACCGCACCCCACCGCCTACCGCCCCCGCGACCACGTCGACGAGGTCGCCGCGCGCCACCAGCCGGTCGGTCAGCAGCACCACCCCGTCCGGCCGGAGGAGGGGTGGGGCGGCCGGGCGGGTCACAGGTCGGGTCTTCCGTCGTCGGGGGTGGAGGCGAGGGCGTGGAAGCGGCGGGGTATCCGCCCGGCGTTGTACGCGAGCCGCCCGGCCCGTACGCCGTGCCGCATGGCGGTGGCCATCGCCGTCGGGTCGGCGGCCCGGGTGACGGCGCTGGCCAGCAGCACCCCGTCGCAGCCCAGTTCCATGGCGAGGGCCGCGTCGGAGGCGGTGCCGATCCCGGCGTCGAGGATCACCGGCACGTCGACGCTCTGCCGGATGAGCCGGATGTGGTGCGGGTTGGTGATGCCCAGTCCGGAACCGATCGGCGCACCGGCCGGCATCACCGCCGCGCAGCCGACGTCGGCCAGCCGGCGGGCCAGCACCGGGTCGTCGGAGGTGTACGGCAGCACGACGAAGCCGTCGGCGACGAGTTCCTCGGCGGCCCGCAGCAGCTCCACCCCGTCCGGGAGCAGGGTGCGTTCGTCGCCGATCACCTCCAGCTTGACCCAGTCGGTGTCGAACGCCTCCCGGGCCAGCCGGGCCACCTTGACCGCCTCGGCGGCGGTGTAGCAGCCGGCGGTGTTGGGCAGCAGCCGCACCGCGCACCGGTCGAGCAGGTCGAGCAGTCCCCCGGCGGTGCCGGGGGCGGTGTCGACGCGGCGCAGGGCGAGGGTGACCAGTTCGGTGCCGGAGGCCCGGATCGCCTGTTCCAGCACGTGCAGGTTGGCCGCGCCGCCGGTGCCGAGGATGAGCCGGGAGGTGAAGGTCTGTCCGGCGATGGTGAGGGGCATCCGGGTCACCCGCCCTGGGCGGCGCTGAGCACCTCGACCCGGTCGCCGTCGCGCAGCTCGGTGGCGGGCCAGCCGCCCCGGGGGACCACCTCGCCGTTGACCGCGACGGCGATTCCGCGCCGCTGCCCGGTGACCGTGGCGACCAGGTCCGCGACGGTCGTGCCGCCGGCCAGCTCGCGTCCGACGCCGTTGACGATCAGTCGCACGTGTCCTCCTCAGTGGAACCGGTCGGCGGTGAAGGGGGTGAGCAGCGGGTCCGGCTGACCGGTGACGATCAGGTCGGTGATCAGGTCGGCGGTGACCGGGGTGAGCACGATGCCGTGCCGGTGGTGGCCGGTGGCGGCGAGCACGCCGGGGCGGCCGGGCAGCGGGCCGAGGATCGGCGCGTTGTCCGGGGTGCCGGGGCGCAGCCCGGCGGTGGCCTCGGTCAGCGCGTACTCGGCGAGTTCGGGGACGAGGTCGACGGCGGCCCGGAGCAGCCGCAGCACCGCCCCGGTGGTCACCTCGGTGTCGGCGCGTTCCTCGACGGTCGCCCCGAGGACCACCTCGCCGTCGTCGCGGGGGACGAGGTAGACCGACTCGCCGTCGGCGTACCCCCGGATGACGTGCCGGAAGCCGGGCGGGCGGTGGTCGGGCGCGCGCAGCCGCAGCACCTGGCCCTTGACCGGGCGGACCGGCAGCCCGGTCAGCGCGGCGGCGCCGCAGCCGGCGGCGACCACGACGACGGGCGCGTCCACCTCGGCCAGTCGGGTCACTAGGCCGGGCAGCAGGGTCGCGCCGGCCCGCTCGGCGGCGACCCGGAGCGCGTCGACCAGCCGGCGCGGGTCGACCTGGTGGTCGCCGGGGGCGACCGCTCCGCCGCGCAGCCGGGGGGTCAGCGCCGGTTCGCGCTCCCGCAGCTGCGACGGGCGCAGCGCGCTGATCGGCAGCCCCAACCCCTGCTGGTACGACCAGAGCCGGCGGGCTTCGGCCAGGTCGTCCCCGGTGAGCCCGACGACGAGGGTGCCGTCGGTGCGGTAGCCGAACTCCCTGCCGGTGGCGGCGGTCAGTTCGGCGGCGAAACCCGGCCAGCGGGCGGCGGACGCGGTGAGCAGCCCGGTCAGTTCCCGTTCCCCGAAGTACGCCTCGGCGACCGGGGCGAGCATCCCGGCGGCGACCCGGGACGCGCCGGAGCCGGGGGCCGGGTCGTGCACGGTCACCCGCAGGCCCCGGGTGGCGCAGCGCCAGGCGATCGCCAATCCGACCGGCCCCGCGCCCACGATGGCGACGTCGGGCCGGGTCAGCACGTCAGTGCCGCGATCAGTTCGGCGGTGGCCCGGCCCGGGTCGGCGGCGGTGGACAGCGCCCCGACCACCGCCACGCCGTACGCCCCGGCGGCCCGCAGCGCCGGCACGGTGGCGGCGGTGACCCCGCCGATGGCGATCACCGGCACGGCGACGGCGGCGACGACGGCGTGGATGCCGGCGGGGCCGATCGGGTCGGGCAGGCCGGTCTTGGTGGCGGTGGGATGGCACGGGCCGACGCCCAGGTAGCTGGCCCCGGCGGCGACGGCCCGGGCGGCGGCGTCCGGTTCCCGGGCGGTCGCGCCGAGCACGGCGGCGGGGCCGAGGACCCGGCGGGCCGCCGCGACGGGCAGGTCGTCCGCGCCGACGTGGCCGCCGTGGGCGTCCACCGCGAGGGCGACGTGCAGCCGGTCGTTGACCAGGCAGGTCGCCTCGTACGGCACGCAGAGCGCGCGTACCCGTCGGGCCAGGTCGTACGCCTGCCGGTCGGTGGTGTCGTCGGTCACCCGGACCTGGACGACGAGGTCGGCGCGGGCCACCGGGAGGGCGGCCCGTACGACGGCGAGCGGGTCGCACCCGGGGCGGGTGTCGGTGATCAGATGCAGTCGGCCGAGGGACGGCACGGCAACTCTCCTCCCTGCGCCGGCATTACCCGGATCAGGTTCGACGGTCGGGGGCTCTCAGCCCCCCTCTCAGCCCGGTGTACCGGGCTCCCGTGGGTCACGTGCCTGTGACCGTACGACAGATCCGCTGATCCGCCAAGGGGTGTTAGATTGATCCAGGACTATCAATGCGTACGGTTGTGGGCTTGTATCCACATAAGCCGGAAAAGCGAGTCGCCGATACCGAATCGTTACATGCTCATGCCTTGCCGGAAACCAATCCAGCGGCGCTAATTTGTTCAACCGATCGACATTATTCCGGTGCGGAGCCTCGGCGTGGCCCGCACCTGATCGCCACTGGTGCGGACCTCGGCGGGCCCACACCGATCCGACCGGGGACGGTCTGCGGCGAGTCGTCCCCATGCCCCCACCACTGTCCAGCACGGACAAAAGGAGCATGGAGTGTCTCCATCCCGCCATCGCCGCGCCCGTCGCGGCCCACTGGGTGCCGGTCTACTGGCCCTCTCCCTACTCGCCAGCGGCCTGATCGGCGGCACCGCCGCCCAGGCCGCTCCCGTCGCGGCGGCCCAGCCACAGGCCGCACCGGCACCGGCGGCAGCCGCCGCCGAACCCTTCTCGGTCCTGGTCTTCTCCAAGACCGCCGGATTCCGGCACGACGCCATCCCGGCCGGCATCGCCGCGATCCAGAAGCTCGGCACCGACAACGGGTTCACCGTCGACACCACCGAGGACGGAGCCGCCTTCAACGACACCAACCTGGCGAAATACCAGGCGGTGATCTGGCTCTCCACCACCGGTGACGTCCTCGACGCCACCCAGCAGGCCGCGTTCGAGCGCTACATCAAGGCCGGCGGCGGCTACGCCGGCGTGCACGCCGCCTCCGACACCGAGTACGACTGGGCCTGGTACGGCAACCTGGTCGGCGCGTACTTCTCCGGCCACCCCGCCAACCAGCAGGCCACCGTCAAGGTCGAGGACCACGCGCACCCGTCGACCGCCGACCTGCCGGACCGCTGGTCCCGGTTCGACGAGTGGTACAACTTCCGCACCAACCCGCGCTCCAAGGTGCACGTGCTGGCCAGCCTGGACGAGAAGTCCTACAGCCCGGGTGCCGGCGCGATGGGCGCCGACCACCCCACCGCCTGGTGCCAGGACTACGACGGCGGTCGGTCGTGGTACACCGGCGGCGGCCACACCCAGGCGTCGTACACCGAGCCGGAGTTCCTCAGCCACCTGCTCGGCGGCATCCGCACCGCGGCCGGCGTCGAGAACGCCGACTGCGGCGCCTCCAAGACCGCGAACTTCGAGAAGGTCACCCTCGACAGCAACACCAACAACCCGATGGAGCTGGACATCGCTCCGGACGGCCGGGTGTTCTACGCCGAGCGCGACGGCCGGGTGCAGATCGTGAAGCCGGACACCGGCAACACGGTCACCGCGACCCGGCTGGACGTCTTCACCGGCAACGAGGACGGCCTGCTCGGGCTGCGCCTCGACCCGGACTTCGCCACCAACAAGTGGATCTACCTGTACTACGCACCGGCCGGTGGCGCCCCGCGCAACTACCTGTCCCGGTTCACCGTCAACGGTGACACCATCGACAAGGCCACCGAGAAGGTCATCCTCCAGGTCGACACGCAGCGCAACACCTGCTGCCACGCCGGCGGCAGCATGACCTTCGACTCGCAGGGCAACCTCTACCTGGCCACCGGCGACAACACCAACCCGTTCGAGTCGAGCGCCTTCACCCCGATCGACGAGCGGGCCGGCCGGCAGGACTACGACGCGCAGCGCAGCGCCGGCAACACCAACGACCTGCGCGGCAAGGTGATCCGGGTGCACCCGGAGGACGACGGCACCTACACGATCCCGACGGGCAACCTGTTCGCCCCGGGCACCGCGAAGACCCGTCCCGAGATCTTCGGCATGGGCTTCCGTAACCCGTTCCGGATCGGCGTCGACCAGAAGACCGACACCCTCTACGTCGCCGACTACGGGCCGGACGCCTCGACGGCCAACCCGAACCGGGGCCCCGAGGGCCTGGTGGAGTGGAACATCGTCGCCACGGCCGGCAACTACGGCTGGCCGTACTGCACCGGCAACAACAAGGCGTACAACGACTACACCTTCCCGTCCGGGCCGAGCGGGGCGAAGTTCGACTGCGCCGCGCCGGTCAACGACTCGCCCAACAACACCGGCCTGACCAACCTGCCGCCGGCCATCGCGGCGACGGTGGACTACGGCTACGCCGGCGACCCGCGCTTCCCCGAGATCGGTGGCGGCGGTGCCCCGATGGGCGGCCCGGTCTACCGCTACGACGCCGACAGCACGTCGGGCCGCAAGTGGCCGGCGTACTACGACGGCAAGGCGCTGCTCGGCGAGTGGAACCAGTCGAAGATGTACACGATGCAGGTCAGCGCGGACGGCAAGACGCTGGTCGACATCAACCAGCTGCTCACCGGCATGCCGATGATCCGTCCGATGGACTTCGAGTTCGGTCCGGACGGCGCGCTCTACATGATCGAGTGGGGCACCGGTTTCGGCGGCAACAACGACGACTCCGGGGTCTACCGGATCGACTACACCGCCGGTGACCGCGCCCCCATCGCCGAGGCCAGCGCCGACCCCACCTCCGGGGCCGCGCCGCTGACCGTGAACTTCTCCAGCGCCGGGTCGCGTGACCCGGACGGCGGCACGCTGACCTACGCGTGGAAGTTCGGTGACGGCCAGACCTCCACCGAGGCGAACCCCACCCACACCTACACCGCGGCCGGCGACTACACCGCGCAGCTCACCGTCACCAACCCCAAGGGCCGCACCGCCGTGGCGAACGTGCCGGTGACGGTCGGCAACACCGCCCCGACGGTGACCATCGAGTTCCCGCCCAGCGGCGGTTTCTTCGAGTGGGGCGACCAGGTCAAGTACACGATCAAGGTGACCGACCCGGAGGACGGCACCGTCGACTGTGACCGGGTGCAGCTGCAGGTGCTGCTCGGCCACGACGAGCACGCCCACCCGCTGGAGCAGCACACCGGCTGCACCGGCACCGTGCAGACCTCGCTGGCGTCGGGTCACGGCGCGGAGGCCAACGTCTTCGCGGTCTTCGAGGCCACCTACACCGACGACGGCGGCACCGGCGGCGCCGGCCCGTTGACCGGTCGGGCGATCGAGATCCTCCAGCCCAAGCGCAAGCAGGCCGAGTACTACACGGCCACCGGGCGGGCCCCGGGCAGCACCGGCGGCGGTGACCCGGGCGTGCAGAAGGAGACCACCACCGACCCCGCCGGTGGCGGCCAGAACATCGGCTTCATCGAGGACGGCGACTGGTGGTCGCTCGTCCCGGCCAACCTGACCGGGGTCGAGCAGATCCGGTTCCGGGTGGCCTCCGAGGTCCAGGGCGGTCGGATCGACGTGCACGCCGGTGCCGTCGACGGCCCGGTCGTGGCCACGGCCACCGTGCCGAGCACGGGTGGCTGGCAGCAGTTCGTCGACGTGACCGCGCCGGTGACGGCCGGTGCGGAGGGCGCGCTGTACTTCGTCGCCAAGGACCCCGCCGGTGGCGCGGGTTCGCTGTTCAACGTCAACTGGATGGACTTCATCGGACGGGGCGTCACCGACAACGCGCCGCCGCAGGTGACGGCCACCGCCACCCCGGCGACCGGCACCGCGCCGGTCACCGTGACCTTCACCGGCACGGCCACCGACACCGAGGGTGACACCCCGCTGACGTACGCCTGGGACTTCGGTGACGGCGGGACGGCGACGACCCTGAACGCCACCCACACCTACACCACCCCGGGCACCTTCACCGCCACCCTGACGGTGACGGACAGCCGGGGTGCGAAGTCCTACGCGACCGTCCCGGTCAAGGTGGACGCGCCGACCAACTCGTGCCTCGGCGCGCGGTCGGACGAGTTCCTCGGCAACAGCCTCGACAAGGACCGCTGGTCGGTGGTCCGGGAGAACCAGCTCTACTCGGTCTCCGGTGGGGCGCTGCGGCTGCCCACCTCCTCGGGTGACCTGTACGGCTCCCGTAACGACGCGACCAACCTGGTGCTCCAGCCCGCACCCAGCGGGGCCTGGCAGGCCACCACGAAGGTCACCGTGCCCGTCACCGCCGACTACCAGCAGGCCGGCCTGCTGATCTACGGCGACGACGACAACTACGCCAAGGTGGACCTGCTCTACGGCGGTTCGCGCAAGGTGGAGTTCATCCGGGAGACCGCCGGGACTCCGCGTAACGACGCGGCCGACGCCGTGGCCGCCCCGGCCGGTGACACCATCTGGCTGCGGCTGATCAGCGACGGCACCAACCTGACCGCGCAGTTCTCGACCGACGGTGTCACGTTCACCCCGGTCGGCCGGTCCGCCGCGCTGGCCGGCATCACCAACCCGCGCATCGGCCTGCTCGCCCTCAACGGTGGCACCACCGCCCCGGTGGTGGACGCGGTGTTCGACTCGTTCCTGGTCTCGCCGGACGCCCCGGCCGGCCCGGTCACCCCGTCGGACGAGTTCACCGGCACCACGCTCGACAAGTGCCGGTGGAACGCGGTGCTCCGTGAGGACCCGGCCGGTTACCGGGTGGTCGACGGTGCGCTGAAGATCGACGTGCCGTCCGGTGACATCTACGGCACCAACAACACCGGGCCGAAGAACTTCATCCTCCAGACCGCGCCGAGCGGTGACTGGACCCTGGAGACGAAGGTCGACGGCAGTGCCCTGGCCGAGCAGTACCAGCAGGCCGGTCTGATCGTCCACGCCGACGACGACAACTACGTCAAGTTGGACTACATCGTGGACAACCAGGCCGGGCAGGCGGTCTCCCGGCGGATCGAGTTCCGTGGCGAACTCGCCGGGGCGACGCAGAACCCGCAGCCCCAGGTCTCCAACCTGACCTCGGGGGTGTGGTACCTGCGGCTGGCCCGCGCCGGTGACACCTTCACCGCGTCGTACTCGGCGGACGGGCAGGAGTGGACCACGTTCGAGACGGTGACGAACACCGCCGTCGGGGCCACCCCGAAGATCGGTCTGTTCACCCTCGGCGCGAACGCGGCCACCTCGAAGACGGCCTCGTTCGACTACTTCCGGCTCTCCACCAGGGCGGCCGACACGACCGCCCCGGTGACCACGGCCACCGTCTCCGGCACCCCGACCGAGGGTTGGCACACCGGCCCGGTCACCGTGACGCTGGCGGCGGCCGACGAGGCCGGCGGTAGCGGGGTGGCGAGCACCGAGTACCAGCTCGACGGGGCCACCACGTGGACCGCGTACACCGAGCCGGTGCAGGTCAGCGGGGACGGCACCCACGAGGTGCGGTTCCGGTCGACGGACGCGGCCGGCAACGTGGAGGCGACGAAGAAGGTCGCCGTGAAGATCGACGCCACCGCGCCGGTCAGCTCGGCGTCGTTCGCCCCGGCCAACGACGACGGCTGGCACAACGGCACCGTCCCGGTGGTGATCACCTCCACCGACGCCGGTTCCGGGGTCAAGAAGCTGGAGTGGTCGCTCGACGGTGGCGCCTGGACGGCGTACACCACGCCGGTGGAGGTGACCGGGGACGGCACGCACGAGCTGCTGTACCGGGCCACCGACGCCGCCGGCAACGTCGAGGCGCTGAAGTCGGCGGTCGTCAAGATCGACGGCACCAAGCCGACGTTGCTGGTCTCCGGCATCGCCGACGGCCAACTCTACGGTGACAGCCAGGACGTCCGGATCTCGTGGCAGGCGGTCGACCCGACCTCCGGCATCAAGACGACCTCCGGCGTGCTGGACGGTCGGGCGTACGCCAGCGGCACCCTGCAGGCGCTGTACGAGCTGCCGCTCGGCCTGCACGAGCTGACGGTGACCGCGACCGACAAGGCGGGCAACTCCACCACCTCGACGGTCCGGTTCTTCGTCACCACCTCGTTCCGGGACATGCAGAACCTGCTGGACCGGTTCAAGGCGACCGGACGACTCTCCACCAAGGCGCACCGTCAGCTGTCCAACAAGCTGGACGCGGTACGGGAGTCCGAGGCGGCGGGCAACGACAAGCGGGCGGTGCAGCAGTTGACCGCCTTCAAGGCGTTGGCCACCGACCCCGCGGTGGTGACCGACACCGACGTGCGGGACGTGCTGGTCCGGGACGCCGACGCCATGATCGTCCGGCTCGGTGGCGCGGCCACCAAGGCCGGCGTCAAGGCGAACGCCAACAAGTCGGTCAACGGGGCCGGCCGGCTCGGTGCCGACCCCACCCGGATCGCCAAGGGCGGTTCGCTGTAAGGAGCACCACGGGGCCGCTCCCACCGTCGACACCGGCGGTGGGGGCGGCCCCTCCACATAGCAAGGGAGACGTCGATGCGTACCTTGAGAGCCCTCGCCGCGCTGGTCGTGGCGGCCCTGGTGACCCTGCCGGCGGGTCCGGCGGCGGCGCACGGCGGAAAGGTCAAGCTGACGGTGGCCGGTGACGGCGCCGGTGGGGTGACCGTGATGGCCGTGTACGCCGACGGGCACCGGCTGGACCAGCCGGTCCGGCTCACCGTGACAGCCGAGGGTGAGGGGGGCCGGACGGCCGGGCCGGTGCAGATCGAGCCGTCCGGGGAGGGGCAGGGCTTCTACAGCAGCGGCCCGCTGCTCTCCCCCGGCGACTGGCGGGTGACGGTCCGCGCCCCCGCCCCCTACCAGAGCACGGCGACCGCTCAGGTGCAGGCCCGGGTGGCCCAGTCGCCGTCGCCGGTCGCCGCCACGCTGCCGCCCACCGGCGGGGACGCCGACGACGGCTTCGGCGGCTGGCCGTGGCTGGCCGGTGCGCTGGCGGTGGTCGTCGTCGCCGGGTCGACGCTGCTGTGGTGGCGTCGCCGGGCCCACCCCGGGGAGCCGACCGGCCTGGCCGGCTGACGACCTGGTACCCGATCGGGCCCGGACACCGCGACGGTGTCCGGGCCCGACCGCGTCCGACCCGGGTCGGTCAGAGCAGGGCGTCCAGGGCGTCGAGGTCGTCGTCGGTGGGCTGCCAGGTGCCGGCGGCGGCGTTCGCCCGGACCTGCTCGGCGGTGGTGGCCCCGGCGATGACGGAGGCCACCGCCGGTCGGGCGGCCAGCCCGCCGATGGCCACCTGGAGCAGCGTCAGCCCCCGCTGCGCCGCAAACGTCTCCAGCGCCTCGATGGTCTCCCAGCGGGCCGCGGCGAGCCGCTCGGCGTACCGGCCACCGCCGGAGAGGCGGCTGCCGGCGGGTGGGGCGGTGTCCCGCCGGTACTTGCCGGTGAGCAGCCCGTTGGCGAGCGGGAAGAACGGCAGCAGGCCCAGGCCGAACCGCTCGCAGGCCGGAATGATCTCGACCTCGGCGTCGCGGTGGAGCAGGTTGTAGTGGTTCTGCGCGCTGACGAACCGGGTCAGCCCCCGGGTCTTCGCCGTCCAGTCGGCGTCGGCGATCTGCCAGCCGGAGAAGTTGGAGTTGCCCAGGTAGCGCACCTTGCCGGCGCGGACCAGGTCGTCCAGCGCGGCGAGCGTCTCGTCGATCGGGGTGTCCGGGTCGGGTTCGTGCAGCTGGTACAGGTCGATGTGGTCGGTGCCGAGCCGGCGCAGCGACGCCTCGACGGCCCGCACCACGTACCGCCGGGACCCGCGTACCCCGAAGTCGCGGCCGTTGCGCCCGCCCATCGACATGCCGAACTTGGTGGCCAGCACCACGTCGTCCCGGCGGCCCTTGAGGGCCTGCCCGAGCAGTTCCTCGGAACCCCCCGGGGGCTCGCCGTAGATGTCGGCGGTGTCGAAGAAGGTGATCCCGGCGTCGAGCGCGGCGTCGACCACCGCCCGGGTGCCGTCGATGTCGAGCTTGCGGCCGAAGTTGTTGCAGCCGATGCCGACCACGGACACCACGAGCCCGGAGTCGCCCAACCGGCGGTAGGTCATCTCAGTCACGAGATCCACCCTATGCCGCCCGGACCGGCCCCGACCCCGCCCGACGACCGGCCGGGGTCGGCACCTCACGGTCCGCGTGGGTGACTCAGCCCACGTCCCAGACCGGCTCCGGGGTCTCCACCACCTCACCGTCCCCCCGGAACAGCACGAACCGGTCGAACGAGCGGGTGAACCAGCGGTCGTGGGTGACCGCGACGACCGTCCCGGCGAACGCGGCCAGTCCCGCCTCCAACGCCTCGGCCGAGGCCAGGTCGAGGTTGTCGGTCGGCTCGTCGAGCAGCAGCAGGGTCGCCCCGGACAGCTCCAGCAGCAGCACCAGGAACCGGGCCTGCTGACCGCCGGACAGGGTGCCGAAGCGCTGGTCGCCCTGGCCGGCCAGCTCGTAGCGGCTCAGCGCCGCCATCGCCGCGTGCCGGTCCATTCCGGCCCGGTGCTCGTCGCCCCGCCACAGCGCCTCGACCAGGGTCTTGGCCATCAGCTCCGGCCGGTCGTGGGTCTGCGAGAAGTGCCCCGGGCGGACCCGGGCACCCAGCCGGACCACCCCGCCGTGTGCCACCGGGGCCAGCGCGGCGGCCCCGTCGACCGGGCCGTTGGCCGGGTCGGGGTCGGTGCCGCCCCGGGCCAGCAGGCGCAGGAAGTGCGACTTGCCGGTGCCGTTGGCCCCGAGCACCGCCACCCGGTCGCCGTACCACAGCTCCAGGTCGAAGGGGTAGGTCAGGCCGTCCAGCTCCAGCTGCTCGCAGATCACCGCGCGCTTGCCGGTCCGCCCGCCGGCCAGCTGCATCCGGATGTCCTGGTCCTTCGGCGGTACGGGTGGCGGCCCGGCCTCCTCGAACTTGCGCAGCCGGGTCTGCGCCGCCTGGTAACGGGAGGCGAGCCCGTCGTTGTACGCGGCTTTCTGCTTGTACATCAGCATCAGCTCACGCAGCTTCTGGTGCTCCTCGTCCCAGCGGCGACGCAACTCGTCGAGGCGGGCGTGCCGGGCGGTGCGGGCCTCGTGCCAGCTGGCGAAGCTCCCCGGGTGCACCCAGGCGCTGCCCCCCTCGACGGCGACCACCCGGTCGGCGGTACGGGCCAGCAGCTCCCGGTCGTGTGAGACGTACAGCACCGACTTGGTGGACTCGCGCAGCCGTTGCTCCAGCCAACGTTTACCGGGCACGTCGAGGAAGTTGTCCGGCTCGTCGAGCAGCAGCACCTCGTCGGTGCCCCGCAGCAGCAGCTCCAGGGCGAAGCGCTTCTGCTGGCCACCGGACAGGGTCCGCACCGGGCGGTCCCGGGACGCGTCCCAGGGCAGGTCGAGCACGGTGGTGGTGACGGTGTCGAAGAGCACCTCGGCGTCGTACCCGCCGGCCTCGCCCCAGGCGGCCAGCGCGTCCGCGTACGCCAGCTGGGCCTTGCCGGCGGCGGTGCTGTACTTGCCGCGCAGCTCGGCGGCGCGCATGGCCTGTTCGGTGTCGACGAGCCGGCGGCCGGCGTCGCGCAGCGCCGGCGGGGCCAGCGACAGGGCCAGGTCGGCCAGCGTCGACTCGTCACCGATCATGCCGATGAACTGCCGCATCACGCCGAGCCCGCCGGCCCGCGCGACCGCGCCGGTGCGCACCGGCAGGTCCCCGGCGACCATCCTCAGCAGCGTCGTCTTGCCGGCGCCGTTCGGCCCGACCAGGGCGACCTTGGCCCCCTCACCGACCCGGAACGACACGTCGGCGAAGAGTTCCCGACCGTCCGGGAGGATGTGCCCGACCGCTGCCACGTCCACGTATCCCACGCGGGCATCCTGCCCGAGGCGTGGGGCCGGAGGACACCGGATTACCGGGTGACCCGCAGCACCCGGTAGCCCTTCTGGCTGGCGTGCCGGGTCACCGCGAAGCCCTCGTCGAGCAGCCAGCGGTGCAGCGAGTCGCCGCCGAGGTGGCGGGCCACCACCAGCCAGCCGACGCCGTCCGGGGCGAGCCGGGGCAGCCAGCGGCGCAGCAGTCCGTGCAGTTCGGGTTTGCCGACGTGGATCGGCGGGTTGGACCAGACCTGGGTGAAGGTGACGTCGGCCGGCACCTCGTCGGGGGTGACCGCGTGGACCCGGTCGGCGGCGTCGATGCGGGCGGCGTTCGCGGCGGTCAGTGCGCGGGCCCGTTCGTTGACGTCGACCGCCCAGACGGTAGCGGTCGGCGCGAGGTCGGCCAGCACGCAGCTGATCGGGCCGAACCCGGAGCCGATGTCGAGCAGGTGGCCACCGGTGGCGGCGGTCGGCAGGTCGGCCTTGCGCAGCAGGACGGCGGTGCCGGGGTCGAGCCGGGTGGCGGAGAAGACCCCGCTGGCGGAGGCGAGTGTGTAGTCGCGCCCGGCGACGTGGAACTCCACCTCGCGGGGGTGGGCCGGGGCGCTGGGCTCCGCGGTGAAGTAGTGGTCGCCGGTCACCGGGGCATTGTTCCACCGGTCCGGGGCGGGGCTGCCGTCGGCCGGCGTCCCCGCCCGACGCGCCACAGACCGTATTTCCTGTTATTACCCCCTAAAGGGGCAATGAACCCTACTCTGGGCGACATGGTATATCGGTACGAGTCCGCTGAGGACGCATTCGAGGAGAACCCGCGGCCCGACGCGGACCTGCCGCTGTTCCAGCCCCCGCCGACCACGGCGGCCGGGCCCTCCCCGTCCCGCTTCCCGGCACCGTCGCTGCCCCGGGTCAACCAACCGGCACCGCCGACGGTCGACCCCGTCCCGATCCGGTCCGCCGTCCAGGTGCCCGGCGCGACGTCCGCACCGGACCGCGCCAGGTCCCGCCGCTCCGGCGACGGCCGGGGCCGCCGGGGTGGCCGCGGCTGGCAGATCGTCGTCGGCGGGGCCGCCGTGCTGATGCTGCTCGGCCTCTGCGGGCTCGGCGGGGCCGTCCTGCTCATCGACCGCACCCCGACCGACGACACGTCGCCGAACGGGCAGGCCGCGCCGACGGCACCGGGCACCGCCACCCCCGACGACCAGGCCGACGGGCCACTGGACTCCCGGGAGGTCGACCGGCAGCCGTTGACCGCCAAGGAGGTCTTCCCCGGCAGCAAGCTGGTCATCGGCGTCGACCGGCACGAATACCAGGTGCTCAAGACCCAGTCGAACGCCAGCTGCGCCGTCGCGGCCACCGGCGAGATAGCCGACCTGCTGGTCACCCTCGGGTGCAGCCAGGTGGTCCGGGCCACCCTGCGCTCCCCCGACGAGGACCACCTGGTCACCGTCGGCCTGCTCAACCTGACCGACCTGGCCACCGCGCAACGCGTCCGGGACCGGATCCGCCCACTGCTCGACGACCGGCGCGGCCGGTTCCGGGGCATGCCCGCGGGGGAAGACACCGAGTCGGTCGCCACCGCCGCCGCCCGCGTCGCCTGGCAGGTGCGCGGCCACTACGTCGCCTACTGCCTGGTGACCAGGGACGACGCCGGTGCCGTCCCGGCCGGCGACCAGACCGTCCGCGAGATCATCTACGACCTGGTCGAACTGCACCTCGACAAGGGCGTCCTGGACCGCCGGGCGGCCGGCGTCAGCGTCGACCAACCCACCGCCAAGGCCACCAGCCCCTCGGCCACCCCGCACGCCGGGAACCGGAAGACCCCCACCCCCACCGCGACCCCCCGCGTCGGCGACCCGGACACCGACGAGCTGCCCGGCGACTGACGACCACCGACGCAGGCCCGGCCGGCGCGGCCGGGCCTGCGTCGTGCCCGGCCCGGAGGGAACGGGATCCGCCGCCCGGGACCCGACCGTCCCCCGGCCCTCAGGACTGGACGGGGAGCCGCAACCGGCGGGTACGGTCGGCGCGGTCGGCGTACTCGGCCGGGTCGTGTGGATAGCCGACGGCCACCAGGGTCAACCCGTGCGCCGGCGCGACCGTCACCTCGCTGGAGCGTTCCCGCCGGGCCAGCAGCCCCGCCGGCCACTCGACCGGACGTCGACCGTCCCCGGCGGTCAGCATCGCCCCCACCAGGCTGCGCACCATCGCCTGGCAGAACGCGTCGGCCTGCACGGTGGCGACCAGAATGCCGTCCGGGTCCCGCCGCCAGTCCAGCCGGGTCACCTCACGCAGGGTGGTGGCGTTCTCCTTGCGCCGGCAGTACGCCGCGAAGTCGTGCTCCCCCACCAGCCCGGCCGCCGCGACGTTCAGGGCGCCCAGGTCCAACGGCCGGGGCCAGGCGAGGGTGTCCCGACGCCGCAACGGCTCGACACCCCACGGCGCGTCGGTCACCCGGTACTCGTACCGGCGGAAGGTCGCCGAGAAGCGGGCGTCGAACTCGACGGGCACCTCGGTCATCGCCCGGACCCGCACGTCACCGGGGAGCAGCCGGGCCAGCCGGCGCAACAGCCGCCCCCGGTGCTCCGCCCAGACGACGACGGGCACGTCGAGGTGGCAGACCTGCCCGGTGGCGTGCACCCCGGCGTCGGTCCGCCCGGCCACCGTCAACCCGGTGACGGCACCCGCGCCGAGCACCAGGTCCAGCGTCTCGACCAGCACCCCGGCCACGGTGCGCCGGGTCGGTTGGACCGCCCAGCCGGAGAAGTCGGTGCCGTCGTACGAGACGTCCAGCCGCAGCCGGATCCGCTCGTCCACCTCGTACCTCCCGTTCACGACGTCGGGCCCGGCACCCCAGGAAGGGATGCCGGGCCCGACGGTGCTGCCGTTGCTCAGGCCTTCTTCTCGGTGGCCTCGGTCTCGGTAGCCTCGTCGCTGTCCTCGCGGGCGGCGGCGGTGTCACCGGACGCCGAGACCGGCGCCTCGGAGTCCTGGTCGGCCGGGGCCGCCGGGGTCTCCTCGGCCGGGGCGAGCGCCTCGACCTTGTCCTGCTGGGCGGCCTTGCGGGCGGCGGTCTTCTTGTTCGCCTTGGGCTCGGCGACCTGAAGCTCCTCCACCAGCTCGATGATCGCCATCGGAGCGGCGTCACCCTTGCGCGGGCCGGTCTTCACGATCCGGGTGTAGCCACCGTTGCGGTTGGCGTACCGGGGCGCGATCTGGTCGAACAGGGAGTAGACCACGTCCTTGTCCTTGACGACGCCCAGCACCCGCCGCCGCGAGGCGAGGTCGCCCCGCTTGGCCTTGGTGATGAGCTGCTCGGCCAGCGGACGCAGCCGCCGGGCCTTCGTCTCGGTGGTCTGGATCTTGCCGTGCTGGAACAGCGCGGTGGCCAGGTTGGCCAGCATCAGCCGCTCGTGCGCGGGGCTGCCGCCGAGGCGGGGGCCCTTGGTGGGCGTGGGCATGCTTGGTGCTCCTCAGGTGTGGCGGCAGCGCGGACTAGAGCTGCTCGGTCTCGCGATAGTCGTCGGTGTCGTAGTCGGCCTCACCGAAGGCGTCCACGACGTGTGCCGGGTCGAAGTTCGGGGCCGAGTCCTTCAGCCCCAGACCCATCCCGGCGAGCTTCATCTTGACCTCGTCGATCGACTTCTGGCCGAAGTTGCGGATGTCGAGGAGGTCGGCCTCGGTACGCCCGATCAGCTCACCAACGGAGTTGATGCCCTCGCGCTTGAGGCAGTTGTAGGAACGGACCGTGAGGTCCAGCTCCTCGATCGGCAGGGCCAGGTCCGCCGCCAGCTGGGCGTCCTGCGGGGACGGCCCGATGTCGATGCCCTCGGCGGTCTCGTCCAGCTCCCGGGCCAACCCGAACAGCTCCACCAGCGTCGAACCGGCGGAGGCCAGCGCGGTACGCGGGCCCATCGACGGCTTGGTCTCGACGTCGATGATCAGCCGGTCGAAGTCGGTCCGCTGCTCGACGCGGGTCGCCTCGACGCGGTACGTCACCTTGAGCACCGGCGAGTAGATCGAGTCGACCGGGATCCGGCCGATCTCGGCGCCGGCCTGCTTGTTCTGCGCCGCCGTCACGTAGCCGCGACCCCGCTCGACGGTCAGCTCCATGTCGAGCCGGCCCTTGCCGTTGAGGGTGGCGAGCTTGAGGTCGGGGTTGTGCACCGAGACACCGGCCGGGGGCTGGATGTCGCCTGCGGTGACGTCGCCCGGACCCTGCTTGCGCAGGTACATGCTGACCGGCTCGTCGTGCTCGGAGCTGACGCAGAGCTCCTTGATGTTCATGACGAGCTCGACCACGTCCTCCTTGACCCCGGGGATCGTGGTGAACTCGTGCAGCACACCGTCGATCTTGATCGAGGTGACCGCGGCACCCGGGATGGACGACAGCAGCGTACGCCGCAGCGAGTTGCCCAGGGTGTAGCCGAAGCCGGGCTCCAGCGGCTCGATGGTGAACCGGGAACGGGTCTCGTTGATCGACTCTTCGGAGAGAGACGGTCGCTGGCTGATGAGCATCTTTTCTCTTCTCTTCCGGGACGCCCGCTATATGACGTCCACGACACGAACTGTTCCGGTGGCCCGCCCCGCAGGACGGGCCACCGCAACGGGCCCTACTTGGAGTAGAGCTCGACGATCAGCTGCTCCTGGACCTGGGTGTCGATCACCTGACGGGCCGGGAGCGAGTGCACCAGGACCTTCATCTGGCTCGGGATCGCCTCCAGCCACGCCGGAACGGTCTTCGAGCCGGCCTGGGCCTGCGCCACGATGAACGGGGTGAGCTCCTTGCTCTTGCCCCGGACCTCGATGATGTCGTGCTCCTTGACGCGGTACGACGGGATGTCGACCTTCTTGCCGTTCACGGTGAAGTGACCGTGCTTGACAAGCTGGCGGGCCATGTCCCGCGAGTGCGCGTAACCGGCCCGGTAGACCACGTTGTCGAGGCGCGACTCGAGGATCTGCAGGAGGACCTCACCGGTCTTGGCCTGCTTGGCCACGGCCTCCTCGTAGTACCCGCGGAACTGCTTCTCCAGCACGCCGTAGACCCGACGCGCCTTCTGCTTCTCGCGGAGCTGGAGCAGGTACTCCGTCTCCTTGGTGCGGCCACGACCGTGCTGCCCGGGCGGGAACGGCCGGGACTCGAACGGGCACTTCGGGCCATCGCACTTGCTGCCCTTGAGGAACAGCTTCATCTTCTCCCGCCGGCAACGGCGGCAGTCAGCACCGGTGTAACGAGCCATCTCTCTCTAACCTCTCAGACCCGGCGACGCTTCGGCGGACGGCACCCGTTGTGCGGCTGCGGGGTGACGTCGGCGATCTGGCCGACCTCCAGCCCGACGGCCTGCAGCGAGCGGATGGCGGTTTCCCGGCCGGAGCCGGGGCCCTTGACGAACACGTCGACCTTGCGCATGCCGTGCTCCATCGCCCGACGCGCGGCGGCCTCGGCGGCCAGCTGCGCGGCGAACGGGGTCGACTTGCGGGAGCCCTTGAAGCCAACCTGGCCCGCTGAGGCCCAGGAGATGACCGCACCGGTCGGGTCCGTGATGGACACGATGGTGTTGTTGAACGTGCTCTTGATGTGCGCCTGCCCGTGGGCGACGTTCTTGCGTTCCTTGCGCCGGACCTTCTTGACTGCGGCTCCGGCACGAGCCTTAGGTGGCATAAGTCTTCTGCGCTCCTGTATGGGTTCTCGATCGACTGCTGGCTCTTCGCCTGAATCCCGGCTGGGAAGTTACTTCTTGCCGGGCTTCTTCTTGCCGGCCACGGTCCGCTTCGGGCCCTTGCGGGTGCGGGCGTTGGTCCGCGTCCGCTGGCCACGCACGGGCAGGCCCCGGCGGTGCCGGATGCCGGCGTAGCAGCCGATCTCGACCTTGCGGCGGATGTCAGCGGCGACCTCGCGGCGCAGGTCGCCTTCAACCTTGTAGTTCGACTCGATGTGGTCGCGGAGCTGGACCAGCTCCTCGTCCGTGAGGTCCCGAGCGCGCTTGTCCGGCGAGATGCCGGTAGCAGCGAGCGTCTCCTGGGCACGGGTGCGACCGACCCCGAAGATGTAGGTGAGCGCGATCTCCATCCGCTTTTCGCGGGGGAGATCCACGCCGACTAGACGTGCCATGTGCGGGCGTACTCCTCGTGATGTGTGGCGGAGGTGTGGACCCGTCCCACCCCGCTACCGACCTGTCCGACTCCGACGCGGTGTGCGCCGGCGACCGAACGGCCGCTGCCCGAGCGGGCCCCGGCCTCCGACCGGGGGTTGGCCACGAGAAGGTACGCGTGCGTACGTTCCGCGGCTGGGACGAGCTGGTGACGTGTTGTCGTCGGATCTGCGCGACCCGGACCGGTCCGCCGCCCTCCGTTCGTCACGGACGGCGGAATCGGATCAGCCCTGGCGCTGCTTGTGGCGCGGGTCGGTGCAGATCACCATGACCCGGCCGTGCCGGCGGATAACCCGGCACTTGTTGCAGATCCTCTTGACGCTCGGCTTGACCTTCACGGTTGCCTTACTTCCCATCTGGCCCGGCGACGCGATGACCGCGACTCCGGACGTCGAAGACGGACACGGGGACTTCCCGGCCGCCGTCAGGCTTACTTGTAGCGGTAGACGATGCGCCCGCGGGTCAGGTCGTACGGCGAGAGTTCGACGACGACCCGGTCCTCCGGCAGGATGCGGATGTAGTGCTGCCGCATCTTGCCGCTGATGTGAGCCAGCACCTTGTGGCCGTTCGCGAGCTCCACCCGGAACATTGCGTTCGGCAGAGGCTCGATGACCCGACCCTCGATCTCGATGGCTCCGTCTTTTTTCGGCATGTACTCCGCTGTCCTGACGTCGGTTGCTCCGGACGGCCCACAACGCCTTACACGGACCTCCCGATGGTCATCGGGGGCCCGCGCCAGCCGCGGCTCCGGGCTCCCACCGAAGCGCGGGGTGGGCATGCCGGAGTGGACGCTGTGCGCCGATCTGAAAGTGTACGCCCGCCCACTGGTGGTCGCCAAACCGGCCACCAGTGGTGTCACCCAACCGGACGAAACTGGGCACCCTCCCACGCAACGCCCGGCGGTCGGCGGTCGTTGCGGCGCTACCTGCGGCGCTTGCGCCGCCGCATGTCGCGCGCCACCCGCCGGCGGTCCCGCCGGGCGGGAGCACCGCCGGCGAACCCGCCAGTGGTACGCAGGAGCAGCAGAACCCCCCACGGGCCGAGCGCCCATGCCGGCCAGTAGAACAGCAGTTCCCGGCTGCCGACCGAGGAGATCGCCCAGATCACGGTGAGCAGGGCCGCCACCCGCAGCCAGGGCACCCACACCTCGACCGGCCACCGCCGGGAGCCGACACCCACGGGCACCGGCTCACCCACTGCGGTGCTCCCGGTCACCGGCGGCTCCGGCGTCACCTCCCGGTCGGGCTCCGACGCCCCGGAACCGGACACCGGCGGGGCCTGCGGGCCGAGCGGGGCCAGCGGGCCGAGCGGGGCCAGCGCGGAGCGCTGCGCGGACGCCGGTGCCGGCAGATCAGCCAGGACGGTGTCCAGTTCCGCGTAGGTCTTCGCCCCGTACGTCTGTTGCAGGCGTTCGTCGTACTCGTGCAGGTCGAGCCGGCCCTCCTCCAGGGCGACCCGGAGCCGTTCCGCCGTCGCCTCCCGGTCGGTGTCCGCCGCCCGCATCCGGTCCCGCTCCTGCATGCCGGCCCGCCTCTCCATGCCGGCAAGCATGACACCACGGGTCCACCGCCACCGAACCCCGTCACCGCCCACCGGGCCACAGGTCGGCTGCCGGACCAGAGGCCACACCGCCACCGCCCCGCGACCACCGCCAAGACCACCACCTCGGCCACCGCCACCACCACCACGACCATCACCACGGCCACCGCCACCACGGCCCCGCCACCACCACGACCATCACCACGGCCACCGCCACCACGGCCCCGCCACCACCTCGGCCACGGCCACCGCCACCACCAAGACCACCGCCACGGCCCCGCCACCACCACGGCCACGGCCACGGCCACGGCCACGGCCACGGCCACGGCCACGGCCAGCCGGATGCTCGTCCGGCTACGACGCCGGCACCGGCCAGCGCGACCGATGCCACCGGGCGGTTCCTCCGGTAGCGAGCCCATGCGGTCGACGGGTCGCCCCGACTCTCCACTCGAGGGGCCGCCCGTCCGCCCACCGGTGACCGCCCTCCCCCACCGCATCTGTCCTCGGGCCCTTTCGACCTGATGACATCAGCGATTCAGCCAGCACCCCCACCTCGGTCAGGAGGGGATCGGTCAGGAGGGGACCGCCGCCGAGAGGTCCTCTCCCTGCTCAGGCTGACACTCGACGTTCATGTGCTTCCCCCTACCGACGGTTGAGTCGTCAACGCCATCAGCTCGAAAGGACCCGGGGTGGTCAACTGGCACCGGCCCGTCGGGCCCGGTACGACAGCCAGCCACGCAGCGGCAACGGCGGCAACGGCGACAGGGGCGACAGCGGACGGCGGCAGCGGCGGGCGGCGGCAGCGGCGGGCGACGACAGCGGCGGGCGACGACAGCGGCGGGCGACGACAGCGGCGGGCGACGACAGCGGCGGGCGACGACAGCGGCGGGCGACGACAGCGGCGGGCGACGACAGCGGCGGGCGACGT
>NZ_JBFAQU010000003.1:308798-445446 GCF_040678915.1 Micromonospora sp. NPDC049257
GACGACAGCGGCGGTGTGACCCCTGGTTCGGCAGCTGCCCTCCGTAGACGGACCACGGCGGCGTGAACCGCCGAGACGAGCACAGCTCGGCACCGCCCCCTGCCGGACATCCCCATCCGGACACGCCCCGACCGGGTCGGCGACGAGGGGGCGCGGACGAGGCTGCCAGCGCCCGGCAGGGGGCGGGCCCGGACGCTCCTCAGCGGGCCCTACTCAGGGGCCCGCAGGGCAGAGAGCCGCAGGGCAGAGAGGCCTGATGACCGGTCAGGTGGCCGGGGAATCGGCAGGCTGCCGGGCGGTCACCAGGTCGCCGAGCCGCGCCCGTCCGCCGTCGAACGCGGTCAGCACCCAGACCCCGTCCTCCAGCAGCGCCATCGAGTGCTCGACGTGCACCGCCATCGACCGGTCCCGGGTGACCACCGTCCACCCATCGGACAACTCGACGGTACGTGGGGAACCCATCGTGATCATCGGCTCGATCGCCAACGCCATGCCCGGCACCAGCCGGGGACCCTTGCCGGGGCGGCCGTGGTTGAGCACGTGCGGGTCCTGGTGCATCTCGGTGCCGATGCCGTGGCCGCCGTAGCCCTCGACGATGCCGTACCGGCCACCCCGACGGACCGCGGTCTCGACGGCGTGCGAGATGTCGGTGAGCCGGCCCCGGCCGTTCGCGGCACCCCGGGCGGCGGCGGCGATCCCGGCCCACATGGCGTCCTCAGCGACCGACGCCATCTTCAGCAGCGCCGGGTCGACCTCGCCCACCCCGACGGTGACCGCCGCGTCGCCGTGCCAGCCGTCCAGCACCGCGCCGCAGTCGATCGAGATCAGGTCGCCCTCCCGGAGCAACTGGTCCGCTGCCGGGATCGCGTGCACCACCTGCTCGTTGACCGACGAGCAGATCGAGGCGGGAAAGCCGTGGTAGCCCTTGAACGAGGGGACCGCGCCCGCCTCCCGGATGGTCGCCTCGGCGATCGCGTCGAGGTCGGCCGTACTGACCCCGGGGGCGACTGCCGCGCTCATCCGACGCAGGGCCTCGGCGACCACCAGGCCGGCGGCGCGCATCTTCTGAATCTGGTCAGGGGTCTTCAGCTGGATGTCCAGCTGGGCACGGCGCATGGAGCAGTCACCTTTCGTTGCCGATTACACAGCGCAACAGCGGGGTACGTGGCGTACCCCGCTGTTCGCACTCTATCCGCCGGGCTGCGGCGGGCGGTCAGCCGCCGTACGAGCGCAGCGCGTCGATGGCCCGGACGGTGACGTCCTCCACCGGGCCGGTCGCGTCGATCCCGACCAGCTTGTTCTGGGCGCCGTAGTAGTCGACCAGCGGCGCGGTCTTGTCGGCGTACTCCCGCAGGCGGGCCGCGATGGTCTCCGGCTTGTCGTCGTCGCGCTGGAACAGCTCGGCGCCGCACCGGTCGCAGATGCCGTCCTTGGTGGTGGCGTCGAACTCGACGTGCCAGATCTTGCCGCAACCCCGGCAGGTGCGCCGACCGGAGAGCCGCCGGATCACCTCGTCGTCGTCGACCACCAGCTCCAGCACCAGATCCAGGGCGGTGCCCAGGTCGGCGAGGAGCTTGTCCAGCGCGGCGGCCTGCGGCGTGGTGCGCGGGAAGCCGTCGAGCAGGAAACCCTCGGAGGCGTCCGGCTCGGCGAGCCGGTCCCGGACCATGTTGATGGTCACCTCGTCCGGAACCAGCTTGCCCGCGTCCATGTACCGCTTCGCCTCGACCCCCAGGGGCGTCCCCTGGGAGACGTTGGCCCGGAAGATGTCACCGGTGGAGATCTTCGGCACCGAGAGGTGTGCGGCGATGAACTCCGCCTGTGTGCCCTTGCCCGCGCCCGGCGGGCCAACCAGAACGAGTCGCATCTACCGCAGGAACCCTTCGTAGTTCCGCTGCATGAGTTGGCTCTCGATCTGCTTCACGGTCTCCAGACCGACGCCGACCATGATGAGCACAGCGGTGCCGCCGAACGGGAAGTTCTGGAACTGCTGGCTGTTCAGCCAGATGAAGAAGAAGTTCGGCAGGACCGCCACGATGCCCAGGTAGAGCGCGCCCGGCAGGGTGATCCGGCTGAGGATGAAGTCGAGGTAGTCGGCGGTCGGCTTGCCGGGGCGGATGCCCGGCACGAAGCCGCCGTACTTCTTCATGTTGTCCGCGACCTCGGTCGGGTTGAACGTGATCGAGACGTAGAAGTACGTGAAGAAGATGATCAGCAGGAAGTAGATCACGATGTGCAGCGGCGCGTCGGCCTGCACGATGTTGTTCTGGATCCAGGCCTGGGTCTTCCCCGGGTCGGTCTGGTCGAAGAACTGGAGCGCCAGCTGCGGCAGGTAGAGCAGCGACGAGGCGAAGATGACCGGGATGACACCGGCCTGGTTCACCTTGAGCGGGATGTAGGTGGAGGTGCCGCCGTACATCCGCCGGCCGATCATCCGCTTGGCGTACTGCACCGGGATGCGGCGCTGCGCCTGCTCGATGAAGCAGACCGCGGTGATGACCACCAGGACCAGGGCGAGCACCAGGGCGAACTTGCCCCAGCCCTCGTTGGTCTTGATCTTCCAGCCCTCGCTGGGGAGCCGGGCCGCGATCGAGGTGAAGATCAGGACGGACATGCCGTTGCCGACGCCCCGGTCGGTGATCAGCTCGCCGAGCCACATCACCATGCCGGTGCCGGCGGTCATCGTCATGACCAGGATGCTGAGGGTCAGCCAGTCCGGGATGCCGGTGCCCTCGGGCACGATCGGGAACTGGTCGCAGCGGTTCTGGAACAGCTGGCCGGAACGGGCCAGCGCCACGAACGCCGACGACTGGAGGATGCCCAGGCCGAGGGTCAGGTAGCGGGTGTACTGGGTGATCTTCGCCTGGCCGGCCTGGCCCTCCTTGCGGAGCTGCTCCAGCCGGGGGATGACCACTGTCAGCAGTTGCAGGATGATCGACGCGGTGATGTAGGGCATGATGCCCAGCGCGAAGACCGAGAGCTGCAACAGCGCGCCGCCGGAGAACAGGTCGAGCAGGTTGAGCACGCCCGTGTTCTGGCCCTGCAGACTGTCGAGACACTTCTGCACGTTGCCGTACGAGACGCCGGGGCTGGGCAGAGTGGCGCCGAGCCGGTAGACCGCGATGATGCCTACTGTGAACAGCAGCTTCTTGCGCAGGTCAGGCGTACGGAACGCACTGAGAAAGGCGGACAGCAACTTCTTCCTCCTGCGCGCGGGCCGCCCGGTGGTGGTCCCTGGCGGGTCGGGGTGGGTGCCGGGCGAGTGCCCGATATCCATGGCTGGGAAGGGACTCTAACAGCCCGATCCCGCTCCGGGCAGGTGTGCCCGGCTACATAAACCGAATCCGATGTTACCCGGCGCACAGGCTCCGGGGAGACCAGGGCGCCCGCCCAGTTACGGAGAACTGAGCGGGCGCCCTGGTTTGCCTGTCCTACAGCTCGGTGACCGAGCCGCCGGCGGCGGTGATCTTCTCCTTGGCCGACGCGCTGAACGCCTGCGCCGACACCTGGAGGGTCACCCCGCCGAGATCGCCGGTGCCGAGGATCTTGACCGGGTGGCCCTTGCGGACCGCGCCGGCCTCGACCAGCTCCAGCGGGCCGACCTGGCCGCCGTTGGGGAACAGTTCGGCGAGCCGGTCCAGGTTGACCACCTGGAAGACGACCTTGAACTTGTTCTTGAAGCCCTTCATCTTCGGCAGGCGCATGTGGATGGGCATCTGCCCACCCTCGAACGCCGCCGAGATGTTCTTACGGGCCTTGGAGCCCTTGGTGCCGCGACCGGCGGTCTTGCCCTTGGAGCCCTCACCGCGACCCACCCGGGTCTTCGCGGTCTTGGCGCCCGGGGCCGGACGCAGGTGGTGAACCTTGATCGTCATTACTCGACCTCCTCGACCTTCACGAGGTGGCTGACCGCGAAGATCATGCCCCGAATCTCGGGACGGTCCTCCTTGACCACCACGTCGTTGATCCGCTTCAGGCCGAGCGAACGCAGCGAGTGCCGCTGGTTCTGCTTACGCCCGATCGCGGACCGGAGCTGGGTGACCTTCAGGCGTGCCATCAGGACGCCACCCCCGCCCGCGACGCCAGCATGGCGGCCGGCGCGACGTCCTCGACCGGCAGGCCACGACGGGCCGCGACGGCCTCCGGGGACTCGAGCCCCTTCAGCGCCGCCACCGTGGCGTGCACGATGTTGATGGGGTTGGACGAGCCGAGGCTCTTGGAGAGCACGTCGTGGATGCCCGCGCACTCCAGCACGGCACGCACCGGGCCACCGGCGATGACTCCGGTACCGGCGGACGCCGGCTTGAGCAGCACGACGCCGGCCGCGGCCTCACCCTGGATCGGGTGCGGGATCGACTGACCGATCCGCGGCACCTTGAAGAAGTGCTTCTTGGCCTCCTCGACGCCCTTGGCGATCGCCGCGGGCACCTCCTTGGCCTTCCCGTAGCCCACGCCGACCGTGCCGTCGCCGTCGCCCACGATCACCAGGGCGGTGAAGCTGAAGCGACGACCACCCTTCACGACCTTGGCGACGCGGTTGATCGCGACGACCCGCTCGAGGTGCGGGGTCTTCTCGACGGGCGCGTTTCCGCGGCCGCCCTCACGGCGGTTGTCGCGGCGACCACCCTCGTTGCCACCGGACCCGCCGCCACGGCGCTGTTGACCTGGCATCAGCAGCCTTCCTTATCTCTCGTGACGGGGTTTCTAGAACTCGAGCCCGGCTTCGCGGGCGGCGTCGGCAAGCGCGGCGACCCGCCCCGCGTACCGGTTGCCACCGCGGTCGAAGACGACCTTGGACACACCGGCCGCCTTGGCCCGCTCGGCGAGCAGACCGCCGACCTTGCCGGCCAGGGCGCTCTTGTCGCCGTCCGTACCGCGCAGCGACGCGTCCAGGGTCGAGGCCGACGCCAGGGTGTGACCCTTGGTGTCGTCGACGATCTGGGCGACGATGTGCCGCAGGGAGCGGGTGACCACCAGGCGGGGACGCTCGGCGGTGCCGCTGACGTTCTTGCGGACCCGGAAGTGTCGACGCGCACGGCCGACGGCGCGCTTGGCGGCGACGCCGCGGCGGCGCTTGAGCAGCGTGGCGCTCACTTCTTACCTGCCTTTCCGGCCTTGCGGCGGATGACCTCGCCCTGGTACTTGACGCCCTTGCCCTTGTAGGGCTCCGGCGGGCGGATCTTCCGGATGTTGGCGGCGACCTCACCGACCTGCTGCTTGTCGATGCCGGCCACGTGGAACAGGGTCGGCCGCTCCACCGTGAAGGTGATGCCGTCCGGCGCGGGGACCAGCACCGGGTGCGAGAACCCGAGCGCGAACTCGAGGTCCTTGCCCTTGGCCGTGACCCGGTAACCGGTGCCGGCGATCTCCAGGCTCTTGCGGTAGCCCTCGGTCACGCCGACGATCATGTTGGCGACCAGGGTACGGCTCAGGCCGTGCAGTTCCTTGGCCTTGCGCTCGTCGTTCGGCCGGTTGACGTGCAACTGGCCGTCCTCGCCCCGCTCCGCCTTGATCGGCTCGGCGAGCGTGTGCGACAGCTCGCCCTTGGGGCCCTTGACCTTGACGGTCTGGCCCTCGATCGTGATGTCGACGCCGGAAGGCACCGGGATCGACTTACGTCCAATACGCGACATTTCTACCTGTCTCCCGTTACCAGACGAAGGCGAGGACTTCCCCGCCAACGCTCCGCTTGCGGGCCTGCCGGTCGGTGAGCAGCCCCTGGGACGTCGAAATGATCGCCACGCCCAGCCCGCCGAGCACCCGCGGGAGCCCGTCCGACTTGGCGTACACCCGGAGACCGGGCTTGGACACGCGCTTGATGCCGGCCAGGCTCCGCTCCCGGTTCTGGCCGTACTTCAGCTCGACGACCAGTCGCTTGCCGACGGCACCCTCTTCGGGCTCCTCGACCAACCAGGTGGCGATGTAACCCTCGGCCTTGAGGACCTCGGCGATGTTCGCCTTGATCTTCGAGTAGGGCATCGTCACCCGGTCGTGGTACGCCTGGTTGGCGTTACGCAGACGCGTGAGCATGTCTGCGATCGGGTCGGTCATCGTCATGAAATTCGTCAACCTTTCTCGCCGGGGTTCCCCGGGCACGGCCCGGGGCCTACGGCGAAGAGACAGTTCAGCTGACGCGCGAAGCGCGCCGGGCTATTACCAGGAAGCCTTGGACACGCCGGGCAGCTCACCGCGGTGGGCCATCTCCCGGATGCACACCCGGCAGAGACCGAACTTGCGGTAGACCGCCTTCGGACGCCCGCACCGCTGGCAGCGGGTGTACGCGCGAACCGAGAACTTCGGCTTCGCGGCGGCCTTGAGGATCAGCGCCTTCTTGGCCATCTCAGTTCTCCTTGAACGGGAAGCCCAGGAGCTTGAGCAGCGCCCGGCCCTCGTCGTCGGTCGTGGCGGTCGTGACCACCGTGATGTCCATGCCCCGCTGGCGATCGATCCGGTCCTGGTCGATCTCGTGGAACACCGACTGCTCGGTCAGGCCGAACGTGTAGTTGCCGTGCCCGTCCAGCTTGCGTCCGTCGAGGCCGCGGAAGTCACGGATACGCGGCAGCGCGATCGACAGCAGTCGGTCCAGGAACTCCCACATCCGGTCGCCGCGCAGGGTCACCTTCGCGCCGATCGGCATGCCCTCACGCAGCTTGAACTGCGCGATCGACTTGGTGGCCCGCCGCACCTGCGGCTTCTGGCCGGTGATCGTGGCCAGGTCGCGCACGGCGCCGTCGATCAGCTTGGCGTCGCGGGCGGCCTCGCCGACGCCCATGTTGACGACGATCTTGACCAACCGCGGCACCTGCATGGGGTTGCCGAAGTTGTGCTGCTCCTGCAGCTTGGCCACGATCTCGTTGCGGTACCGCTCCTTGAGGCGCGGCAGGGTCTTGGTTTCGGTAGCCGTGGTCATCACAGGTCCTTACCGGTGCTACGCGCGATGCGGACCTTCTGGCCGTTGTCGTCGAAGCGGTAACCGACCCGGGTCGGCTTCCCGTCGGAGTCCAGGACCTGCACGTTCGAGACGTGGATCGGGGCCTCCTGGGTGACGATGCCACCGGTCTTGGCGCCACGCTGGGTGGTGCTGATACGGGTGTGCTTCTTGACCCGGTTCACGCCTTCGACGAGGACCTTGTCCTGCCGTGGGTAGGCCGCGATGACCTTGCCCTTGGCACCCTTGTCCTTGCCGGCGATGACGATGACCGTGTCGCCCTTCTTGACCTTCACGGTCACAACACCTCCGGCGCGAGGGAAATGATCTTCATGAACCGCTTGTCCCGCAGCTCACGACCCACCGGGCCGAAGATACGGGTCCCGCGCGGGTCCCCGCCGTCCTTGATGATGACGGCGGCGTTCTCGTCGAAACGGATGTACGAGCCGTCCGGCCGCCGCTTCTCCTTGGCGGTGCGGACGACGACGGCCTTGACGACGTCGCCCTTCTTCACACCGGCACCCGGGATCGCGTCCTTGACGGTGGCCACGATGACGTCGCCGATGCTCGCGTAGCGCCGACCGGAGCCACCGAGAACCCGGATGCACAGGATCTCCCGGGCACCCGTGTTGTCGGCGACGCGCAGTCGCGACTCCTGCTGAATCACGTCTATCTCCTATGTCTGCCGGTTCTCCGGCCGCCCGTCGAGGGCGGCCGGAGCCTGGCGGAACCTGCGCCCGACCGAAACCGGCCGAGCTCGAGCCTTCGCTACTTGGCCTTCTCGAGGATCTCCACGATGCGCCAACGCTTGGTGGCGGACAGCGGCCGGGTCTCCATGATCAGGACCCGGTCGCCGATGCCGGCGGCGTTCGGCTCGTCGTGCACCTTCAGCTTGCGGGTACGACGCATGATCTTGCCGTACAACGCGTGCTTGACGCGGTCCTCGACCTCGACCACGACGGTCTTGTCCATCTTGTCGCTGACCACCAGGCCCTCACGAACCTTACGGCGGGCCCGTACGTCGGCGGTGGTGTTCTCGGTCTCGCTCATGATGCAGTCACCTCAGTCGGCGCGGCCGAGAGACCCAGCTCGCGCTCACGCATGATCGTGTAGATCCGGGCGATCTCCCGACGGATGACCTGCAACCGCCGGTTGTTGTCCAGCTGACCGGTGGCGGCCTGCACGCGGAGGTTGAACAGCTCCGCCTTGGCCTCGCGCAGCTTCGTGACCAGCTCCTCCTCGGAGAGCTCACGCAGCTCGGAAGGCTTGACGCCCGCTGCCATCAGGATTCACCCACTTCGCGCGTAACAATGCGGCACTTCATCGGGAGCTTGTGGATCGCGCGACGCATCGCCTCTCGCGCGATCTGCTCGTTGGGGAAGGACATCTCGAAGAGCACCCGCCCCGGCTTGACATTCGCGACCCACCACTCGGGCGAGCCCTTACCGGAACCCATCCGGGTCTCGGCCGGCTTCTTGGTGAGGGCCTGGTCCGGGAAGACCGTGATCCAGACCTTGCCACCACGCTTGATGTGCCGGGTCATGGCGATACGTGCCGACTCGATCTGCCGGTTCGTCACGTACGCCGGCTCGAGAGCCTGGATCCCGAACTCGCCGAACACCACCCGGTTACCGCCCTTGGACGCGCCGTGGCGGTCCGGGTGGTGCGGCTTGCGGAAGCCCTTCGGGGGCTTGCGCGGCATCAGCATCTGTCAGCCCTCCTGCTGCGTTTCTGCCGGCTGGGTGGCGGCCGCGGCGACAGCGGAACTGTCGACGGGCTCGCCACTCGGCGTCTCGGCCTGCTGCGCGATGGTGGTCGCGGCAGCCCGGCCGGCCTCGGTACCGCCGGCGGTCGTACCGGACGAACCCGACCGGCCACGACGCGGCCGCTCGGGCCGGTCGCCACGCTCACCACGACGCGGGCGGGACGGACCGGCCTCGGCCGGGGCCTCCCGGCCCGGGACGGCGTCGCCCTTGTAGATCCAGACCTTCACGCCGATCCGGCCGAAGGTGGTACGGGCCTCGAAGAAGCCGTACTCGATGTTGGCCCGCAGCGTGTGCAGCGGGACCCGACCCTCGCGGTAGAACTCCGTGCGGCTCATCTCGGCGCCACCGAGGCGGCCCGAGACCTGCACCCGGATGCCCTTGCAGACGGGGTTCTTCATCGCCGACTGCATCGACTTGCGCATGGCCCGACGGAAGCTGACCCGGCTGGAGAGCTGCTCGGCGACACCCTGGGCGACCAGCTGCGCGTCCGACTCGGGGTTCTTCACCTCGATGATGTTCAGCTGCACCTGCTTGCCGGTGAGCTTCTCCAGCTCGCCGCGGATCCGGTCGGCCTCCGCACCCTTACGGCCGATGACGATGCCCGGCCGGGCGGTGTGGATGTCGACCCGGACGCGGTCCCGGGTGCGCTCGATGTCGACCTTGGAGATGCCGGCGCGCTCGAGCCCCTTGGACATCATCCGGCGGATCTTGACGTCCTCGCCGATGTAGTCCTTGTAGAGCTTGTCCGCGAACCAGCGGGACTTCCAGTCGGTCGAGATGCCGAGCCGGAATCCAGTGGGGTGAACCTTCTGACCCATTACTCGGCACCCTCCGTCTTACTTTCGGTCGCCGCGGGCTCGGCCTGCTGCGCCGGTGCCGCCTTCTTCGCCGCGGACTTCTTCGGCGCGGCCGGCGCGACCGCCTCGACCGCCACGGTGATGTGGCAGGTGCGCTTGCGGATCCGGTACGCCCGGCCCTGCGCCCGCGGCCGGAACCGCTTCATCGTCGGGCCCTCGTCGACGAACGCCTCGCTGACGAGCAGCGCGTCGGGGTCCAGCCGCTCGTTGTTCTCCGCGTTGGCGATCGCGCTCGCGAGCACCTTGTACACCTGCTCACTCGCCGCCTGCGGCGCGAACTGCAGCACCGTGAGCGCCTCCTTCGCGGGCAGGCCGCGGACGAGGTTGACCACCCGGCGCGCCTTCATCGGCGAGATGCGCACGTGTCGCGCAACCGCCCGCGCGCCCGGAAGCACCGGAGCGTCGCCCTTTCCTGGCATCGCTGTAACCCCTTGTTCCTCTATCCGTATGCCCGCGGCGTCAGCGCCGGCGGCTCTTCCGGTCGTCCTTCTCGTGACCCTTGAACGTGCGGGTCAGCGCGAACTCGCCGAGCTTGTGCCCGACCATGGCCTCGGTCACGAACACCGGGACGTGCTTGCGTCCGTCGTGCACGGCGATCGTGTGCCCGAGCATCTCGGGGATGATCGTCGAGCGGCGCGACCAGGTCTTGATGACGTTCTTCGAGCCCTTGTCGTTCTGCGTCTCCACCTTCTTGAGCAGGTGGTCGTCGATGAACGGGCCCTTCTTCAGGCTGCGAGGCATGCTCTATCTCCCTCAGCCGCGCTTACGCGTGGCGTAGCGGCGGCGGACGATCAGCCGGTCGCTCGGCTGGCCCTTACGACGGGTGCGGCCCTCGGGCTTACCCTGCGGGTTCACCGGGTGACGACCACCGGAGGTCTTACCCTCACCACCACCGTGCGGGTGGTCGACCGGGTTCATCGCGACACCACGGACGGTCGGGCGCTTGCCCTTCCAGCGCATCCGGCCGGCCTTGCCCCAGTTGATGTTCGACTGGTCGGCGTTGCCGATCTCGCCGATGCTGGCGCGGCAGCGCACGTCGACCCGCCGGATTTCACCGGACGGCATCCGGAGGGTCGCGTAGACGCCCTCCCGGCCGAGCAGCTGGATGCCGACGCCGGCCGAACGGGCCAGCTTGGCGCCGCCGCCCGGACGCAGCTCCACGTTGTGGATGGTGGTACCCACCGGGATGTTGCGCAGCGGCAGGTTGTTGCCCGGCTTGATGTCGGCGCCCGGACCGGACTCGACCCGGTCGCCCTGCTTCATGTCCTTCGGCGCGAGGATGTAGCGCTTCTCGCCGTCGGCGTAGTGCAGCAGCGCGATGCGCGCGGTGCGGTTCGGGTCGTACTCGATGTGCGCGACCTTCGCCGGCACGCCGTCCTTGTCGACCCGCTTGAAGTCGATCAGGCGGTACTGCCGCTTGTGACCGCCGCCGTGGTGCCGGGTGGTGATCCGGCCGTGGGCGTTGCGGCCACCCTTCTTGGGCAGCGGAGCCAGCAGGGACTTCTCCGGCGTGGACCGGGTGATCTCGGCGAAGTCGGCGACGCTGGAGCCGCGTCGGCCCGGCGTCGTCGGCTTGTACTTACGGATAGCCATTGTCTACACCCCTCAGCTGACCGGGCCGCCGAAGGCCTCGATACGGTCACCGTCAGCCAGCTTCACGATCGCCCGCTTGGTCGCCTTGCGCTGACCGAAGCCGGTCTTGGTGCGCTTGCGCTTGCCCTGGCGGTTGAGCGTGTTGACCGTCAGGACGCGGACGTTGAAGATCTGCTGGATAGCGATCTTGATCTCGGTCTTGTTCGCGTCCGGGTGCACCAGGAAGGTGTACCAGTTCCGGTTCAGCTCGCTGTAGCTCTTCTCCGAGACGACCGGCGCGACGATGATGTCCCGCGGGTCGGCGATCGTGCTCACTTGCCACCCTCCTCGGTGGTCTCGGCGGCGGACTCGGCCGCAGGGCCGTCCTCCGCGGGCACGCCCAGGAACTCGTCCAGGGCGTCCTTGGTGAAGACCACGTCGTCGGCCACCAGCACGTCGTACGTGTTGAGCTGGCCGGACTCGATCAGGTGCACCCGCGGCTCGTTGCGCAGCGACACCCAGTTCAGCTCGTCGGTGCTGCTCAGCACGACCAGGACCCGACGGGCCTCGGTCAGCTTGGCCAGCGTCGCCAGGGCCGCCTTGGTCGACGGCTTCTCGCCCGAGACGAACGCCTCGACGACGTGCACCTGGCCGGCGCGGGCCCGGTCGGAGAGGGCGCCACGCAGGGCGGCGGCCTTCATCTTCTTCGGGGTCCGCTGGCTGTAGTCGCGCGGCGTCGGGCCGTGGACCACGCCACCGCCGGCGAACTGCGGCGCGCGGATCGAGCCCTGCCGGGCCCGACCGGTGCCCTTCTGCTTGTACGGCTTCTTGCCGCCACCGGCGACCTCGCCGCGGGTCTTGACCTTGTGGGTGCCCTGCCGGGCCGCCGCGAGCTGAGCCACCACGACCTGGTGCATCAGCGCGATGTTGGCCTGGACGTCGAAGATGTCGGCGGGCAGCTCGACGGAGCCGCTCGTGGCGCCTTCGGCGTTGCGGACGTCAACGGTGGTCACTTGGCCACACCGCCCTTCTTCACCTTCGTCTTGGCCGCGGTGCGGACCAGGACCAGCGCGCCCTTGGGGCCGGGGATGGCACCACGGACGAGCAGGAGGTTGTTCTCGGTGTCGACCGCCTGGACGGTCAGGTTCTGGACGGTGTAGCGCACGCCACCCATCCGGCCCGCCATCCGGGTGCCCTTGAAGACGCGACCCGGGGTCGCGCAGGCGCCGATGGAGCCCGGCGAGCGGTGCTTGCGCTCGACACCGTGGCTGGCGCGCAGGCCGTGGAAGCCGTGCCGCTTCATCGGGCCGGCGTAGCCCTTGCCCTTGGTCTTGCCGGTGACGTCGATGGTCACGCCGACCGGGAACTCCTCGACCGTGACCTCCTGGCCCAGCGAGTAGTCCGCGGCGTTCGAGGTGCGCAGCTCGACGATGTGCCGGCGCGGCGCCACGTCCGCCTTGGCGTAGTGCCCGGCGAGCGGCTTCTTGGCCTTACGCGGGTCGATCGTGCCGTAGGCGAGCTGGACCGCGGAGTAACCGTCCTTCTCGGCGCTACGCACCTGGCTGACGACGCACGGGCCGGCCTGAACCACGGTCACGGGCACAACCTTGTTGTTGTCCCAGACCTGGGTCATACCGAGCTTGGCGCCCAGGATCCCCTTGACTTGCCTGTCCATTTGTCCGGTCCCTACAGCTTGATCTCGATGTCGACGCCAGCCGGCAGGTCGAGGCGCATGAGCGAGTCGACCGTCTTCGGGGTCGGGTCGATGATGTCGATCAGCCGCTTGTGCGTACGCATCTCGAAGTGCTCGCGCGAGTCCTTGTACTTGTGCGGCGAGCGGATGACGCAGAAACGGTTGATCTCCGTGGGCAGCGGCACCGGGCCCGCGACCTGCGCCCCGGTGCGCGTCACCGTCTCGACGATCTTCCGCGCCGAGGAGTCGACGACCTCGTGGTCATAGGCCTTGAGCCGGATGCGGATCTTCTGTCCCGCCATGGTGGCTTCTGTTCCTTCTCTCGATGCCGCTGTGTTGCGGGTGCCTGTACCGGCTGGCACAGGACCGCTTCGCCGACCCCCGCGGTCGGGCGTGTCGCGCCCTCGGACCAGGCTCCGCCCCGGGTCTCCGGAGCAGCTATCTGGTCACCCGGTGGGTCTGGACGCCGATCGCATCACAGCGATCTGGACGCCGTGCGAGGGTGGTTGACCGCCAGGGGCGATCAACCACCCTACGCGCGATTGTCAGTGTCCCGGAGGTCCAACTTACGCCGGACACGGGCGACTAACCGTCGTTACGCAACCTGACCAGTATGCCGCACGACCGGCGGCAACGCTAATCGGGGTTACCTAGTTCACTTGATGATCTTGGTGACGCGACCCGCGCCGACCGTACGACCACCCTCGCGGATCGCGAACTTGAGGTTGTCCTCCATCGCGATGGGCTGGATGAGCTTCACGGCCATCGTGGTGTTGTCGCCCGGCATGACCATCTCGGTGCCCTCGGGGAGGGTGACGACACCGGTGACGTCCGTGGTCCGGAAGTAGAACTGCGGACGGTAGTTCTGGAAGAACGGGGTGTGCCGGCCGCCCTCCTCCTTGGAGAGGATGTAGACCGTCGCCTCGAACTCCGTGTGCGGGGTGCTGGTGCCCGGCTTGACGACCACCATGCCGCGCTCGACGTCCTCGCGCTTGATGCCACGCAGCAGCAGACCGACGTTCTCGCCCGCGCGGGCCTCGTCGAGCAGCTTGCGGAACATCTCGATGCCGGTGCAGACCGTCTTCTGCGACTTCTCGCGGATGCCGACGATCTCCACCTCCTCGTTCGGCTTGAGGATGCCGCGCTCGGCGCGACCGGTGACGACCGTGCCACGACCGGTGATCGTGAAGACGTCCTCGATCGGCATCAGGAACGGCTTCTCGGTCTCACGCTCGGGCTGCGGGATCGCGGTGTCGACCGCGTTCATCAGCTCCAGCAGGCGACCGGTCCACTCGGGGTCACCCTCGAGGGCCTTCAGCGCCGAGACCCGGACGACCGGCAGGTCGTCACCCGGGTACTCCTGCGCCGACAGCAGCTCGCGGACCTCGAGCTCGACGAGCTCCAGGAGCTCCTCGTCGTCGACCATGTCGCTCTTGTTGAGCGCCACGACGATGTACGGCACACCGACCTGACGGGCCAGCAGCACGTGCTCGCGGGTCTGCGGCATCGGGCCGTCGGTCGCCGCGACCACCAGGATCGCGCCGTCCATCTGCGCGGCACCGGTGATCATGTTCTTGATGTAGTCGGCGTGCCCGGGGCAGTCGACGTGCGCGTAGTGCCGCGCCTCGGTCTGGTACTCGACGTGTGCGATCGAGATCGTGATACCGCGGGCCTTCTCCTCCGGCGCCTTGTCGATCTCGTCGAACGGCGTGTACGGGTTGAGGTCCGGGTACTGGTCGTGCAGGACCTTGGTGATGGCCGCCGTCAGCGTCGTCTTACCGTGGTCGATGTGACCAATGGTGCCGATGTTGACGTGCGGCTTAGTCCGCTCGAACTTAGCCTTCGCCACTGGTGTCCTCCTGTGGACTTCTTGGTTCGCGCCCCGGCGCGCCGGACGGCGCTTAGGACTCTGTCGACAGCCTTTCCGGCCTGCGGCCGGAGAGCTTGGTGGGTTCTGCGGCGATGAAGCCTACAGGCCCGGATTCATCCAACCCGACCGAGGTGGTCGCGGACGGGATTCCCGCCCGCGACCTGCCCCGACTCACCGGATCAGCAGCGGATGAGCGTCACTCACCCGTCGCCTTGGCGATGATCTCCTTCGCCACGCTCTGCGGAACCTCGGCGTAGGAGTCGAACTGCATGCTGTAGCTAGCCCGGCCCTGGGTCTTCGACCGCAGGTCGCCGACGTAGCCGAACATCTCCGACAACGGCACCAGGGCCCTCACGATGCGGGCGCCACTGCGCTCCTCCATCGCCTGGATGATGCCGCGGCGGGAGTTGAGGTCGCCGATGACGTCACCCATGTTCTCCTCAGGAGTGGTGACCTCAACGGCCATCATCGGCTCGAGCAATGCCGGGTCGGCCTTGCGGGCCGCGTCCTTCATCACCATCGAGCCGGCGATCTTGAATGCCATTTCCGACGAGTCGACCTCGTGGTACTGGCCGTCCAGCAGGGTCAGCTTGACGCCGACCAGCGGGAAGCCCGCGAGGATGCCGTACTGCATGGCGTCCTGCGCACCGGCGTCGACCGACGGGATGAACTCCCGCGGGATACGACCACCGCTGACCGCGTTGGCGAACTCGTAGGTCGGCGACTCGTTGTCCAGCGGCAGCGGCTCGATGCTCACGATGACGCGGGCGTACTGGCCGGAGCCACCGGTCTGCTTCTTGTGCGTGTACTCGACCTTCTCCACCTTGCGGCGGATGGTCTCGCGGTAGGCCACCTGCGGCTTGCCGACGTTGGCCTCGACGTTGAACTCGCGACGCATCCGGTCGACCAGGATGTCCAGGTGCAGCTCGCCCATGCCGGAGATGACCGTCTGGCCGGTCTCCTCGTCGAGCCGGACCCGGAAGGTCGGGTCCTCCTCGGCCAGCCGCTGGATCGCGGTGCCGAGCTTCTCCTGGTCGGACTTGGTCTTCGGCTCGATCGCCACCGAGATGACCGGCTCCGGGAAGGTCATCGACTCCAGGATCACCGGGTTCGCCGGGTCGGAGAGCGTGTCGCCGGTGGTGGTCTGCTTGAGACCCTGCACCGCGATGATGTCGCCGGCCTGCGCCGACGGACGCTCTTCCCGCTTGTTGGCGTGCATCTGGTAGATCTTGCCGATCCGCTCCTTGCGGTCCTTGGTGGAGTTGACCACCTGGGAGCCGGACTCGAGCAGGCCGGAGTAGACCCGGACGTAGGTGAGCTTGCCGAGGTGCTTGTCCGTCTGGATCTTGAAGGCCAGACCGGAGAACGGCTCGTTCTTCGACGGCTTACGCACCATCGGGGTCTCGCCGTCGGTGGCCGTACCCTCGATCGCCGGGACGTCCAGCGGCGACGGCAGGAAGTCGACCACGGCGTCGAGCATGGGCTGCACGCCCTTGTTCTTGAACGCCGAGCCGCACAGCACCGGGTTGGCCTTGCTGGCGATGGTGGCCCGCCGGATGGCGGCCTTGATCTCCTCGACGGAGATCTCCTCGCCCTCCAGGTACTTCTCCATCACCGCGTCGTCGACGTCGGCCAGGGTCTCCATCAGCTTCTCGCGCCATTCGGCCGCGGAGTCGGCCAGGTCGGCCGGGATCTCCTCGATCGCGTAGTCCTCACCCTTCTGGGTCTCCCCGCGCCAGGTGAGGGCGCGCATGCCGATCAGGTCGACGACACCGATGTGGTCGCCCTCGAGCCCGATCGGGATCTGGAGCACCAGCGGGGTGGCGTTGAGCCGGTCGATCATCATCTGCACGCAGCGGAAGAAGTCCGCGCCCGTACGGTCGAGCTTGTTGACGAAGCACATCCGCGGGACGTGGTACTTGTCGGCCTGCCGCCAGACGTTCTCCGTCTGCGGCTCCACGCCGGCCACGCCGTCGTAGACCGCGACCGCACCATCCAGCACCCGCAGCGACCGCTCGACCTCGACCGTGAAGTCGACGTGACCAGGCGTGTCGATGATCTGGATCGTGTGGCCCTTCCACTCACACTTGGTGGCAGCGGAGGTGATCGTGATGCCACGCTCCTGCTCCTGCTCCATCCAGTCCATGACGGCAGCGCCCTCGTGGACCTCACCGATCTTGTAGGTGATACCGGTGTAGAACAGGATCCGCTCGGTGGTCGTGGTCTTACCGGCATCGATGTGCGCCATGATGCCGATGTTGCGTACGTTGGCGAGCGCGTCTGCGGCGGCCACTTCAATCCCTACTTATCGTCGTCTCGACTCGACCGATGGCGGTTCCGGCGCCGGTCCGGCGCCGGAACCAGGCTGTTACCAGCGGTAGTGCGCGAAGGCCTTGTTGGACTCCGCCATCTTGTGGGTGTCCTCGCGCCGCTTGACGGCGGCACCCAGACCGTTGCTCGCGTCCAGCAGCTCGTTCATCAGCCGCTCGATCATGGTCTTTTCGCGGCGGGCCTTGGAGTAGGTCACCAGCCAGCGCAGACCGAGGGTGGTCGCGCGGGCCGGGCGGACCTCGACCGGCACCTGGTAGGTGGCGCCACCGACCCGGCGGCTGCGCACCTCCAGGGTCGGCTTGACGTTGTCCATCGCCCGCTTGAGGGTGACGACCGGGTCGGTGCCGCTCTTCTCGCGGCAGCCCTCCAGGGCCGCGTACACGATGCGCTCGGCGAGCTGACGCTTACCGCGCATCAGGATCTTGTTGACCAGCTGGGTGACCAGAGGCGAGTTGTACACCGGGTCAGCGACCAGCGGCTTCCGCGGAGCGGGTCCCTTACGCGGCATGTCAGCTCTTCTCCTTCTTCGCGCCGTAACGGCTGCGCGCCTGCTTGCGGTTGCGGACACCCTGGGTGTCCAGCGAACCGCGGACGATCTTGTAACGCACGCCGGGGAGGTCCTTCACCCGGCCGCCGCGGACGAGCACGATCGAGTGCTCCTGCAGGTTGTGACCCACGCCCGGGATGTAGGCGGTCACCTCGATCTGGCTGCTGAGCTTGACACGAGCGACCTTGCGGAGCGCCGAGTTCGGCTTCTTGGGGGTGGTGGTGTACACGCGGGTGCACACACCGCGCCGCTGAGGGGATCCCTTCAGCGCCGGGGTCTTGGTCTTGGTCGTCTTGGCCTGGCGGCCCTTTCGGACCAGCTGCTGAATGGTGGGCACCGGGTTTCTCCGCTCCCTTCGGCCGCTCACGCGACCGCGCCGTCTGCTCGTTAGCCGACCTGATGGCCGACTCTCCTACATTCCGACCGGGACCACCTCACGGAAGTCCCGGCACCCGCGGTCGGGCGTGTCGCCCGATTCACGGTTCCAGCGCGGTCGCTCGCGCGCGCACCGGATTTCTGTCACCGGCGCGTGGTCGTCCGCACGCCGGGTCCTGGGCTGTGTCGTACGGCCGCGTGATCTCCGGACCGATCCGGATCCCGCGCACGCACGAGTTGCCCGGGCATGCCCGGGCGCAAGGGGAAAGAGTACCTACCACAGCCTCGCAGGTCAAAACGGGCTGGTCCGCCGGGTCTCAGATCCCCGTCGGCCACGCCGTACGCCCTGGCTGCTCGCCCGTGGCGGGCCCCTAGGACCTCCAGTGTACCGGCTGCCGCGTGCCGCAGCCCGTCACCCCCGGGCGACGGGGGTCACGCCAGCTGCACCAGCAACGCCAGCCCCAACCCCAGCAGGCTGAGCACCAGCCCCACCCCGCCACAACTGATCCCGGCCGTGGCCAGGCCCCGACCGGTGAACCGCACCGCCGGCGGTGGCGCGGCCCGACGGATCTGCCGACGGGCCAGCAACCCGGCGACGATCGCCGCCGCGCCGGCCAGCGCGCCCGGCACGGTGAACGCGCCGGCCGCCCAGGCCCCGCCGAGCTGCGCCCCCCCGACCCCGAAGCAGATCACCAGGAACGACACCAGGATCGACACCACCCCGGCGATCAGCGACCCCACCGCCGGGCCGGAGGTGACCGCCGGAACGTCGAGGTGGACCACCGCGAAGGGTGTGCCGGGGACCGGTTCGACCCGCTTCGGGGGGCGCGGGGCGTCCGGTGGCGGTGGGGGCAGCGGCCCGGGTCGGTGCCCCGAGGACGCCGGCCAGCCCGCCCCGGCCGGCTGTCCCGGGTACGACCCGGGCGACATCCCCGACGACCCCGCCCCGGGATACGACCCACCCGGCCCCGGGTAGGCGCCGCCCGGCGGTGGGTGGGACAGCGGGCCCCGCAGTGATCCGCCAACTGCCGGAAACGGCCCGGCGGCGGAGGGGGCTGGCTGGACCGGCGGTGGGGCGTACCCGATCGGAGCGGCCTCCGGCGGGATGCCGGTGCCGTGGACGGGCCCGGGGACCGACGGTGCCCCCCAGGGGCCGGCGGACCACGGATCGGGCCGGTCGGGTGCCCCGGAGTCGTTGCCGGGACCCGGGGAGCCGGCGGGCGGTCCGCCCGGGTCGCCTCCCGACGGCGGCGCCGGTTCCGTCACGGGGTCCTCCTGTCGCGATGTGGGGTCCACCGTCACGCGACGGACACCGGCCAGGCTACCGCCGCCGCGCACCGCGGGTGCCCCCTGCCGGATCATCACCCCGACGGGTCAGTCGACGTTCGGCGCGAAGTCCTGCCCGTAGGGGGACCCGGCCAGCCGGACCACGCCGATCACCACCAGTGTCACCACCGCGACCGCGACCAGCACCAGGCCCGCCCAGGCCAACCGCTCCCCCCGCCGCAGCCAGGCCGCGCCGGTGAGGAAACCACCCGAGGCGTACGCCTCCCGGCGGGCCTGCCGGGCCAACTGGAGGGCGATCGTGGCGGGCACCACCCCACCGACGAAGAGCCCGGTCAACGCCCCGATCAGCCCGAGCGCGAAGACGGCCCGCGCCTTCGTGGCGCGCACCGGGTCGGGGTCGAGTGGATGACGTGGCGGCTGGTGCGCCACCGGCACCTGCCCCGCAGCGGTCGTCATGCCCACCATCATGCCCGGCCGACGGCCGTACCGGGCACTCCCCCGGCGGGCCCGATGGCGGGTCCCGCCGGGCCCCGGAAACGACGAAGGCCCCCGGCGTGCTGCCGGGGGCCTTCGTCAGAGCTTGCTCAGCGGTACGACCCGAAGTCGAAGTCGTCCAGCGGAACTGCCTGGCCGCTGGCCGGCCCGAAGCCGTAGTCGGTCTCCGGGTAGCCGGTCATCGAGTAGACCTTGGCCTTCGCCTCCTCGGTCGGCTCGACCCGGACGTTGCGGTACTTGCTGATGCCGGTACCGGCCGGGATGAGCTTACCGATGATCACGTTCTCCTTGAGGCCGACCAGCGAGTCGCTGCGCGAGTTGATCGCCGCGTCGGTCAGCACCCGGGTGGTCTCCTGGAAGGAGGCCGCCGAGAGCCAGGAGTCGGTGGCCAGCGAGGCCTTGGTGATACCCATCAGCACCGGACGACCGGCGGCGGGCTCGCCACCCTCGCCGACGAGCCGGCGGTTCTCCGACTCGAACAGCGCCCGGTCGACCAGCACGCCCGGCAGGAACTCGGTCGAGCCGGAGTCGATGACCGTCACCCGCTTGAGCATCTGGCGGATGATGATCTCGATGTGCTTGTCGTGGATGAGCACACCCTGCGAGCGGTAGACCTCCTGGACCTCCTGGGTCAGGTGGACCTGGACCGCCCGCGGACCCATGATCCGCAGCAGCTCGTGCGGGTCGATGGTGCCCTCGGTGAGCTTCTCGCCGACCGCGACGTGGTCCCCGTCGTGGGTCCGCAGCCGGACCCGCTTGGAGATCTTGTCATAGACGATCTCCTCGCTGCCGTCGTCGGGCACCACGATGATCTTGCGGGACCGCTCGCCGTCCTCGATCCGGACCCGACCCGGGGTGTCGGCGATGGGCGCCTTGCCCTTCGGGATCCGGGCCTCGAAGATCTCCTGCACACGCGGCAGACCCTGGGTGATGTCCTCACCCGCGACGCCACCGGTGTGGAAGGTACGCATCGTCAGCTGGGTACCCGGCTCACCGATCGACTGGGCGGCGATGATGCCGACCGCCTCGCCGACGTCCACGGTCTTGCCGGTCGGCAGCGAGCGGCCGTAGCACGCACCGCAGACGCCCAGCTTCGACTCGCAGGTGAGCACGCTGCGCACCCGGACCGTCTCCACCCCGGCGGCGACGATCTTGTCGACCCCGATGGAGTTGATGTCCTGACCCCGGTGGGCCACCACGGTGCCGTCCGGCCCCTTGATGTCGTCGGCCAGGGTACGGGCGTGCACGCTGGTCTCGGCGTGCTCGTGCACGACCAGCCGGCCACCCTCCAGACGCTCGCCGATCTGCATCGGGATCGCCCGGTCGGTGCCGCAGTCCTCCTCGCGGATGATCACGTCCTGCGAGACGTCCACCAGACGACGGGTCAGGTAACCCGAGTCGGCGGTACGCAGCGCGGTGTCGGCCAGACCCTTACGGGCACCGTGGGTGGAGATGAAGTACTCCAGCACGGACAGACCCTCCCGGTAGCTGGCCTTGATCGGCCGCGGGATGATCTCGCCCTTCGGGTTGGCCACCAGACCACGGATCGCCGCGATCTGCCGGAGCTGGAGCAGGTTACCGCGGGCACCCGAGTTGATCATCTTCCACAGTGGGTTCTCCTGCGGCAGCGCGGTGTCCATCTCCTTGGCGACCTCGTTGGTCGCCTTGGTCCAGATCTCGATGAGTTCGCCGCGACGCTCCTCGGCGGTCATCAGACCACGCTGGTACTGCTTGTCGATCCGGTCGGCTTCCGCCTCGTACTTCGCCAGGATCTCCGCCTTGCGCGGCGGCGCGATGACGTCCTCCATGCCGATGGTGACGCCGGACCAGGTGGCCCAGTGGAAGCCGGCCTCCTTGAGCCCGTCCAGGGTGGCGGCCAGCGCCACCTTCGGGAAGCGCTCGGCGAGGTCGTTGACGATCGCGGAGAGCTGGCCCTTGCGGATCTCGTAGTTCACGAACCGGTAGCCCTGCGGCAGCGTCTCGTTGAACAGGACCCGCCCCAGCGTGGTCTCCACGGTCAGCGGCTGACCCTCGACCCAGCCCTCGGGGGCGACCCAGGGCTCGCCGCCGTTGCCGTTGTCGACACCGATCACGTCCCGCAACCGGATCTTGACCGGGGTCTGCAGGTGCAGCTCGCCCGCGTCGAAGGCCATCCGCGCCTCGGCGTCCGAGCTGAACGCCCGACCCTCACCGATGCCACCCGGGGTCAGGTGGGTGAGGTGGTAGAGACCGATGACCATGTCCTGGGTGGGCATGGTGACCGGCTTGCCGTCGGCCGGCTTGAGGATGTTGTTCGACGACAGCATCAGGATCCGCGCCTCGGCCTGGGCCTCGGCCGACAGCGGCACGTGCACCGCCATCTGGTCACCGTCGAAGTCGGCGTTGAACGCGGTGCAGACCAGCGGGTGGATCTGGATCGCCTTGCCCTCGACCAGCTGCGGCTCGAACGCCTGGATACCCAGGCGGTGCAGGGTCGGCGCGCGGTTGAGCAGCACCGGGTGCTCGCCGATGACCTCTTCCAGCACGTCCCACACGACCGGGCGCTGCCGCTCGACCATCCGCTTGGCGGACTTGATGTTCTGCGCGTGGTTGAGGTCGACCAGCCGCTTCATCACGAACGGCTTGAACAGCTCCAGCGCCATCTGCTTGGGCAGGCCGCACTGGTGCAGCTTCAGCTTGGGGCCGACCACGATGACCGAACGGCCGGAGTAGTCGACGCGCTTGCCGAGCAGGTTCTGCCGGAACCGGCCCTGCTTGCCCTTGAGCATGTCGGACAGCGACTTGAGCGGGCGGTTACCCGGACCGGTGACCGGCCGGCCCCGACGGCCGTTGTCGAACAGCGCGTCGACGGCCTCCTGGAGCATCCGCTTCTCGTTGTTGACGATGATCTCGGGGGCGCCGAGGTCGATCAGCCGCTTGAGCCGGTTGTTCCGGTTGATCACACGGCGGTACAGGTCGTTGAGGTCGGAGGTCGCGAAGCGGCCACCGTCGAGCTGCACCATCGGGCGCAGGTCCGGCGGGATGACCGGGACGCAGTCCAGCACCATGCCCAGCGGCGAGTTGCGGGTGTTCAGGAACGCCGCGACGACCTTCAGCCGCTTGAGCGCGCGGATCTTGCGCTGGCCCTTGCCGGAGCGGATGGTCTCGCGCAGGCTCTCGGCCTCGGCGTCGAGGTCCATGTTCTGGACCAGCGCCTTGATGGCCTCGGCACCCATGCCGCCGGTGAAGTACTCGCCGAACCGGTCACGCAGCTCGCGGTAGAGCAGCTCGTCGGTGACCAGCTGCTTCGAGTCGAGCTTGCGGAAGGTGTCGAGGACCTCGTCGAGGCGGTCGATCTCGCGCTGGGCCCGGTCGCGGATCTGGCGCATCTCGCGCTCTCCGCCCTCCTTGACCTTGCGCCGGACGTCCGCCTTGGCACCCTCGGCCTCCAGCTCGGCCAGGTCGGCCTCGAGCTTCGCGGCCCGCTTCTCGATCTCCGAGTCGCGGCTGTTCTCGGACTGCCGCTTCTCGGCGAGGATCTCGTTCTCGATCGTCGAGAGGTCACGGTGACGCGCCTCGGCGTCCACGCTCGTCACGACGTACGAGGCGAAGTAGATGATCTTTTCGAGGTCCTTGGGGGCGAGGTCCAGCAGGTAGCCCAGCCGGCTCGGGACGCCCTTGAAGTACCAGATGTGGGTCACCGGAGCGGCCAGCTCGATGTGCCCCATCCGCTCACGGCGGACCTTGGACCGGGTCACCTCGACGCCACAGCGCTCACAGATGATGCCCTTGAACCGGACCCGCTTGTACTTACCGCAGTAGCACTCCCAGTCCCGCTGAGGGCCGAAGATCTTCTCGCAGAAGAGCCCGTCCTTCTCCGGCTTGAGGGTGCGGTAGTTGATCGTCTCAGGCTTCTTGACCTCACCGTGCGACCACTGGCGGATGTCATCCGCGGTCGCGAGGCCGATACGCAGCTCGTCGAAGAAGTTGACGTCGAGCACTATGTCCCCTATGTCGTCGTCTGTACAGCTAGATCACGGGCGGGGGTGGGGGCCGGCCGACTCGCGTCGGACTCACGCCTGACCGCCCGAACGAATCGGCCGACCCCCACCGCCACCACCTACACCTCTTCGACCGAGCTCGGCTCGCGCCGGGACAGGTCGATGCCCAGCTCCTCCGCGGCCCGGAACACCTCGTCGTCGGTCTCGCGCATCTCCAGGGCCACCCCGTCGCTGCTGAGCACCTCGACGTTCAGGCACAGCGACTGGAGCTCCTTGAGCAACACCTTGAACGACTCCGGGATGCCCGGCTCGGGGATGTTCTCGCCCTTGACGATCGCCTCGTAGACCTTGACCCGGCCCAGGACGTCGTCGGACTTGATGGTCAGCAGTTCCTGCAGGGCGTAGGCGGCGCCGTACGCCTGCATGGCCCAGCACTCCATCTCACCGAAACGCTGGCCACCGAACTGCGCCTTACCACCCAGCGGCTGCTGCGTGATCATCGAGTACGGACCGGTCGAACGCGCGTGGATCTTGTCGTCGACCAGGTGGTTGAGCTTCAGGATGTAGATGTAACCGACCGCGATCGGGTCGGGCAGCGGCTCGCCGGAACGACCGTCGAACAGCTGCGCCTTGCCGGAGGAACCGATCAGCTGCTTGCCGTCCCGGTTGGGCAGGGTCGACGAGAGCAGACCGGAGATCTCCTCCTCGCGGGCACCGTCGAAGACCGGCGTGGCCACGTTGGTGTCCGGCTCGGACTCGTGCGCCTCGATCGACCGGAGCTGACGCTTCCAGTCGGTGTCGTCGCCGTCCACGCTCCAGCCCGTCTTGGCCACCCACCCGAGGTGGGTCTCCAGGACCTGGCCGATGTTCATCCGGGACGGCACACCCAGCGGGTTCAGCACGATGTCGACCGGGGTGCCGTCCTCCAGGAACGGCATGTCCTCGATCGGCAGGATCTTCGAGATGACACCCTTGTTGCCGTGCCGGCCGGCGAGCTTGTCGCCGTCCTGGATCTTGCGCTTCTGGGCGACGTACACCCGGACCAGCTCGTTGACGCCCGGCGGCAACTCGTCGCCGTCCTCGCGGGAGAAGGTCCGCACCCCGATGACCGTGCCGGTCTCGCCGTGCGGCACCTTCAGCGAGGTGTCCCGGACCTCACGCGCCTTCTCGCCGAAGATCGCGCGGAGCAGCCGCTCCTCCGGGGTCAACTCGGTCTCGCCCTTCGGCGTGACCTTGCCGACCAGGATGTCGCCGGGGACGACCTCCGCGCCGATCCGGATGATGCCGCGCTCGTCGAGGTCGGCGAGCATCTCCTCGCTGACGTTCGGGATGTCCCGGGTGATCTCCTCCGGGCCGAGCTTGGTGTCCCGGGCGTCGACCTCGTGCTCCTCGATGTGGATCGAGGTGAGCACGTCCTGCTGCACGAGGCGCTGCGACAGGATGATCGCGTCCTCGTAGTTGTGGCCCTCCCAGCACATGAACGCCACCAGCAGGTTGCGTCCGAGCGCCATCTCGCCCTCGTCGGTGCACGGACCGTCGGCGATGACCTGGCCGGCCTCGACGCGGTCGCCCTCGAAGACGACCGGCTTCTGGTTGACGCAGGAGCCGGCGTTGGAGCGGCGGAACTTGTGCAGCAGGTACGTCCGGCGGTGGCCGTCGTCCTGGTGGATGGTGATGTAGTCGGCGCAGAGATCCTCGATCATGCCACCGACCTCGGCCACCACCACGTCACCGGCGTCGACCGCGGCACGGTATTCCATGCCGGTGCCCACCAGCGGCGACTCCGCCTTGACCAGCGGCACCGCCTGACGCTGCATGTTGGCGCCCATCAGCGCGCGGTTGGCGTCGTCGTGCTCCAGGAACGGGATCATCGCGGTCGCGACCGAGGTCATCTGCCGCGGCGACACGTCCATGTAGTCGACGGCACCGGGGACCACGTCCTCGGTCTCGCCACCCTTACGGCGACACAGCACCCGGTCCTCGGCGAACGTGCCGTCCGCCTTGAGCGGCGCGTTGGCCTGCGCCTTGACGAACCGGTCCTCCTCGTCCGCGGTCAGGTAGTCGATCTGGTCGGTGACCCGACCCTCGACGACCTTCCGGTACGGCGTCTCGATGAAGCCGAACGGGTTGACCCGGGCAAAGGTGGACAGCGCGCCGATCAGGCCGATGTTCGGGCCTTCCGGCGTCTCGATCGGGCACATCCGGCCGTAGTGGGACGGGTGCACGTCACGGACCTCGAAGCCGGCCCGCTCCCGGGACAGACCACCCGGGCCGAGCGCGCTCAGCCGCCGCCGGTGGGTCAGGCCCGCCAGCGGGTTGGTCTGGTCCATGAACTGGGACAGCTGCGACGTACCGAAGAACTCCTTGATCGCCGCCACCACCGGGCGGATGTTGATCAGGGTCTGCGGCGTGATCGCCTCGACGTCCTGGGTGGTCATCCGCTCGCGGACGACCCGCTCCATCCGGGAGAGACCGACCCGGACCTGGTTCTGGATCAGCTCGCCCACGGTACGCAGGCGACGGTTGCCGAAGTGGTCGATGTCGTCGGCCTCGTAGCCGTCCTCACCGGCGTGCAGCCGGCAGAGGTACTCCACGGTGGCGACGACGTCGTCCTCGGTCAGCGTGCCCGTGGTGATCGGCACGCTGAGCTCGAGCTTCTTGTTGAACTTGTAGCGCCCGACCTTGGCGACGTCGTACCGCTTCGGGTTGAAGAAGAGGTTGTCGAGCAGGGTCTGGGCGTTCTCGCGGGTCGGCGGCTCGCCAGGGCGGAGCTTGCGGTAGATGTCGAGCAGGGCCTCGTCCTGGCCGGCGATGTGGTCCTTCTCGAGCGTGGTCATCATCAGCTCGGACCAGCCGAACTTCTCGCGGATCTGCTCGGCGGACCAACCGATGGCCTTGAGCAGGACCGTGACGGCCTGCCGGCGCTTACGGTCGATGCGGACGCCGACCGTGTCACGCTTGTCGATGTCGAACTCCAGCCAGGCACCCCGGCTGGGGATGACCTTGACGCTGGAGAGGTCGCGGTCGGAGGTCTTGTCCGGCTCCTTGGAGAAGTACACGCCCGGAGACCGGACGAGCTGGCTGACCACGACGCGCTCGGTGCCGTTGATGATGAAGGTGCCCTTGGGCGTCATCATCGGGAAGTCACCCATGAACACCGTCTGGCTCTTGATCTCGCCGGTGGTGTTGTTGGTGAACTCCGCCGTCACGAACAGCGGGGCGCAGTAGGTCAGGTCCTTCTCCTTGCACTCCTCGATCGAGGCCTTGACCTCGTCGAAGCGCGGTGCCGAGAAGGACAGCGACATGGTGCCGGAGAAGTCCTCAATGGGACTGATCTCGTCGAGGATTTCCGCGAGACCCGAGCGTGCGTGCGGGTCGTCCGCCGACCGGCCCTGCCAAGCCTCGTTGCCGACGAGCCAGTCGAAGGACTCGTTCTGGATGGCAAGGAGGTTGGGGACCTCGAGGTGTTCGGTGATCCTGCCGAAAGAAACTCGGCGGGGAGCGAAAGCGCTCGACGTACGACTGGTCTTCGCAGGGCGGGAAGCTGCCAAGATGCGTCCTTCCGAGGACCGGTGCTGCAGAACGGCTGGTACGCGTGCACTCCAATGACCCCACCAGAAATATCCGTAACCGGACATTTCCGAGCAGGGGTCAAGTCGGAAGGCAGCGCAAACTAGCAGTGTAGCCGAGAGGCTAACCGCTGTCCAGCCCATCCCGCAGGTCGTCGCGGAACGTGCCTCGGCACCCCGGAAAACCGGGGTCGCACCGGCCGCTCGGAACGCGAGTTCCTGTCGGGCCGCTCGGATGCAGCGGCTGCTGGTACTGCCGCAGCCAATACCCAAGAGGTGGCCGTCGCAAGCGCGGAAGGTCTTGCTGGTGTCAGCGTGCCTGGCAGGTCGGGGCCACGTCAAGAGCCTGCTTCCGGCTGCTCGGCGGGTTTCCCACGGACGGGCTACCCGCCAGAGTCCCCACCGCATCACGCACCGGGTGCGAACACCCTGCTCACGCCACTGATACCCGGAGTCACCAAGCATGACGGGCGGTGATCCGTTGTCGGATCACCGCCCGTTCAGTTTGCGGTGTGCCACGGCTCACGTGAGCCGGCCCCCGCCAAGGTCGACCCGAGGTCGACCTCAGGTCACTTGAGGGTGACCTTGGCGCCTTCGCCCTCGAGCTTGGCCTTGGCCTTCTCGGCGGTCTCCTTGTTGACCTTCTCCAGGATCGCCTTCGGGGCGGCCTCGACCGCGTCCTTGGCCTCCTTGAGGCCCAGGCCGGTCAGCTCACGCACGACCTTGATGACCTGGATCTTCTTGCCACCGTCGGCCTCGAGGACGACGTCGAACTCGTCCTTCTCCTCCTCGACCGGAGCGGCGGCGGCGCCACCGGCACCACCGGCAGCGGCAACCGCGACCGGGGCGGCGGCGGTGACCTCGAAGGTCTCCTCGAACTGCTTCACGAACTCAGAGAGCTCGATCAGCGTCATCTCCTTGAACGCGTCGAGCAGCTCGTCGGTGCTGAGCTTCGCCATGTCTGGCGTCCTTTCTCGCAATGAAAATTAAGAACGTGGTGCGCCGGGAGGGCCTCAGGCCGCCTCGGCGCCCTCCTGCTCGCGCTTCTTGTCCGCCAGGGCGGCCGCCGCACGGGCGGCCTTGGAGAGCGGTGCCTGGAACAGGGCTGCGGCCTTGCTCAGGTTGCCCTTCATCGCGCCGGCCAGCTTGGCCAGCAGCACCTCACGGGACTCCAGGTCGGCGAGCTTCGTGACCTCGGCCGCGGAAATGGCCTTGCCCTCGAAGACACCGCCCTTGATGACGAGCTTCGGGTTGGCCTTCGCGAAGTCGCGAAGACCCTTCGCCGCCTCGACGACGTCGCCCGAAACGAAAGTCAGCGCGGTAGGACCGGTGAACAGCTCGTCGAGGCCGGAGATGCCCGCCTCGGTCGCGGCACGCTTTGCCAGCGTGTTCTTCGCGACCGTGTAGGTGGTCTCCTTGCCGAGCGAGCGCCGCAGCTGGGTGAGCTGGGAAACCGTCAGACCACGGTACTCGGTGAGCACCGCAGCGCCCGAGGTACGGAAGCTCTCGGTCAGCTCAGCGACGGCCGTGGCCTTGTCGGCCCGGATCGGCTTGTCCGCCATGTCCCTCCTCTCTCGTTACTCGGAGCTGGTCGCCGTCGGGGAGCACAAGGCCCTGCGACGGCGCCGAAGGCGTCACGACAACGAAAAAGCCCCGGCGCAGGGCGCGCGGGGCGAGGACCGGAGCGATCACCATGGTCGGCAGACCACGGGGAGGAACCGTATTACGCTTACCGCCCTGCGCGGGTCGCCCGTCGTCGCGGAGCCTTCGACCGTGCCGGAGCACGGTGACCAGCGGTCTCTGGGTGGAACTACCGGCCCAGGTTACGCGACACGTCCACCCATCGCCAAATCGCCCCCACCCGCCCTCTCGCCCCACCCCCAGCCCCGGCTGGGTGCCGGCAGGTCGGGAGCAGTGCGGGGTCGAGCAACAACGGCCCGACCAGACCGAGCCGGATCAGGAGAAGGCCGCGCCGAGCCAACCACGTCAGGCCACGTCGAGCCGGATCAGGACAGGGCCGCGCCGACCCCAGCCACGTCAGGCCGCGTAGGCCGGGTGAAGCCATGACACGCCGGACCAGATCGGGCCCCACCCCGCACGTCAGGCCGCGTCGGACCAGGCGGAGCCATGACACGCCGGACCAGATCGGACCCCACCACGCCCCGCCACGGTGGGTGGGTGGTCGGCGGACGGTCAGGGGATCGCTGCCTCCAGGTCCGGGTCAGGGGCGGGTCCGCCGCCACCAGGCGTAGCCGGTCAACGCCACCCCGGCCCAGGCGAGCGCCCAGCCGGAGAGCAGCAGGGCGGTGCCGGCCGGCAGGGAGCCGGCGAGCGCCCGGGCAGTGGTCAGCACCGGCGGCACCAGCCAGGGCGCCACGGAGCCGCGCAGGCCCAGTGCCAGGGTGCCGACCGCACCCACCGCGAGCACCGCGACGCCGTAGCCGGCGGTGCGGGTCAGCGCCCGGCTCGCCAGCGCGCCCAGGGCCACCGCCGGCAGCAGGGCGAGCAGGTGGGCCCAGAGCCCGAGCGCCAGTGCCGCCACCACCGGCAGGTCACCCGGGCCCGGCGTGGTCACCCCGCCGACCAGCCACGGGAATCCCAACGCCACCAGCACCGTGCCCACCCCGGCGACCAGGGCCGCGAGCAGCCCGGCGATCCACTCGCGGGCCGGCCCCACCGACACCATGGCCAGCCGGCGCTGCACGTCCGGTTCGACGTCCAGCAGGATCTTGGCCTGCCAGGCCAACACCGGAAAGAGCACCACGGCGCTGACGCCGTACGCCTCCGCCGGCCGGGCCCGGCCGCCGCCGTACAGGATGCCGAGGGTGAGTAGGCCGGCCAGCACCGGTGCCAGCGCCCGCCCGGTACGCAGGAAGCCGGCCAGCCGCATCCGGACCAGCGCGCTCACCGGGCCACCTCCCCGGGCCGGCCACTGCGCGCCGGGTCGGCTGTCGACCCGGCGTCAGGAGGCGGGGCGCCCACCGACGGCTCCGCCGCCCCCGCAGGCCCACCGGTGGCCGGGGCCCCGGCCCGCCCCGGAGACGGGTCAGCCACCGACGAGGACGGGACGGGTGTGGGCGGCACGAGCACCGGCGTGGGCGGGGTGGCAGGTTCGCGTACCCGCAGGATGTGGTGGCCGTCGGCGCGCAACCGGGCGACGGTGCCGGCCACCCGCGCGGCCGGCACCGCGACCTCGACCACGGCGACGGCCGCATCGCCGCTGGCCGCCTCCTCGGTGACCAGTCCGTCGGCCACCGTCCAGTGCCGGGCGCCGGGGAGCCGGACCGTCTCGCCGCGGTGGTCACTGACCAGGACCGCTCCCCCGTCGGCCAGCACCTCGTCGATCAGCTCGGGGACCAGGCCCCGGGCGGCCGAGTCCAGCCCCTCCCAGGGCTCGTCGAGCACCAGCAGGCCCGGGGTGCGCAGCATCGCCTGAGCCAGGCCCACCTTCTGCGCGGTGCCCTTGGACAGGTCGGGCAGGCGGACCTCGCGGAACGGGGTCAGCCCCAACCGGTCGGTCCACCGGTCGACGGCCCGGTCGGTGTCGGCCCGGCCGAGGCCGGCGACCCGGCCCATGGCGGTCAGATAGCGGGTCACCGTGCAGGGCTGGTCGGCGGGGAACCGCTCGGGCACCCAGCCGACGTGCCGGGGCCGGTCGACCACCCGGCCCCGGGCCGGCCGCAGCACCCCCGCGCAGAGTTGCAGCAGGGTCGACTTGCCGGCCCCGTTGCGGCCGAGCACCACCGCCACCTCGCCCGGGTCGAGCCGGGCCGTGACGCCGCGCAGCACCCACGGGCCGCCCCGGCCGTATCGAAGCCGGACGTTCTCCAGTCGCATGGGAGGAGCCTGCCACAGTGCGACATGCGGAAGGGCCCCGCCACTGTCCGTGGCGGGGCCCTTCGCGGGAGAAGCCGGGCTCAGCCCTCGGCGCCGGTCTCCTGGAGGTTCTTCACCACGTTCGGGTCGACCGGGACACCCGGACCCATGGTGGTGGCCAGGGTGACCTTCTTGAGGTACTTGCCCTTGGCCGCGGACGGCTTGGCGCGCAGGACCTCGTCGAGCACCGCGGCGTAGTTGTCGATCAGCTGGGTCTCGGAGAACGAGGCCTTGCCGATGATCAGGTGGAGGTTGGAGTGCTTGTCCACCCGGAAGGTGATCTTGCCGCCCTTGATGTCCGAGACGGCCTTGGTGACGTCCATGGTCACCGTGCCGGTCTTCGGGTTCGGCATCAGGCCGCGCGGGCCCAGGATCCGCGCGATCCGGCCGATCTTGGCCATCTGGTCCGGAGTGGCGATCGCCGCGTCGAAGTCCAGCCAACCGCCCTGGATCCGGGCGACCAGCTCGTCCGTGCCCACCTCGTCGGCACCGGCGGCGACGGCCTCCTCGGCCTTCGCGCCGGCGGCGAAGACGATCACGCGGGCGGTCTTACCGGTGCCGTGCGGCAGGTTGACCACGCCGCGGACCATCTGGTCCGCCTTGCGGGGGTCGACGCCGAGGCGCATGGCGACCTCGACCGTGGCGTCGAACTTGGCGCTGGTGGTGTCCTTGGCGAGCTTGACCGCCTCGGCCGGGGTGTAGAGCTTCGACTTGTCGACCGCCTCGGCGGCCTTGCGGTACGTCTTGCTGCGCTGCATCTCGGGTTACTCCTGTGGTCTCTGGCGGGCCGCGGGTGACGCGCGCCCTCCCACGAACTGATCTTGGGGACCGACCGGGGTCAGTCGTTGACGACGATGCCCATCGACCGGGCGGTGCCGGCGATGATCTTCGCAGCCTGGTCGATGTCGTTGGCGTTGAGGTCGACCATCTTCTTCTCGGCGATCTCGCGCACCTGGGCCTGGCTCACCGAGCCGACCTTCTGGCTCTGCGGCACACCGGAACCCTTGTCGACGCCGGCGGCCTTGAGCAGCAGCCGGGCGGCGGGCGGGGTCTTCAGGACGAAGGTGAAGGACCGGTCCTCGTACACGCTGATCTCGGCGGGGACGATGTCGCCCCGCTGGGCCTCGGTCTGCGCGTTGTAGGACTTGCAGAACTCCATGATGTTCACGCCGTGCTGACCGAGCGCGGGGCCCACCGGCGGAGCCGGAGTCGCCTGGCCCGCCTTCAGCTGAAGCGTGAACGTCTTGACGAGCTTCTTCTTCGGAGGCATGTCACTTCCTGGGGCTTGGAACTGGGAAAGGTGCCGGCCACGGGCGCGCACGGTCAGCGCGGTACCACAGCGACGACGTTCAAGAGTAGCGCAGCGCCCGACAGCGCCCCGCGCCGAGGTCCGCGCCGGGGGTAACGACGTCGCCGGCGGCGGGCTGCTGCCCCACCGCCGGCGACGAACGTCGTCAGATCTTGGCGACCTGGTTGAAGTTCAGCTCGACCGGGGTCTCCCGGCCGAAGATCGACACCAGCACCTTGAGCTTCTGCTGGTCGGCGTTGATCTCGCTGATCGTCGCCGGCAGCGAGGCGAACGCCCCGTCGGTGACGGTGACCGAGTCGCCCACCTCGAAGTCGAGGACCCTGATCTCGGGCTTGGCCTTCTTCTGCTCGGTCTCCACCGCCGGAGCCAGCCACTTGAGCACCTCGTCGAGGCTCAACGGTGCCGGCCGGTCGGCCCGGTCGGTCGCCCCCACGAAGCCGGTGACCCCCGGCGTGTTGCGCACACACGAGTAGGACTCCGCGGTCAGCTCCATCCGGACCAGGATGTAACCGGGGAAGACCTTGGCCTGGATCTGGGAACGCTTGCCGTTCTTGACCTCGACCTCTTCCCGGGTCGGCACCTCGACCTGGTAGATGAACTCCTCCATGTCGAGGGAGGTGATCCGGGTCTCGAGGTTGGTCTTGACCTTGTTCTCGTAACCGGCGTACGAGTGCACCACGTACCAGTCGCCGGGCGCGTAGCGCAGCTTCTGGCGCAGCTCGGCGACCGGGTCGTAGTCCTCGTCCGGCTCGGGCTCCGTGGTCGGGAACTCCGGCTCGCTGGCGGCCTCGACCGACTCGTCACTCGCCGCCGTCGCGACCGTGGACTGGTCGTCCGTGGTCCCGGCGGTCTCGTCGTACTCAGGCACGCTTGCTCACTTCCGTCACTATCGGCTCAGTCGGCCGGTCAGCTGGGGCTGCCGAAGACCCACAGCACGCCCTTCGCGAAGGCGAAGTCGAGAAGGCCCACGATCGTCAGCATCACCGCGACGAAGGTGACCACCACAGCGGTGTAGGTCAGCAGTTCCTTGCGGGTCGGCCAGATGACCTTACGCAGCTCGGCGACGACCTCGCGGAAGAAACGCGCGATGCGGGCGAACGGCCCCACCCGGTCGGTCTCGGACCGGGTCTTCGGCTTGCTGTCGGCAGCACCCGCACGGGTCCGCGACCGGGTCGCGGTGCCGCCCCGGGATACCGGCTCGTCCGCGTCGGTGGCGTCGTCGTCGGGGGCGTCGTTGTCGGCGGTCACCTCGTCGACGACCTCGTCGCGCTCGTCGCGCAGACCGTCGTCGCCGGCGTCCTCGCCGCGCCGCTTGCTCTCGGCCACTTCGCCCTCCGTCGCGGGATGTCGGTTCGTACGCCGGGAGGCGTACGCGGCGCTGGTCACGCCGGCCGGACCAACCGTCCCGCGACGGGCCGCGGCCGGCGGACCGGACGAAGGGCCCCGGGTCGCCCCGGAACCACCCCGCCGATGCCACCACCACGGGCCGGACGCCGCCTTGCGGCGGCGCGACCCACGGGAACGGTCAGGCCTGAGGCGCAGGGGTGACAGGACTTGAACCTGCAGCCTGCGGTTTTGGAGACCGCTGCTCTGCCAATTGAGCTACACCCCTGTGCGGCAACGCTCTCCCCACCCGACCTGCACGGCCGGGCAGGGGTCACTTGCCCCACGGCGGACCAGTGTACGGGTAGCGCCCCGACTTTCCCAACCGGTCCCGCCCGGTACGTTTCGACAGGCCGTCAGCCGGTCGTCCGCACGACCGCCCGCGCCTGCGAAAGGATCTTCTCCTCACCGCACCGGGCGGTCACATCGAGCCTGGTCAGCCCGGCTTCGGTGACCTCCTTGACCACCGCGTCCACGGTGATCTCGGTGCCCTCGTCGTCGTCCGGGACGACCACCGGCCGGGTGAAGCGCACCCCGAACTCGACCACCGCGTCGGGTGCGCCGGCCCACTCGGTGACCGCCCGACCGACCAGCGCCATGGTGAACATGCCGTGGGCGATCACCCCGGGCAGACCCACCCTGGTGGCGGTCCGGTCGTTCCAGTGGATCGGGTTGAAGTCGCCCGAGGCGCCCGCGTAGCGGACCAGGTCCGCCCGGGTCACCCGGAACGTCCGGGTCGACAGTTCCACGTCAGGACTCCCCACGTACGACGAGCTTGGACCAGACGGCGACCACCGGCTCACCGGCCGAGGTGGTCACGTCGGTGCGGGTGGTCAGGAAGGCGTGCCCACCCCGGTTGCTGATCTCCTCGATGGTGTTCACGCAGACCAGCTCGTCCCCGGCCACCACCGGCCGGGTGTACGCGAAGCGCTGGTCGCCGTGGACCACCCGGCTGTAGTCGACCCCGAGCGCCGGATCGTCGACGATCTGCTGGCTGGCGGCCATGGTGATCAGGACCGGGAAGGTGGGCGGGGCGACCACGTCCGGGTGGCCGAGGGCACGGGCCGCCGCCGGGTCGTGGTGGGCCGGCTCGGTCGCTCCGATGGCGGTGGCGAACTCGCGGATCTTTTCTCGGCCCACCTGGTAGGGGGCGGTCGGCGGATACGTCCGGCCGACGAAGGACGGGTCCAGGGACATGCCGCCGAACCTACACGGGACGCACGAACGCCGACCCGTACGGGCAGGCGGCTGTGAAGGCCGCGCCATCCGTGCGGATCGGCGTCCGGGGTGATCGCTTGCGGACCGGGCCGGCCGGTGGCCGGCCGAGGGTCAGCGGGTCTCGCGGTGGGCGGTGTGCTTGCCGTCCCGGGGGCAGAACTTCTTCAGCTCGATGCGGTCCGGGTCGTTACGGCGGTTCTTACGCGTGATGTAGTTGCGCTCCTTGCACTCCACACACGCCAGAGTGATCTTCGGCCGGACATCGGTCGCCTTCGCCACGGCGGAGTGCCTTCCTCGCTACGGATATCAACTACAGCGCATCAGCCTACGCGGAAGATGCCTGGACATGCAAAGTGGGCGCCTATGGCGCCCGTCCCACTCACCACCGGGGATGAGCCCGGAGGACGAGAGTAGCGGTGGCCGGAATTGAACCGGCGACACAGCGATTATGAGCCGCTTGCTCTGCCATCTGAGCTACACCGCCGAGGCGGATCCCAAAGGACCCTCTGAGCCCCCTTACGGAATCGAACCGTAGACCTTCTCCTTACCATGGAGACGCTCTGCCGACTGAGCTAAGGGGGCCTACCCGATCACCCCGGAGGGCGTCGCGCAGGGGATACATTACACGGCACCGCGCCGGGGGTGAAATGGGATCCCCCGATACCGCGTCGGCACAGCTCAGGGCACTACGCGGAGCCTCGGCAGCTCATCCGCGCCGGTCGCCTCCTGGTCCGCCTGGGCACCGAACCAGGCCTCCAACCGCTCGTACGGCAGCGGCCGGCTGAACAGGAAGCCCTGCCCGATCTCGCAGCCGATGTCCTGGAGGAGTTCGAGGGTCAGCTCGCTCTCCACCCCCTCGGCCACCACGGACAGGCCGAACTGCTGGGACAGCGACACCACCGCGTTGACGATCGCCAGGTCCCCGGGGTCGGTCGCCATGCCCTGCACGAACGACTGGTCGACCTTCACCTCGTGCACCGGCAGCCGGCGCAGCTGGGCCAGCGACGAGTTGCCGGTGCCGAAGTCGTCGACCGCCAGCCGGACGCCGAGGTCCCGCAGCCGGCGCAGGGTGGGGATGGGCCGCTCGGTGCCGTCCAGCACCGCCGCCTCCGGGATCTCGACGGTCAGCAGCTGCGGCGGGACGCCGTACTCGGTCAGCAGCTCCCCCACCCGGTCCGGGAAGTGCCGGTCGGTCAGCGAACGGGCGGCGATGTTGACCGCCACCGCCAGCGGCTGCCCGGTGTGGCTCCAGTCCCGGCTGCGGCGCAGCCCCTCGCGCAGCACGAACTCGGTGAGCCGACCCAGCTGGCCGGTGTGCTCGGCCACCGCGACGAAGTCCTCCGGGGAGACCGTGCCGTGCGCCGGATGCTCCCAGCGGGCCAGGCACTCCACCCCGAGCAGGCGACGGTCCCGCAGGGTCACCTTCGGCTGGAAGTAGACCTCCAGCTCCCCCTCGTCGAGAGCGCGACGCAGGTCACCGGCGAGCCCGAGCCGGCGCAGCGACCGCGACTCCAGCGCCGGGTTGAACAGCTGCACGCTGCCCGGCACCGCCTTGGCCGCGGTGGCCGCCAGGTCGACCCGTTGCAGCAGCACGGCGGCGTCACTGCCGTGATCCGGATGCACGGTCACCCCGACGGCGGTGTCCACGTCGAGGGTGAGCGCGTCGAAGACCATCTCGTCGCGGATCTGCTCGCGGAGCTGGCCGGCCAGCTCCAGGGCCGCCTCGGCGTTCTCCAGCCGCAGCGTCACCAGGAACTCGTCGCCCCCGGCCCGACCCACCAGGGCCGACGACGGGGCGCAGGCGCGCAACCGCTCGGCCACCTCGACGAGGACCTTGTCCCCCGCCGCGTGCCCCAACGACTCGTTGACCTGCCGCAGCCCGTCCACGTCGAAGAGCAGCACGGCGACCACCTCGCCCGGCGCGCGGATCTTGACCGCCTCGGCCAGCGCGGCGGTGATCCGCCGCCGGTTGGGCAGGCCGGTCAGCGCGTCGTGGTAGGCGTCGTGCCGCAGCCGGTCGACCAGCCGGGAATTCTCCAGGGCGACGGCGGCGTGCGCGGCGACGGTCTCGAAGACGGGGATGTCGCTCGTGGTGAAGTGGCCGATGTCGCTGAGCCGGTTGGTCACCTCCAGGGTGCCGATCACCGCCTGGCCGGACCGCAACGGCACCACGATGGCGTCCTTGACCTGCTGGGCGCCCACCTCACGACGCAGCGCGGTGTCGTCGCCGAGCAGTCGGCCGATGGACAGCGTCTTGCCCAGCTCACGGGCCTGTTCCCGGAAGACCGTCGGGGTGGGTGCGACGTCGAGCAGGCCCGGGGTGTCGACCCGGGCGGTCAGCAGCACCTCGGGGTGCCGGCGCTGGGCGGGCAGCCAGAGGGTGGCGTACTCGGCCTGCATCAGGCCCCGTACCCGGTCCAGGAGGATGTCGGCGATCGCCCCCTCGGCGCTGTTGGTGAGCAACCGGGTCAGGTCGTACATGCCGGTGAGGGTGCGGTGCTGCCGGAAGAACTGCGAGTAGGAGCGGTAGACCTGGAACAACGCCGCGAACAACGCGGCCAGCAGCAGCGCCGACCACCAGGTGGTCTTCAACGCGATCAGGACGAGCAGGCCGACCGAGGCGTTGATGGAGGTGGTGAGGAAGACCGACGGCGCGGTACGCAGCGCCTCCCGGCCGGCCTGCCAGCCCTGGAGCAGTACGTGCACCCCGGCCACCGAGAGCAGACTGACCAGAGTGATGGTGTTGACCGCCAGGAACAGGCTGCCCCAGGTCCCCGGCCCGACCCCCTTGATCGGGGGCAGGGCCAGCAGGAGCAGCCCGGCCAGCGAGGTGGCCGCCGCCGCTTTCGCGACGTTGAACCACAGCTTGGCCGGAGCGAACCGGTGCGACGCGCTCCAGATCAGCACGGAGAGCGTGTAGATCAGCACCACCGTCAGCGGTGGCAGGAAGAAGAGCGCGACGACGAGGGGCACCTCGGTCAACGTCACCCCGACCGACTGCCGCCGGACGATCACGTTGAGAACCGGGATGCTGATCCCCGTCATCGCCACGAAGAGCACGAACGCCAAGCCCCACTCCCCGAACTCGGGAAGCAGGACACCGATCGCGGTGCTGAAGACGATGGCCAGCAAGGCCAAGGGGGCGGTGATGAACCAGGCGCGTTCGGTGGACTTACGCCGCTGATCTCGGCTGGCCATGCGCCACCCTCTCCCTGAGAGACGTCACCCCCAGTACACCGGGAGCGGGGACGACGCGGGGGCTTAGCGCGCGCCGCCCATCGTCCAGACGACGTCCGCCATTTGCGCGCTGCCGTCGATGGACTGAACGCCGGCTACGGCGAGTCCACCGAGGATGGTGGCGAGCACGAGGAGCGAGCCAAACAGCCGGCCCAGCCTTCGACCAGACATGATTGCTCCTGTCGAGAGAGTGTTCACGGGGGATGGTGGAGGTTCCACGATCGTGCCACACCTCGGGTACCCAGAAAAGCGGGGAGAGCGGCGCTGGTCCGAGCAGCGGAGAGGTTCCGCCGTTCGGACCACCGCCGTCACCTCCCCGTGCCAGATCAGCGGCACCAGGACGGGTAACAGCCTCCACGAATCGCCCAATGTCACTATCGACGCAAACCCGATCTTTAACGGCGCGGGGCCGCTGCCCGGGCGGCAGGGCGACCGTCGTATTCGAGGGTCGCGACGACTGCTCCCGGAACCGTCACATCGATCACCATAGCTCATTTCGTCAGGTACGGAAGCGGCCTGTCGGGAGTCGACGGACTCCGCACCAGATCAACGACAAAACGCGCTAACGGTGGCGAGCTGGCGCGAGCAGGCGAAACACCCGCCAGAGGCGGTCGGACCCCGTGATGTCGCACCCCGATGGTGTCGTGAATCCATGACATCGCAGACACCGGTGACGCCGGTGATCGAGGAACGGGCGGTCCAGCCCTACGTGGGGATCCGACGCACGGTGACGATGGGGACCATCGGCGATGCCGCGGATGCCCTGTCGGACCTGTTCGGCTGGCTGGCGGCGCAGGGGATCGCCCCGGCCGGCCCGGACTTCCTGCGCTACCACGTGATCGACATGGCGCGGGAGCTTGAGGTCGAGGCGGGGGTGCCGGTCCCGGCCGACGCGCAGATCACGGTCGAGACGCCCATGCGGACCGGCGTGCTGCCGGCCGGCCGCTACCTCACCACCACCCACGTCGGCGACCCCGACGAACTGGTCGCGGTGACCGGGGCGTTCCTGGAGTGGGCGGAGCGCAACGGGTTGCGCTGGGACGTCAGCGACACCGGGGCGGGCGAGCACTGGGGCTGCCGGCTGGAGATCTACCACCTCGGCCCGGACGACGACCCGGACCGGAGCACGTGGAAGACGCAGCTGGCCTTCCGACTGGCGGACTGACGAGGACAGGTGGACCATCCGTACGCCATCCGCACAGCACCACTGCTATCAGGCAATTTGCAGTATCTGCCGCTTTACTTGAATTTCGGGCCAGGGTTTTCAAGTACGGCGAGCTACTGCGAGAAGCGGATGGCTCGCCGGGTGGTTATCCCGGAGACAACGTCGGCGTGACGGCGGACCATGTGCCGGTGCAACCAGACGATGTGCTCACCCGCCTCCAGGAGGCCGCCGTCCTGTGGAGCGTCGGGTCGGGCACGCCGGCCGAGGTGGTCGAGGCGGCCTGCGACTGCCTGATAGCGGGGGTGGACAGCCCGACGCTTCGGATCCTTGCGGGCATTTCGGCCGATCCAGGCGGCGAGAGCGACGAACTACGTCGGTGGCTCGGGGATACGCTGGCGGAACTCTCGCTGACCTTCTTCCCGCAGGGCAGCCGGGCGGGTGAGGACGAAGCCGTCCGGATCATGGCCCGCCGGTTGCTCGACCGGACGATCACCGCCCGCGCCCTCACCTCCTGGGCGTACGGGTTCATCACCCGGGACGGGACTCCGCTGGCGGCCGGGCTCATCGACCTTGAGTACGCGTACGAGATCGTCGAGGCCGTCGTCCACGACGGGCAGCCGTACCCGGACGATGCGGCTGCCGGAGTCGATGCGGACGTGGTCGCCGAAGCGCGGCGGCTGATCGGCGGCACAGCGGAGAACGACTGAGCCACCGCCGTCAGCCGAGTTGCCGCCTCGACGTCCGTGGTGTTCCGGCCGCCAGGGACTCCGCCCGGCCGCGCTGCTCGCACCGCGACCAGGGGATACCTGGGATGGTTTGGGGGTATGTCGGGGGTTATGGTAGGTCAGAACGGTGCGATGGACGAGGAGCACGCGCGGCCGGCGGGAGTCGACGACGCGACGGTCGAGGCGTTGGGCAAGCTGAGTGAGGCGTTGGAGACGATCCACCGGGTGCGCGGGCACCTCTACTCCGCGCACCAGCTCGTCGGCGGCGCGGATCTCACCCTGGACCGGGTGGTGGAGTTGCTGCGCGGGGCCGGGCACGACGAGGTGGCCGACCGGGTCGAACACGAGCTGCTGGGGCGCAACCTACTGCCCGGCCGGTGGACGTTCCAGATCGTGGAGGAGTTCGACGACGGCTACTACGCCACGTTCCAGGAGATCGAACGGGACGCCCGGGAGAAGCTGGCCGGCGGTCGGCGGCACCTCTACGAGGCCGAGATGAAGCAGCGGCGGCGTACCCACGGCATGCCCGGCCACGAGGCCACGCCGGAGTCGGCGCGGCCCGACCGCGACGGCCGCTGACCGACCCGGTCGCGACGGGCTGCATAACGGAACCGACGGCGCCGGGCGGAGCGGGACGCACGATCGACTCAGGGGAGGCGACGTAGCGGTGTCCGGCCAGCCTGAATACCGCTACATCGGCCCCCGGGCGAGGCGGGTGAGGTCATCCCGGCCCACCGGCAAGGCGGGTGGGGTCACCACTGGCGGCGTACCGTCGCTTTGGGGCCGGTGACCAGGGTGGCGGGCGGGATGTCGTCGGCGACCACCGCGCCGGCCGCCACCACGGCGTCCCGGCCGATGCGGACGCCGGGGAGGATCGTCGCGCCGGCCCCGATCCAGACGTTCTCCGCCACGTCGATGGGCGCACCGGTCAGCCACTCCCGCCGCTGCACGGGGTCGACCGGGTGGCCGAGGGTGATGAAGGTGGCCTTCGGACCGACCATGACGCCCTCGCCGAGCCGAATGCCGGCGTAGTCGAGGAACGTGCAGTTCTGGTTGATGAACACCCGCTCCGCGATCTCCAGATTGAGGCCGTGATCGGTGTAGAACGGCGGATAGATGGTCACCCGCGCCGGCAGCGGCCGGCCGAGGAGCTGCGCCAACAACTCCGCCCGGCCGGCCTCGTCGGTGAAGGGCAGCACGTTCAGCCGGGAGGTCAACTCGGTGGCCCGCAACACCCTCGCGGCCATCGCCTGGAACTCGGGGCTGTGGATGCGCATGAAGCGCTCGTCGGACATCCCGCGATCCTCGCCGACGCCGCCGCCCCGGGGCGCTGCGGGCCACCGCCGTTCACCGCCGCTCCCCCGCCCGCCCCGGCGGGCCGACCGGTGCCCGCATCAGCCGCCGCGCCTGGGTCAACTCCTCGATGAGCCGGTCCACCTGCCCGCTCGACAGCAGCACCGCCCGGGTGCCGCCGTACCGGGTCGCGTCCAGCTTGATCGACGGTTCGCGCCTGATGAACCGGTCGACGAGCAGTTGCAGGCTCACCCAGCCGGTCCGCTCCCGCCCCACGGTGGCGAGGAACCCCCGGTGCATCGGGTCGTTCGGCCCGCACCCCCGGCACCACACCGGACAGACGACCGGCCGACCACCCTCACTCATCGCCGACCCCCGGACGGCCGTCACCCTGACCAGCGACCCGATCGGCCCCCGACGGGCCACCGTCGCCCCGGCCCGGATCGCCCCGGTCGGCGGCCTGGGTCAGCAGGTCGCGCAACTGGTCCGCCAGTTCGGCGGCCTGGGGCAGGGACAACTCGGCCCACGCGTTGCCGGCCCGGCAGGTCGCGTGCACCCCGACGAGCGGCGCACCCGGGACTTCCGCACTGATGAGGTACGTGACGACGAGGCCACTCGCCCGACTCTCACCGACCCGCAGCATCGGGCCACGATGCCGGCGGGCCATGTGCGGCATCACCGGCGGAACCAGGAAACCGCACCGCTCGGGGGTACACCACGGCGGGTGGGTGGTGGTCGGCTTACCGGTACGGGTCATCGCCACCACCGCCCACCGTTACCCCGACGTGCCTGGCCCACCGTCAGCAGCGGGGCACACCGCAGGGTGGGCAGTTCGCGGGTCACCCCGACCGACCACCATGGCGTGGCGAGCGGAGGTGCAGTGGACGGGCCCGGCGGGGCGTTGCGGCGGACAGGTCGTGACGGTGAACGCCTTCGAGACCGCCAGGACGAGAACCAATCGCATCGACGATGAGTGCCGGACATCACACCTCCACAGGTAACCGGGGCGAGGACCCCGGGTTGCTTGGCTGCCAGCGGCATGGCCTGGCCCTCCGAACGGCCTGAGTCCAAGACCGGCTCACGACAGGACCGACATTGGCGGCAACTGGCTTAAGCCAGCTTCGATGAAGGGTGGCAGGCTGTCAATAGCTGGCTTGAGCCAGTTGCGCTAGCCTGGATACCACCTTGAGGAGTGGTGATCCGATGAGTGACCAGCAGGAGCGGCAGCCTCCGAGCCGCCGCATCGCCGAGGAGCTACGGGCCGCGATCATGCGCGGTGACCTCGGCGACGGCGACCAACTACCTTCCGAACGCGATCTGGCCGCCAGATACGCCACGGCCCGCAACACCGCCCGAGAGGCGTTGGGCATCTTGCAGGCCGAGGGCCTTGCCCAGGCCCAACACGGCCGAGGCGTGTTCGTACGCCTGCGGCGTCCGCTGATGAGGATGGGTCGTGACCGGTACTCCCGCCGGGCGCGGAACGAGACGGGACTTTCGCCGTTCCGCATCGAGGTGGAGCGGCAGGGACGCATCCCGCACACGGAGTGCCGGTCGGTGACCACCGTCCAGCCGCCCGCCGAAGTCGCCCAACGGCTGGGGCTCGACACCGGCCAGGAGGTCATCCGGCGAGAGAACTGGTACTTCGCCGACGACGAGCCCATGCAGGTCGGAGTGACCTACATCCCGACCACGGTGGTCGAGGGATCACCACTGGCGAGTGAGAAAAAGCTCGGCCGAGGCAGCATCTACCAGCGGTTCGAGGATCTCGGTTACCCGATCGCGCGTATCCGCGAGGAGGTGAGTGCCCGCATGCCGACGCCCGAAGAGGTGAAGGGGCTCTCGATGCCGCCGGGCGTACCCGTGATCGAGTTGCTGCACACGAGTTTCGATGGTGATGGGCGAGCCTTCGAGGTGACCCGGTTCGTCATGCGCGCCGACGTGAACGGCCTGGACTACGACATGCCCGTTGAGGACTGACCACCGGCGGGTCACTCGGGCAGGTATCGCCCGGGTGGCCGGTCTCGCGCTGCTGTGGGGTTCCGGCTTTCTCTGGATCAAGCTCGCGTTGCGCGGCTTCAACCCGGTGCAGATCGTGTTCGCCCGGCTCCTGCTCGGCTTCCTGGTCCTGACCCCGATCGCGCTGTCCCGGGGACTCCGCTTTCCAAGGCACAAGCGACTCTGGGGTCACCTGTTCGTGGCCGCCATGGTCGCCAACGCCGTGCCGTACCTGTTGTTCAGCGTCGCGGAGGAGACGATCGGCTCCAACGTGGCGGGGGTGCTGAACGCGACCACGCCGCTGTGGACGCTGCTGCTGGCATTCCTCGTCGGCGTCGACCGGGCCGTCACCGTCAAGAAGGCCGCCGGCTTCGCCCTCGGGTTCCTCGGGGTCGTGGTCATCTTCTCGCCGTGGGAGTCCGCGAGCGAGATCGCCAGTTGGGGCGGCCTCGCCTGCCTCGCCGCAGCCGCCAGCTACGGGCTCGGCTACGTCTACATGGGCCGGTTCCTGACCGGGCGCGGAATACCGCCGCTCATGCTGTCGGCGGCTCAGCTCGGCGCGGCTGCCGTTCTGCTGGTCCCGGCGCTGCCGTTCGCCGGACTGGAGTCGCCGGTGTGGCGGCTCGACGCGGTGGCGAGCCTGCTCGTCCTCGGGGTGCTCGGCACCGGGGCCGCCTACGTCCTGAACTACCGCATCATCGACGACGAGGGGCCGACCGCCGCTTCGGTGGTCACCTACCTGCTGCCCGTCGTCGCGGTGCTTCTCGGTTGGGCCTTCCTCCGCGAAGCCGTCACGACCGCAATCGTGGCCGGCATCGCCCTGGTCCTCGCCGGAGTCACCCTGACCCGGAAACGTTCCACCGAAATCGGATAACCCACACTTCACATCGATCAGCAATCCTCGTACCCGGGTGAGTGGGATGGCTGGCCCATCCTGAGGGTCATTGAGTCGAAGCTGGCCACCGACGCTCGCCGCCGGATCGGATCATCGGCTCTGGACTGCGTGGAGGACGCTGATGCAGGTGGTCATGGCAACCAGCCCGGCCAAGCCCGACCAGCCCAACGAAGACTTCACCGGTGCCGTACCGAATGCCGTCGTCCTGCTCGATGGTGCCGGCGTGTCCGGCACCACATCGACCTGTCTCCACGGCGTCGCCTGGTATACCCGCCGGCTCGGCGGGGCGCTGCTCGGCCAACTGGCGGCCGACGACGGCCAGGACCTCACCGCCATCCTCGGTCAGGCGATCGCGCAGGTTGCCGACACGCACCGGGACACCTGCGACATCAGTGACCCGAGCAGCCCTTCCGCGACCGTCACCATCTTCCGGATCGACGACGACCGCGCTGACTACCTCGCGCTCGCAGACTCCGTGCTGGTCCTCGACCACGTCGGGGACGCCCCCGAAGTGATCACCGATGGCCGGGTCGATGCCGTCGGTAGCCGCTACCGTGCCGCGATGGACGCCGCCCCGAACGGAACCGTCGAACACGACCGGGCGCTCCGCGAGTACATCGAAGCCCTCCGCGCCCACCGCAACCAGCCCGGCGGCTTCTGGGTCGCTGCCGACGACCCGGGGGTGGCGGCGGAAGCGCTGACCGGGAGTCTGCCCGTCTCGGGAGTCAGGGGTGCTGTCTTACTCAGTGACGGGGCCAGCCGCATCGTGGACCACTTCGCCCTGGCAGATTGGCCGGCAGTTCTCGCGCTCATCGCTGTGGAAGGGCCAGCCGAGATCATCCGGCGGGTCCGGGCGGCGGAGGCCGGCGATCCGCACGGCAGACGGTGGCCGCGCGCCAAGGCGTCCGACGACGCCACGCTGGCCGCGTGCACCCGGTTTGCCGCCCGACAGGCACCCGCTGGATCGGGCCTCGCTCCCTGGCGAACATGATCGAAAAGCGACACGTGTATGACACGGTCGGCCCAGTCGACCGGTCGGAGGGGACGGATACGAGACTGAGGTGCTAGCCATCCACAATCCACCCACGCGCAGAACGTCCAGATCAGTAGTAGAGGAACCCGCGGATCACCCCGATGACCGCCAGCAGGATGACAACCCCCCATACAACGTTCCGTCCAGTCGAGCCGAAGATCAAATAGGCGATCTGCGCCAGCAAGAAGATCGAACTCAGCACCAAATCTACGAGCAGCAGCACGAGGGTGAGCGCCAAGCGCAGCAGGAACCAGACAAACCCCAGGCCGTACCACTTGTCGATTGTCGAGTCGTCGTATGCCCAGCGGGTGAGCACGAAGGGCTTGTAGAGGGAGGAGTCCCAGCCCTGGCTCCACTTCACGCCAACGCTGGACCAGTACGAGTCCCCACCTTCCTTCACTTTCGCTTGATCCACTCGCTTGAACTGGATCCTCTTGACAGCGCCACCGGTGACGTCGATCAAGACTTGGCCATCGTTGACCTGGATGGTGGTGGTTCCGTTCACGACCACGGTGAGCTGGTCGCGTCCGGTCTGAACCTTGAACACACTGTCGAACCCGGTGGCACCCTTCTTGCGGTCCCGAAGCAAGACGTAGATCGTGCTTCCGTCTCGAGGTGGGAGGGAGTACTCCGCTCCGATCGAGAACTCGCCGATCGGGGTGACGATGCTCGTCTCGCCCTCAACCGCAACGCCATCCGGACCGACTGTCAGGGCCACCGGCAGCAGCGCAGGCTTGTATTTGACCTTGCCCTTACCCTCCCCCTCCGGGTTGCAGCCCGCGAGTACCAGCGCTAGGAGCAGCGGGATAAGCGTCAACCACATGGCGCGGTCTCGATATCGCCGTACTGGTGCAAGGCTTCGGGTGCCCGCCGTTGCCACCTCCCGATCGCAGGCAGAATGCACCTTCACCGTGTACCGCCCGCCTGAGCTGAAACCCTCGACGCCGAGCAAGCTACACATGGTCGCCACATGATTACGAGTGTCCCCGCCTGGTCAAGCCGCTCCCGATCGACGGTCCACCGCCCCTCTCTATTTATCCCGACTCCCACCTCTGCCGGTTCGAACCGCCGGCACATATGCGAGCGCATCGCTGATCTTGCCATTCATGATGTCGTCTCCCCCGTCGATACAGTTGGCGTAGACCGGGAGCAGGACGGCGGCGCCGTGGCACAGGCTCCGGGCAGCCTCGCTCGGCAGGACGCCGGTGTTCGGCCAGAGCGAGGCCGCCACGTGACGTAGGTCGTGTGGCCGGCGAACGAGCGGCGAGGCGACCTGCGCTTCGGTCAGCGCCCTCTCCCTGGCGAGCTTCTACTACACGACTCGGACGGCAGCCCGGGGTTCTCGCTCCGCAGGTCGCCGAGTGGGCCAGGCACAGTGTGCACGTCCTGATGAAGGTCTACGCGAAGTGCATCGACGGTCAGCAGGAGGCCGCCAAGAGGCGGATCGAGAACGCGCTCAGGATCGAGGACCAGGAAGGATCTTGACCGAACTCTGCCGCGTATTTGCCGTGACGAGGGAGATCCAACGGCACTGAGTGAGACTCAGTGGGATCGACGAGAGAAGCCCCTCACCTGTGTTTCATCAGGTAAGGGGCTCCTCTGTGCACCTGGTGGCGGGTAGAGGATTCGAACCTCTGTAGCTTTCGCGACGGATTTACAGGGAACGCACGATCTTGGGAACCACACCCCCTCCGACCAGCTACTTTGCGTCGATCATGAGGACTCAACCCCCCGCGTTCCCGTGATGCTCCCGCAGCGGGAACGTCTCAGCTGAGCGCCTTGCCGATCCGGTCGTTAACCCCGTCCTCTCCCCCGTCGATGCAGTTGGCGTAGACCCGCAGCAGCACGGCGACGCTGTGGCCCAGCCGGCGAGCGACCTCGGTAGCCGGGACGCCAGCGTTCAGCCAGAGCGAGGCAGCCGCGTGGCGCAGGTCGTACGGGCGGCGTGCCAGAGGCGAAGCGGCCTGAGCGGGGGTTAGCGCCTTCTCCCGCGCGAGCTTCCACCACCGGTCATAGACGGACTCGGACAACGGCCCGCCGTGCAGACCTCGGAACAGCCGGCCGTCCGGGGCTGTGCCGTACTCGGTGATGTGTCGATGCAGGAGCGCGACGAGCGGCGGTGGGATCGGCACCGGACGGGTGTCGTTGCGTGCCCGATGCTTAAGGCCGCGCCGCTCGTGAGGCTGTCCATCGTCGGTCCACGCCTTGCCGGCCCTGGGAGCAGTACCGCTAAGGGTGATCCTGCCCCAGCCATACTCGATCTTCTCGTGCTGGCACGAGCCAGCCGGCAAGGCGGTCACGTCGACCAGGCCGTCACCGCAGATGACGCAACGGCCCGGCAGCTCACAATCAGAACGGCGCAGGTCGGCGGCTTCCGAAGGACGAGTACCCGCGTAGTAGAGGCAGCCAAAGAAGGCGGTCACCCGATCGGCCCGGCTGCCGAGCGCCGCCACCGCCGCGAAGAGCGCAACGACCTGAGCCGGGTTGGCGACCACCCGCCGATCGACGGCTGAGGCAACCTCAGGGGCAGTCCACTGAATACGATCGATCGGGTTCGCGTCCAGACGACCCAGCTCGACCGCGTACCCGATCGCGTTGTAGAGGATCGCCCGCTTACGGCGGACCGTGCTCGCAGCCGCAGGTTTACCGTCGAGTCTGAGGCACAACCCGTCGAGAACACGGCGCACCGTGGCCGGACTTTCCAACTCGGTGACGAGCAACGAGGAACGCTCGATCCAGGCCAGAGCGTCAGCGTGTGACGCGGGCACCTCTTCAGTCCAGTTCCGAGGAATCAAGGCGTAGCGGTATAGCGCCTCGCGGAGCACGGCCATGTCGGGACGGTTGCGCCGTTTCGACCCGACCAGGAGGAGCGTTACATCGGTGAGCGCTTCGACCGTCCCTCGACGTGACTTCGCGGCCAAGCGAGGCCATTTGCGGCCCATGTACTCACGGACGTGCACGTACCAGGTAACAGCGTTACGTGCCCGCACCTCAGCCAGCGGCCGACCAGTGTCGGTGTCGAACGGCTGGCCGTCATTAGCAGCCTTGACCAGCTCTGCGCGGAAGGAGCTAGCAAGCGCCTTCTTTTGAAACAGCTCCTCGAACGGTCGGGAAGCACCCTGCACCGTCCAACGAACCCGGTACCACACCTTTCCCCGGATCGTGCGCTTGCCAATGTCCCAGATCCGAACCTCGAAGCTCTTCACGCCGCTTCGCTTTCCAAGTCACTCAGCCAGGCTTCAAGCACCGAGCGACGTACCCGCAGCTCACCATTCGGCAGCTTGTAGACACGCGGAGCCCTGCCGGTCTGTCGCCACAGGTACCAGGTTGAACGCGGAATCCGCAGCTCCTTCAGCACCTCAGATACCGTCAGCAAACTGTTATCGACTCCCATCACCATCGTCCTTTCTGGTTTGCTGTCGGGCCGTGCGGATGCGGTCACCGATCGCGGAGGCGAGTTCGAGTTGCTCGGGGGTGTCGTAGCCGATGCCGAGGATCTGCCAGTCGTTGGCGACCAGGACGTGGGTGTCCTCGGGCAGGCCGGCGTCGGTGAGCGCCGTGCGGAGCTGGTGGGCCTGACGCTCCGCCCGCAGGTTCTTGAAGGTCGTCGAGTAGATGCGCGACTTGGTGAGGAAATGGCCCCGGAAGCCGAGCATGTGCGCCCAGTGGCGCAGCTTGAGTTCGGTGTACTGGTCGAGGCCGCCGAGGTCCCAGGCGGTTTGGATCATGGCCCGGTGGTGGTCGGACACCCGCAGCAGACCGATGTGCGCCTGTGAGCGAATGCGCCGGTCACCGGTTTCGGTGGCCCCGGTGCCCTTGGTGGCGTACTTGGCGATGTAGCCGGCGAGCCGGGTGTCGTTGACGACCTGGTCGCCATCGTCGCCGTCGTTGGTGACGTCGATGTCGGTGGCGGTGATGTCCTTGACGTCGACCTGCTTGCCCCACTGGAGGACCAGCGCGGTTCCGTCGGGTCGTACGGTGTCCAGCTCGACGGACGAAGCCGCGGTACGGACCGCGTCGGTCAACACGTCCGGGGTGAGCCAGGCCGGAGGCATCGAGTCCGGGCCGGAGGGTCCGTCGGCGCGGATGACGGCGTGGAAGTGGACCAGGCCGCGCCGCTGGTACTCGGCAACCTTCGCGTAGGAGATCCGCAGGTGCGCCCCGGACGCGCGGACGGTGAGGCCACCGGCGGCGGCGACGGCCCGGCGGAGGGCGATGGTGAACCGGTGCCAGAGTTGCCCGCTGTGTGCCTGCCACAGCACCGCCCCGATGTAGTCGTAGGTGCCCGGATCGAGCGGGCTACCCAGCAGCGGATGCCCTTCCGGGTGCCAGCGCCCGCAGGAGCAGGGCCGCTTGCCGGGCCGGTTGTGGACCGCGCCGAACGACGGAGCGGTGAGGGTCACGAACAGTCGGGTTGACCGGGCGACGGTGTCGGGGACGCCCTTGCCGCCGTTCATGCCCGCGTGGATGAGGTGCCAGGCGTCGGCGGCGTACCGGTCGGCGCAGGTCGGGCAGACCGCAGCGCGGCGGGTGCCGCAGGAGGCCCACACCCGGCCCTGCCGCGCGGCGATCAGGTCCCCGGTGCCGAGGTGGCGGACCTCCCACTTGCCGACGAGGCGGACGGGCTGGAGGCAACCACGAACCGACTCGACGCCGGCCCGCCATTCCTTGTACGCCGGCGACCGCATCCACCGGGTCAGGGCCGCCTCAGGGTCGTGCACCCGTTGAGGTGCACGGGGTGGTGATGGCATGAGGTTCCTTCGGAGGCAGGGCCCGCCGCGCTCCCCGGGATCGAGGAGCACGGCGGGCCAGGGTGAGTCAGAGAAGGTCGGCGGGGCTGGTGACCGTGATGGGGTTCAGGTCACGGACCCGGACGGCGGGTCGGATGTCCGGGGTCGGGGTGGTGTGGTCGTCCCGATGGGGGTCGAACATGGCCACTGCGGCCCGGGTGGTCTTGGCCCGGTACATGGCCGCGTCGGCGTCCGCGAGTGCGGCGGGTAGGTCATCGGCGGTCCGGGCGAGGCCGATGCTGGCGGTGACCGTGACCGTGATGCCGGTGGGCAGCGGGATCGGAGCCGCGATTGCTCGGGCGAGCCGGTCAGCGACGCCGGCCGGGTCGGGGCCGTCGATCAGGGCCGCGAACTCGTCTCCGCCGAGTCGGGCTGCCGTGGTGGTGATGGTGCGGAGCCGGCCGGCGACGGTGGTCAGCACCAGGTCTCCGGCGGCGTGGCCGTGGGTGTCGTTCACGGGCTTGAACCCGTCGAGGTCGATCACCGCCACGTGCGGCCGGGTGGGGGCGAGGCGTATCCACGCCTGGGTGAGCCCGGCCCGGTTCGCTAGACCGGACAGCGGGTCACGCAGCAGGGCTTGCCGGAGGGTGGTCAGCTCGGTGTGGAGGGCGGTCACGCGGACCACGGTTCGCCGGTAGCGCGTGAGGACCAGGACCAGGACGAGAGCGACGGCCAGGAGCAGACCGAGCGCGAGCGTAAGCGACGGGAGGTAGGACACGGCAGGTCTCCGATCAGGGGGCCGGTGGTCCTGCCGCGCCCGCAGAAAAGGAGCGCGGCAGGACCAGAGGGAACCGGTGGGAGAAGGTCAGTGCGTGTAGCCGTTGGCGGTGACCGGGGTGAGCCGGTCGACCACCCGGGCCGCGATCGGCAGCGGTAGACGGGTGACGCGCTGGACGTCGACGGCGGTTACCGGAGTGGGCGAGTCCGCGACGAGTTGCCGGATCTGCGCCTGCATTCCGGCCGGGATGCCCAGCCCCTCCAGCTCCACCACCGCAGCCGGAACCGGGGGCAGGGGCGGGGGCGGAGTCTCCGCCCGAGGGACCGGGGCCGGGGCCGGGGTGGGGGTGGTCTGCTGGGGCATGACCGGAACGGTCGGGACGTTGACCACCGCAGCCGGAGCCGACACGGTCGGTTCGGTCACCTTGGCGTCAGGCTTGGTCAGGACGATGGCCCGGCGTGCTTGGGTGCAGCGCGCCTGGACGATGGGCATGACTTCGGCGAGGAAGAACACCAGGACCGGCACCATGATGTGCGCGGCGAGCATCCCCGCGCTGATCGAGCCTTCACGCGGCCACAGCGCCGGTACGACGTTCATGACGAGGGTGGAGCCGAGGAGGAACCGTTTGAGCCAGTCGACGGCCCCGGAGTCGATGTCGATGCTCCGGGCGATCATCGCGGCTTCCCATCGCAGGATCGTGATGAGGATGCCGACCAGGCACGGTTCGACGCCCCAGCAGCCCCACCACACCGGGTCGGCCGGGGTGAGGTGACCGGCCAGGAAGTCCTGAACGCCGGTGGTGGTGAACACCGACCCGACCGCCAGGAACACCCACAGCGACCGGGTCACCGACACCCGTAGGCGTTCGATGTCGACGATGTCGAGCGCGGCGGCGTCCTGCTCCAGGTCGTGAAGCTGCCGCGCCACGTCCAGCCGGCGGGACAGCTTGCGGACCGGCCGAGGCGGTTTGGCGCCCTGCCGCGTGTCGCTCATCGCTGGCCCGTCGCGGCGAGTTCGGATACCGGCCAGCCGGCGACGCGGACGAGTTCGGCGATGTCGGAGTCGTCGCAGTACGCGGCCCGGACACGCACCGGGGTACGGGAACGCTGCTTGACGACGAACCCGATCCCGGCCGACTCCGGCACGTTCGGGATCTCATCGGCCAGAGCGCCCCGGCGGCGCATGTCCTCACCGAGAACCATGTCGACGTGCCCGGACGACGTGGTCCGCAGGCACACCCGCAGGGAGAACAGATCCCTTTGCGGGATGACGTCCTTGGTGGGTTCCTGGAGCGCGCCGATCACGGTGCCGCCCAGCGCGCGAGCCTGCGACAGGATCAGCGGCAGGACGGCCTGAGCGCCCTTGGTCAATGACCGGTCGCCGTACCCGGTCACCGCGCCCAACTCATCGAGGACCAGGACGTCCAGTGGGGTGTCCCGGGACATGGTGAAGGTCCGCCGGCCCTGCTCTGCCAAGGTGCGTTTACGTTCCTGCATCGTGGTCCAGAAGCCCTGGATGACCTCGACGATGTCGCCGTCGGTCTCGGCGTACCGGTACGACACCGGCTGGAGGGCGTTGAGTTCGGTGCCCTTGGGGTTGACCACGTGCAGGCGGACCAGGCCGTCACGGATCAGCGGCGCGCACGCCCGCAACGCCATCCACGTCACCGAGTTCTTCCCCGACCCGGAGGCCCCACCAACAAGCCAGTGCTGACCCAGCAGCGGCGCGACCCAATCGGTGCCGTGTTCGGTCTCACCGAGGTACACCCGGGACAGGTCCACCGCATCGGAGTCGCCCAGGAGGTCCGGCGGGATGATCGGTTGCGTGAACGGCTCCGACCGCTGCACGACCAACGCGATCACCTGGGGGCGCACCCGCTCGACGCCCACCCGCTCCGCCTGCAACGCGACCGCCAGAGCCTCAGCGGCTTCCTCCCACATTTTCGGCGTCTGCCCCAGCAACAGCCGCACGTAGACGGTTTCCGTGGACGGGGAGTGCGAGCGGATGCGGATGATCCGGGGCACGTTGATCACACCCGTCGTGCGGTGGACCGTGACCAGGTTGCACGCCTCCACCACCCGGCTCCACCACGGCCCGAGGTAGGCCCGCGACAGCCACCGCCGCCGCACCGCCCGCAACCGAGGTGCCGCCACCAGCTCCCAGGAGTCCGGGTGACCCCGGTACCAGCCCACCCCGGCAGCGACCGCACCGGCCATCACACCGCCCGTGGTCGCCGGCCCGAACTCCAGCATCCCCGCGCCCAGCACGGCCGGAGCCGCCACGAACCCCGGGTGCCTGGCAGCCCACCCCGCCACACGCCATTCCCAACCCCGAACGCGCTTACCCATCTCCCGCACCTACCTTCATCAAATCGGATGCAATTCCATTACTGATGTTCTGGGCATGGAAAAGGCCCGGATCGGATTACCAACCCGGGCCTTCTCCGTCGAACAACTGTCGGTCAGCGGACCGCTTCGAGCATCTTCTTCGCGAGCGTCGTCGCCCGTTTCGCCTTGTCGGTTTCCTCCAGCCACGGCGTGGCCTCTTCGAGGAGAATCAGCAGCACCGCCACCGATCGACGCAACTCGTCGTAGTGCTTCATGTAGCGGTACCGCTCCGGCATTCCCTTCATCGACCTGCGCAGCAGACGCATCGCCTGATCAACCCCGTCATAGGTGTCAGTGACCCGGTACGACATCAATTCACCTTCCACGGCTTAGCGATCAGATCCGCCTCATACGTCTTGACCCGCACGCTGAACGACCGCAGCGACTCCACCGCCTGACGGTGCGCCTCCTCCAGGTCCTCGATCCGGGCGGCGAACTGGTACAGCGTCCCCGGCGGCGGCTCACAGGACTTGATCAGGCTTTTCACGCCGTCGAGGAGCAACGCCAAGCCCTGCACGTTGCCGACCAGCGCCTCATACCGCCGCCGGCCGGTCATCGACTTCACCATCTCCGGCACCAAATCCACACCTGCTCCTTCCGGTCACGGAAGCCCACACGATCGGTGGACACCACCCACCCCCGGGAACCCGCACCCAGGAGGGATGGAAACCACCGACCAGGCGGTCACTCCCGGCCCGTCAGACGCCACACCCGCCGCCACCGACGCGTCTCACGACGAATCAGCCCGAAGTTCACCGAAATCGAAAGAATCAGCAACCCGATAAGCGTCAACTCGAAATCAGACATAGCAACCTCCCCTCAATTTGTCGAATAGTGATATCAACCTGTTTTAGGCAAGGTTCTATCCACTGTGTAATTCTCAATGAACATGCTGCCGAGGATGGACCGATCAACGGCCCATTGCCTCGACAAAGTGCCCCGACCCGACTCGAACGGGTCACCCACCAGACAGGGGCGGGGCGAACGATCAGAAACGCGCCCGACTCACCGCGCAGTCTTGAGGCCCTGCGCCTTCCACGTCAGACCCGACCGGCCGTCCCGCTCCCAGTGCGACACCGTCGGCCCGATCAGCTCCACCAACTCGCCCTCCTCCACCACGCCCGGTTCGGTCGAGAGGGTGACCTTCAGTTCCTCGCCCTTGCCCCGGTAGCCGTCCTCGGTCGCTACCGGCTTGGCGAACACCGCCACCGTGTAGAGCGGGTCGTTCGTGCCGTAAGCCGTGAGCACCTTCCCCTCCTGATCCGCCTTGATCGACGGCTCCTCCACCACCCGCAGCTTGTAGCCGGACAGGTTCACAGGAATGTTCCGCATCTGGGCTTCTCTCCTTCGGTCGACCCTCAGGTGGTCGGACGTCGTTGCCTTAGGTGGGTCCGAGTAGGGCGGACACAGCGGTCCCCAGCCTCGGAGGGGTCTGGAGTTGCCTCCGTAACCCCCCTTACGCCACAACCGTAAGTCGGGCTTCCGCCTTCGTCAAGGGGCCACTCTAGGTTTCCGTAACCCCCCTTACTAGACTGGCCTCACCACCCCGGAGGGAGAGTCTGTGGAAGAGCTACAGAGGGTCAGAGACACCCCGGACCCGCTGGATCGGGTTCGGCTGGCGACTGAGGCGATGGCCGACTATCAGGCTGCGATCGCCGAGTTCGGCAAGCTGCGCCGGGACGCCGTGGACTACCTACGCAGCCAAGGTATGACGTTGGCGGAGATTGCCGACAAAGCAGGCGTAAGTCGCGCACGGCTGTCACAGCTCAGCGCCGCGCCGAAGAGAGCCCCGGAGCGCATCCTGTTCTCGGAGGGGTCGACCGTGACGTTCGCAGTCGATACCAAGCAGGAGAGCGGGTCTGGGCGTCCGGTCGTGCACCAGGAGCACGCGGCTGCGATCGAGATCCTTAACCGCACCGTTCGCCGAACTGGCTTGGAACCCGTCGAGGTCGAGTACATCGTTCCTCCCGGCCTAATTGATCTCAACCGCGAGGGGTTGGTGGTGATCTGTGGTCCGCGACGGTCGCCACTAATCGCGCAGATGCTAGCGGCGGACGAGCGTTACGGGTTCGAGAAGGATGCCGATGGTTGGTATCTGCATGATAAGGCGACCGGGCGTCAGTACCGTTCCCCGGAGGATTCGGGCAAGCCCGGTGACTATGCCTATCTGGGTCGCCTACCGAGGCCGGACGGGCGGGGTTACTGGCTTTACATGGCTGGAATCCATGCGCCAGGCGGTCAGGGTGCGGCAATGTATCTCGAACAGGAGCTAAGCGACCTGTATCGGGACGTGAAGGCTACTCGTTGGTCATGTCTGGTCGAATGCGAGTGGGACCCCGAATCGCGCCAGATCCAGCGCGCGGAACTTCTGGCACCAATCCATCAGCCCGGGAGGAAGAGTGCACGTAAGCGTAGCCAGTGAATCCGGACGTCCCGATGGCAGGAACGAGGATTGGGCCGGAGCCACGACGAGCGTTGCCGTTGTCCTTGACGGACTGTCAGAGGCGTCCGAGACGGGCTGTGTCCATGGAACGCCCTGGTACGTGCACCAGCTTGGAAGCAAGCTGTTGTGGCTTGCGGGCAGCTCTGGTCGTGGCTTAGGGGAGGTGTTGGCAGAGTCCATCGACGCTGTAGCGGCCATGCATCGCGACTCCTGCGACCTCGCCCATCCGGGCTCCCCGTGCTCGACGGTAGCCATAGTGAGAAACGTCGGAGAATCGCTGGAGTATCTTGTTCTCTCGGACTCCGTCATAGCGCTTGATCGAACCAACGGTGAGCCGGTAGTGATACAGGACAAGTCGGTCAACGCCTACGCTTCAGATAGCGCACGGGCCGCCAGTTCCGGCAAAGACAAGAGTGACAAAAGCGCGCTCTTCACGCTGATTCGTGAACAGCAACAGGTGAGAAACCAGCCCGGCGGCTACTGGGTAGCGCAGGTCGACCCGTCGGCGGCCGATCATGCGATGTCCGGACTTGTAGAAGAGGTACGCGGCGCTGCCCTGCTGTCGGATGGTGCCGCTCTTCTGGTGACCGACTTCAAAGCGATGGATTGGCCCGCACTACTGGCCTTCTCCTACGAACAGGGCCCATCCGCCTTGATCGCGGCCACTCGGGAGTATGAGGACCGTGATCCGGATGGTTTGATCTGGCCAAGGTACAAGCATCGGGACGACGCCACGGCGGTGATCTGTCGGCTTTAGCGCGTGGTCCGGGCGTAGCGTGTTCAGACTTTCTTTACTTGGTCAAGGGCGGGCCTGCGGCCCGCCGCCGTGTCGCGCCGGGGCGCGCGTGCGGCCTGGCGGCCGGTCACGCCCCGGCGCACGGCGTAGCAAGAGGAGCGATCGACAGCCGCAGCCGGGCGGGCCGGACGCACGCGGGATGCCGGGGCACGCGCAGCGCCCGACGCCTGCCGGACAACCCCGTGTACCCCGGCGCTACGACGGGCCGCCGCCGGAGCTGGGCTCCGAGAATGCCGCGCGGGGGAGGACCGGCAAGCCCCAAGCATGGGGGCGGCGGTCACGGTGCCCCGGCTGGTGACCCCCCGTGCCAGCTCCTACCGCTGTCCAGGTCAGTTCAAAACCGGCACCTGGGAAGGGGGTGGGGGCCGCCGTGGGCGAGGTAGTCGACCAGGGGCCGGCTGCGTTGCTGGTCCGGGTCAGGTCAACGGCGCTGCTGTGGCGGTGTCCACCGGGTGTTCGGCCGTGACACGAAAGCCGAGCCCGACGTCAGGCGCCCATCAGAACGACGGACCCGCTTGAGGCCCGCCAGCCGTACGAAGATCTCCCGCTTGGTGACGGCCTGGCCCTGGCCGTCGAGCTGGTAGCCGGTCACCCACGCCCAGCCGTCATAGGTGGGCCGGGGGCAGACCGAGATCACCCGGAACACGAAGGCCGGTGTCCGCGCGAACTGCACCGACGCTTCCCGGCTGATCAGCAGTTCCTCACCCGGCGTCGGGGGCTGGAGACGGGGAAGGCCCCGTGCCTCAAGAGACATGATCTCCCCTTCCTGCGGTGGCCCTGCCCGACCGGTGTCGGAGGAGACCGGCCGGGCAGGGGTACCGCCGCACCGGGGCGGGTTCGGGTCCTCCACGACCAGCACAGCGGGATAGCCGCACCCTATCCCAACCGGTTTATGGTGGTCCATGGTCTACCAAGCCTGACCAGCGTCCTCCCTGCCCACCTACCGTCAAGACGTGATTGACCCCGAAGGGCCGGTGCCGCTGTATCAGCAGTTGGCGGCAATCCTGCGCGAGCGGATCGAGCGCGGCGACCTGGTGCCCAACCGGCCGATCCCGAGCGTTGCCCGGCTCCAACAGGAATACGGCCTGGCGCGCGGCACCATCCTGCACACGGTGCGCGTGCTGGTGGAGGAAGGCTTGATCTACGTGGTGCCCGGCAAAGGCGCGTTCGTCAAGGAGCGTTGAGCCGGTGCCCGCTCAGTAGCGATCAACGCGGACGTAGCCGCCGCACCACGGATAGACACCGGACCATGATCAGCGTTCCCGCCATGTTCCCGTGGAGGCTCGTAGACGGCTAGACCGCACTGGACTCGGCTAGATCAACGAGAACGGCCCTGTGGTCAGCGTTTCCGCTGTTCACAGGGCCGTTCGTGCACCTGGTGGCGGGTAGAGGATTCGAACCTCTGAAGCTTTCGCGACGGATTTACAGTCCGCTCCCATTGGCCGCTCGGGCAACCCGCCAGGGCACACCACCGCGTCGCAACGCGGCAGCGGAGCAAGGATAGCGGTCGCCCCCGGGGGGATGGCAACCGGGTACCGTCAGAGGGTCGTGGGGCTGGTCAGCACCGCGACGACCCTGACAGACCGCCGGACAAGCAGGAGCATCAGCATGGCAGCGAACCCGTCGTTCGACATCGTGAGCAAGGTCGACCGGCAGGAGGTCGACAACGCCCTCCGCCAGACGGAGAAGGAGCTTGCCCAGCGGTTCGACTTCCGTGGCACCGGCGCCGAGATCTCCTGGTCGGGAGAGGAGGCGATCAGCCTCCAGGCGGAGACCGAGGAGCGGGTCGCCGCCGCGCTCGACGTTTTCAAGGAGAAGCTGGTCAAGCGGAACATCTCGTTGAAGTCCCTGGACGCCGGTGACCCGCGTTCCTCGGGCAAGATTTTCAAGATCGACGCCAAGGTGATCCAGGGCATCGAGTCGGACAAGGCCAAGGCGATCAGCAAGAAGATCCGCGACGAGGGCCCGAAGGGCGTCCAGGCGCAGATCCAGGGCGACCAGCTCCGGGTGACCGGCAAGAAGAAGGACGACCTCCAGGCCGTCATCACGCTGCTCAAGGGCGAGGACTTCGGGGTGGCCCTCCAGTTCACCAACTACCGCTGACCCGCTAGCCGGGCTCCACCCGACCGGGCGGTCGTCCCCCACGGGGACGGCCGCCCGCCGCACAAACCCCGGAAGACGGCGGGGCCGCGTACACCCGAGGGGCGCGCGAGATGGTCAGACGGTGACGGGGTGTTCGGCGCGGACGGCGGCGGCCTCGGCGCGGGCGATCGGGCCGCCGGGCAGGGCCGCGACCCCGGCCCCGACGCCGACCGCCCCGGCGGCGAAGAGGAACGCCCAGGGCACCCCAGCGGCGTGGTCGACGATCAGGCCGGCCACCGCGCCGCCGGCCGCGCTCGCCGCCACCGACATGGTCACCACCCAGGTGTACGCCTCGTTGAGCATGCCCGTCGGGGTGATCCGCCCGACCAGGGTGTTCTCCAGGGTCAACGCGGGGGCGATGGTGGCCCCGCCGATCACCAGGGCGATGCCGAGGGATACCGGGCCGGGCATCACCGCGAAGATCGCCAGGGTGCCGGCCACCGCCGCGAGCAGCCAGGCGAACTGGCGGGTCATGTTGGCCGCCGGGCGGCGTACCCCGAACCAGAAACCGCCTGCGGCGCTGCCCACCCCCCAGACGGCGAGCAGCAGGCCGGCCAGGCTCTCCGGGTCGTCGGTGGGCTGGTTGCCGGCGAACGCCGGCACGATCACCCCGGCCGCGCCGAAGGCGATGCCGAGGCTCGCCACGCAGACCAGCAGCGCCGGGAATCCGCCCACCCGCAGCGGGCCGAGCCCCCGGGCGTGGTGCTCACGCGAGTGGGGCCGCCAGCCGCGCATCACCCGGCCCAGCGCCACCCCGGCGGTGCCGACCAGGGTCACCACGGCCGCGCCGAGCAGTGCGGCGGCGGCGTCGGCCAGCAGGACGAACCCGGCCACCAGCAGCGGACCGAGCACGAAGACGACCTCGAACAGCGACGTCTCGGCGGCCAGCGCGGTGTTGCGCAGCTGGTACCGGCCGCTCGCCGGGGCGGTCAGGTCGTTCCAGGCACCCCGGATGGCGGCGGTCAGCGGCGGGTAGGTGGCCCCGGCCAGACCGGCGGCCAGGTAGATCAGGCGCAGGTCGGCGTTGTCGGCGCGGCTCGCTCCGAGCAGCCCGAACAGGGCCAGCGGGTGGGCAACGGCGGTGACCAGCAGCACCGGGGTGGGGCCGACCCGGTCGGCGATCCGGCCGGCGACCGGGCTGAGTGCGGCACCGGACAGCGCGTAGATGCCGCCGGCCACGGCGGCGAGGGAGTACCGGCCGGTGACCTGCTCCACGACCAGCAGCAACGCCAGCGGCGTCATCCCGATGCCGAGGCGACCGACGACACCGAGGAGCAGCAGCAGCGGCGCCCCGGGAATCCGCCAGACGCCCAGGTACTGGCGCAGTGCGGCCACGGTGGCACCTCCCAGGAGACGATCAGGTAACGACTCAGAACCCTGTAGACCCTAACGCCGCAGGTCGCTCCGGGAATGGTCGATTCACTCACACCCCGGGCCGCTGACCCGGTGGCGGCGAGAGGGTAACTTGCTGATCGACCCAGATACATACACCGCTGAATCGCCCCCGACGCCGTAGGAGGTCCGATGGTCGGCACCACGATCGAGCACCGCCGGCCCGGCCCGGCGCCCCGCGACAGCCAGCGCCGATCCGGCCCGGCCGGCCGCGACGGCCAGCGCCACCAGCCGACCCGGGTGCTCCGGGAAAGCAGCCGTCACCGGCAGAACGGGGTCGAGGAAGCGAACCTGACGACCTGATGACCGACGCCGACGAGCGGCTCTCGCCGACACCCGGTTACCTGGCGCTGTTCCGCCACCCGGTGGCTTCCCGTCTGGTCACCGCCCGGGGCATCTCCGAGCTGGGCGACTTCGTGGGGCTGGCCGCGCTGCTGCTGCTCGCGTACGACCAGACGCAGTCGGTCCTCGGGCCCGCCGCCGTGTACGCCGCCCGAGCCCTGCCCGCCCTGCTGGTCGCCACGGTGTTCAGCGGCTGGCTGGACGTGCCGGCCCGCCGTACCCTGCTGGTCTGGCTCTCGCTGGCCGGCGCGGTGCTGATCGCGGTGCCGCTCGTGTCGCCCCGGCCGGTGCCGGCGATCATCGCGGCGGGTCTGCTCGGCGCGGTCCGGGCCGCCTACTCCAGCGTCAACGTGGCGGTCGCCGCCGAGTCGGTGGACGCCCCGCTGCGGCTGCCGCTGTTCGGCCTGTCCGCCTTCGCCAACCAGGTCGGCCAGGTGGTGGGGCTGCTGGCCGGGGCCAGCATCACCGTGGCCCTCGGCCCCCGGGTGGCGCTCCTGATCGACCTGGTCTCGTTCCTACTCGCGGCGGTGGTGCTGGCCGGGCTGCCGACCGGGCAGCAGCGGCGGCGCGGGCCACGCCCACCGGCCACCGCCGGCATCCGGACCATCGCCGGGCACCCGGTGCTGCGCGGCGTCGCCCTGCTCACCCTCGCCACGGTCGTCTCCGGCGCGCTGCCCGAGACCCTCACCCCGGACCTCGCCGACGGGGCCTGGCGGCCCGTGGTGCTGGCCTCGTCGGCGTTGGGCGGCGCGGTCTTCGTGCTGGTGCTGGGGCGGGGCACCTGGCTGGGCCGGCTGACCGGGCAGGTCACCGTGGCCGCCGCCCTGGCCGGGGCGCTGCTGCTGGCCGCCCTGCTGGTCGCCACGCACGCCCCGGTGTGGGCGCTGGCCTGCGCCAACGCGTTGATCGGCGCGGGTGGCGGTTGGCTGATCGGCGCGCAGGCCACCTTTGCCCGGCTGGCACCGGTGGAACGGATGGGGCAGGTGGAGGCGACCATCGTGGCCGCCAACATCGTCGTCGCCGGCTGCGGGATCTTCCTGCTCGGGTCGGCCGCCGCGTTGTTCGGGCCGGCCGTGGCGTACCTGCTGGCCGGGGTGCTGCTGCTGGTCGTGGTGCTGCTGACCCGCCCCGACCGGCTGCCGGCCGACGCCGGCCCGCAACCGACCGTTTCCCCGCACTGACGCCCTCCGGCGGCCCGGCTCCCGGCGGGAGGCAACGCGCCGGCCCGCTGACGGGACCACCGCGCCCGTGGTCCCGGCGGAGGTACCGCGCAGACGACCGCGCCCGCGTCCGGGACGTGGACGCGGGCGCGGGGTCGGTGCGGGTCAGCGCTGGAACTGCACGGGGCCGGAGTTGCGGGCCATCTGCTCCAGCCGGGCCACCCGCTCCTCCATCCGGGGGTGGGTGGAGAAGAGCGCGGCGATGCCGCCACCCCTCTTGAACGGGTTGTCGATCATCAGGTGGGCGGTGCTGGTGAGCTGCCCCTGGGCGGGCAGCGGCCGGGCCTGAGTCCCCAGGTGGATCTTGCGGAGGGCGCTGGCCAGGGCCAACGGGTCCCGGGTGAGCTGCGCACCCGACGCGTCCGCCTGGAACTCCCGGCTCCGGCTGATCGCCAACTGGATCACGGTGGCCGCGATCGGGCCGAGAATGATGGTGAGCAGCAGCACCGCCGGGTTCGGGCCGTCCTCGTCGTTGCTCCCACCCAGCGGGATGAAGAACGCCAGGTTCGCCAGCATGGTGATGATGCCGGCCAGCCCGGCCGCCACGCTGGAGATCAGGATGTCCCGGTTGTAGACGTGGGACAGCTCGTGGCCGATCACCCCGCGCAGCTCGCGGTAGTCGAGGACCTCGGTGATCCCGTGGGTGACGCAGACCGCCGCGTTGGCCGGGTTACGACCGGTCGCGAACGCGTTGGGCTGCGAGGTGGGGCTCACGTACAGCCGGGGCATCGGCTGCCCGGCCTCGGTGGCCAGCTCCCGGACCATCCGGTACAACTCGGGGAACTGGGCCTCGGTGACCGGTTGCGCCTTCATCGAGCGCAATGCCAGCTTGTCGGAGAAGAAGTAGGTCACGCCGTTCATCAGCAACGAGACGACGACGGCGACGACGAGGCCACCGCTCCCACCGAACCAGTAGCCGACCGCGAGGATCAGCGAGGTCAGCAGGCCCAGCAGCGCTGCGGTCTTCAGACGGTTGTGATGCACGATCGCTCCTTCGGTGCGCGGGTCGCGCGGGACCCGCTGACCGGTACAACGTCACCGGTACCCGTCAACCATCCAGCTCATGACTGGCAGTTGACTGACAGAGGCTGGGAACCCGCTGAACGGACCGGACACCGGGGACGACCCGGGACACCAGCTCAAGGGGTATCCCGAGGCGCCCGGGTCAGGAGCTTCGGCGGCTGCTCAGCGGGACGCGAGGTCCAGCACCCACTGCGGGGCGAAGCCGATCACCACGGCCAGCGCGGTCGCCCCGGTCAGCGCCACGGTGACCGGCCAGGCCACCCGACCGGACCCCACCCCGGGTGCGACGGCCGGCCCGGCGGGGGGCGTGACGGCCGATTCCCCGGAAGGCGTCAGGGCGGTCGACTCCCCGGGGTGCGTCGGGGCGGCCGGCAGTGGGGTCGGGTCGGCGTAGAGAGTCGCGGCGATCCGCAGGTAGTAGGCCAGGCCGATGACCGCGTTCAGCGCCACCACCAGGGCCAGCCAACCGGCCCCGCCGTCCAGCAACGCCCGGACCACGGTCACCTTGGCGAACAGCCCCGCCAGCCCGGGAGGCAGGCCGGCCAACCCGACCAGGGCCAGCGCAAAGGCCGCCCCCGCCCAGGGCCGCCGCCGGGCCACCCCACGCAGGTCCGCCAGCGTGCCGCCGTCCGCACCCGCTGGCCGCAACGCCACCAGCGCCGCGAACGCCGCCAGCTCCACCACCACGAAGAAGACCGCGTACGCCACCACGGCGGCGTACGCCCCGGCCCGGACGTCGTCGACCCGGCCGGCGGCCAGCGCCAACACCCCCAGCGGGGCCAGGATGTAACCGGCCTGGGCCACCGACGACCAGGCGAGCAGCCGGACGGCACGCCGCTGGCGCAGCGCCACCAGGTTGCCCACGGTCATGGTGAACACCGCCAGCAGGGCCAGCACCGGGCCGGTCACCTCGGCCGGCAGCGCCCGCTGCACCACCGCCAGCAGGGCCACCACCCCACCCAGCTTCGACGCGGTGGACAGGTAGGCGGCCACCGGCAGCGGCGCTCCGTCGTAGGTGGCCGGGGCCCAGGCGTGGAACGGCACCGCGGCGACCTTGAAGGCCAGCCCGAGCACCAGCAACGCCACCGCCGCCGGAATCAACGGCAGGTCGGGCGCGTCGGCCAGCAACCCGCCGAGCCGGCCCAGGTGCAGGCCGCCGGTCGCCGCATAGAGCAGGGCCGCGCCGAGCAGGGTGACCGTCGTGGCCACCACGCTCACCACGAAGAAGGTGACCGCCGCCTCCGCGCTGGCCAGGCTGCCCCGACGCAGGCCGACCAGCACGTACAACGGCAGGGTCAGGGTCTCCAGGGCGACGATCAGGGTGATCAGGTCACCGGCCGCGCCGAGCACCACGCCACCGGTCATCGAGCAGGCCAGCAGGAAGCAGTACTCCCCGACCGGCGTCGGGCCGCCGCGCAGCAGCGGCCCGGACAGCCCGAGCACCCCCAGGGTGAGCAGGGCGAACACCCCGGCGACCAGGGCCGCCCGGCCGTCGAACACCCACGAGCAGTCGGCACCCGCACAGAAGGTCCGCCGGGTGCCGGCCGCGCCCACCACCACCGCACCGACCCCGGTGGCGACGACGCCCGCGCAGGCCACGGCCACCGTCGCGCCGGCCCGGCCGACCAGCAGATCCGCCAGCAGCACGAGTACGGCGGTGCCGGCCGCCAGGTACGCCGGCAGCAACGCCACGTTGTCGACGCTCTGCACGAGACTCACCGGTGCTCACCTCCGTTCGCGACTGCGGGGCTCCGCTGCGCTGCACTCCTCGCGCTCACCGGAGCACCGCCACCAGGGCGTCCACCGGGCCGCTCGCATAGCCGAGCACCAGGGTGGGTGCCAGGCCGACGGCGAGGGCGAGCAGGACCAGCGGAACCCAGGCGGTCAGCTCCACCCCGGCCAGGGCGGGGGTGAACCGGCCCACCACCGGGCTCGGCCGACCGTGGGTGACCCGACGCAGCAACCGCAGGAAGTACGCGGCGGTGAGCGCCCCGCCGACCGCCGCCAGCACCGCCAGCGTGGTCCACAGCGGCCCGCCCCGCTCGACGGCCGCGACCACCGCGAACGCCTCACCCCAGAAACCCGCCAACCCGGGCAGGCCGAGCGAGGCGACCGCCGCGAAGCCGAGCAGACCGGCCAGCCGGGGTGCGGTCTCCCGCAGCCCGGACAACTCGGCGAGCGCCCCGGTGTGGGACCGGTCCTTGACCGCCCCGGCGAGGAAGAACAGCAGCCCGGTGATCACCCCGTGGGCCACGTTGCCGATCAGCGCCGCCTGGATGCCGGTGGCGGTCAGCGTCGCCACCCCCAGCAGCACGAACCCCATGTGCCCCACGCTGGAATAGGCGATCAGCCGCTTCAGGTCCTCCTGGGCCAGACAGACCAGGGAGCCGACGAGGATCGCCGCGACGGCCAACACCCCGAGGATCGGCGCGGCCCAGCGGGCACCCTCCGGGGCCACCCCGACGGCAACCCGGATCAGGCCGTACGTGCCCATCTTGAGCAGCACCCCGGCGAGGATGACGCTACCGACGGTGGGTGCCTGGGTGTGCGCGTCGGGCAGCCAGGAGTGCAGCGGCCAGAGTGGGGCCTTCACCGCGAACGCCAACCCGAGTAGGGCGAAAGCGGTCAACTGGGTGCCCCGGGACAGCCCCACCCCGCCGGTCAGCGCGACGATGTCGGCGGTCCCGGCGGCGGCCACCACGACGAACACGCCGACCAGCAGCAGCACCGAGCCGAAGAGCGTGTAGAGGGCGAACTTGCGGGCCGCCGCCCGGGCCGCGTCCCGTGCCGGCAGATCATCGCCGGTGCCGCCCCAGCCGGCGATGATCGCGTACATCGGCAGCAGGACGACCTCGAAGAAAACGAAGAACAGCACCAGGTCGAGGGCGAGGAAGGTGCCCAGGATGCCCACCTCGACCACCAGCAGCAACGCCACCAGCGCCCGGCCGCTCCCCCGACCCTCGGGCACCCGGCGCACGGTGTAGCCGCAGCAGAGCAGGGTGAGCAGGGCGGTGAGCACCACCAGCGGCCAGGAGATGCCGTCGACCCCGAGGTGGAAACGCAGGTCGAGACCGGGCACCCAGGGCAGGTCGACCTCGTGCCAGGGCTGCACGGCGGGGGCCGGGCCGTAGCCGAACCAGCCGTGGTCGCCGAGCACCAGCAGCACCGCCCCGACCAGGGCCAGGCCGGCGACCGCCGTACCCAGCAGCCGGGCCGCCCGCTCCCCAGGGAGCACGGCCACCAGCGCCGCCCCCACCGCCGGCAGCACCAGCAGCGCAACCAGCAACACCTGCCCCACGCTCACCGGATCGGCCCCTCGCTCGCGACTGCGGGGCTCCGCTGCGCTGCACTCCTCGCGCTCACCGGACCGACCTTTCGCTCGCGACTGCGGGGCTCCGCTGCGCTGCACTCCTCGCGCTCATGAGGAGACTCCGATCAGGGCGGCGGCCAGGCCGATCAGCAGGGCGCCGGCCAGTACCGCCGCCGTCGCGCGGGGCAGGGCCGCCCGGTGCAGCGCGGCCAGCCCGGCACCGAGCGCGGACGCGCCCCGGCCCACCCCCTCGACCAGGCCGTCCACCCCCACCTCGTCACCGGTACGCGTCACCCGGGCGAGCGTCGTCGTGGGGCGTACCACGAGGGTGTGTTGCAGGTCGTCGAGGCGGAAGGCGCGGGCGAACACCGGCCGCAGCGGACCCAGCGCGCGGGCCGGATCGGCGGCCGGGTCCCGCCGCCAGCCGGCCCAGGCCAGCCCCGCCCCGACCACCAGCAGCGCGAGTGGCAGCAGCACCGCCGGGGCGAGGTGGACCAGCTCCACGTCGGCGTCGGTGCCCCGCAACCGGTCGGTGAACGGCGGCCAGAACGCCGCCAGCCCGAGCAGCGCCGCCGGTACGGCCAGCAGCAGCACCGGCCAACGCATCAGCGCCGGCGGGTCGTGCGGGTGCAGCAGCGGTAGCCGGGCCTCGCCGAAGAAGGCGCGCAGCAGCAGCCGGGTGGCGTACGCGGCGGTGAGCAGCACCCCGAGCAGCCCGGCCAGCCAGACCAGCCAACCGACCCAGGCCGGGGCGGGACCGGTGCCGTCGAGCGCGGCGGCCTCGGCGGCGGCGAGGACGCCGTCCTTGCTCCAGAAACCGGACAGCGGTGGCACCCCGGCCAGCGCGCCGAGGCCGATCAAGGTGCACCAGAAGGTGACCGGCATGCTGCGCCGCAGCCCACCCATCCGGGACAGCAGGGTGGTGCCGACGGCGTGGATCACCGCACCGGCGGCGAGGAACAGCAGGGCCTTGAACGCGGCGTGGGTGAGCAGATGGAACAGCGCGGCGGCCGGGGCACCGACGGCGAGCGCGCCGGTCATGTAGCCGAGCTGGGAGACCGTCGACCAGGCGAGCACCCGTTTCAGGTCGTCCTGGGCGGTGGCGGCGAGCGCGCCGAGCAGCAGGGTGACCGAGGCCAGCACCCCGAGCACCGCCAACGTCACCGGGGCCCGGGTGAACAGCGGGTAGAGCCGGGTCACCGCGTACACCCCGGCGGCGACCATGGTCGCGGCGTGGATCAGCGCGGAGATCGGCGTCGGGCCGGCCATCGCGTCCGGCAGCCAGGTGTGCAGCGGGAACTGGGCGCTCTTGCCGGCCACCCCGGCGAGCAGCAGCAGGCAGGCGGCGGTCAACATGCCGGTGGAGTGGTCGTGGGCGAGCACGTCGGCGATCCGGAAACTGCCCGCCGAGACGCCGAGCAGGGCGATACCGAGCAGGAACCCGACGTCACCCACCCGGGTGACCAGGAACGCCTTCATCGCGGCGGCGGGCGCCTCGGGCAGCCGACGGTCGTGGGCGATCAGCAGATAGGAGCAGAGGCCCATCACCTCCCAGCCGACCAGCAGCAGGATCAGGTCCCCACTGACCACCACCAGCAGCATCGCGGCGGTGAACAGGCTGATCTGCGCCGCGTAGGGCGGATAGCGGTGGTCCACCTCGACGTCGTCGTGCGGGCCGCGCCGCAGGTAGGCCACCGAATAGACCTGCACCGCCAACGCCACCGCCGTCACCGCGACCGCGACCAGCGCGGCGACGCCGTCCAGCCGCACCCCGAGGGTGACCCGCAGCCCGCCGAGGTCGATCCAGCTGGTGCTGGTCTCCACCGGGTCGCCGACCCGCACCAGCAGCAGCACCGCGACCAGCAACGCACCGGCCGCACCGGCCACCCCGAGGCCGATCGCCGCCCGCCGGGCCGCGCTCTCCCCGGTGGTCGCCCTCTGCGGTGCCGGCGGCAGCAGCAACCCGAGCAACCCGGCAACCAGGGGTACGACCGGCAGCGCCGCCCCGAGCACCCCCGTCACCGCCCGGCCTCCGCCCGCGCGCCGGCCGACCCGGCCGCGACGTCGCTGGCCGACCCGGCCCGGTCGACAGCCGACCCGGCCCGGTCGACAGCCGGTTCGGTCAGCGGCACGTCGTCGACGGTGACGCTGGCCCGCAGCCGGTAGAGCTGAAGCACGATGGCCAGCCCGACGCCGATCTCGGCGGCGGCCAACACGATCACGAACAGCGCGAAGACCTGACCGGAGTGCGGCAGCACCGCCCGCACTGTGGTGTCGGCGGTGACCAGGATCAGGTTGACCGCGTTGAGCATCAACTCCACCGCCATCAGCACCAGCACCGCGTTGCGTCGCCGCAGCACGCCAAAGACGCCCAAGCCGAACAGCAGGGCGGCCGTGACGTACGGGATGACCGGCCTCACCGGGTGGCCTCAGCTCGCGACTGCGGGGCTCGCAAACCCGGCTCACTCCTCGCGCTCACCGGACCACCTCAGCTCGCGACGACGACGCGGCGGCGTCGGGGCGGCGGCCGATGTCCGGGCGGGACAGGATGACCGCGCCGACCAGGGCGGCCAGCAGCAGCACCGACAGCACCTCGAACGGCAGCACCCAGGAGCGGAACACCTGCTCGCCGATGCCCTCGGCGGTGCCCGCCGCCGGCAGCTCCACCGTCGACCAACGGAACGCGTCGACCAGCAGCGCCGTCAGGCCCAGCCCGGTGCCTGCCCCGATCAGCGCGGCCGGCCAGCCCGGCCGGTCCAGGTCGTCGGAGGCCCCGATCGGCGCCCGGGTCAACATCACCGCGAACAGCAGCAGCACCACGACTGCGCCCACGTAGATCAGCACCTGCACCCAGGCGACCAGTTCGGCGGTGAGCACCAGGTAGTCGCCGGCCAGCGCGCCCAGGCAGAGCACCAGATAGAGGCCGGCCCGGACCAGGTGCTTCGTGGCGACCACCAGCACACCCGACCCGACCGCCACCGCGCCGAGGGCGAGCAGCAGCACGTCCGCACCGGTCACCGGGGGGCACCTCCGTCGGCGGGGCCGGGCTCGGGGCGTACCACGGTGGGGCGGGCGGCGGAGCTGGTCGGGGCGGCGGCCTTGCGCGCGGCGGTGGTCTCCTCCTTGGCCGGCTCGCCGTGCGGGTCGTGCGCGGGCGGCGGCGGCACCGTGGCCATCCACTGGCCGAGGTGATCCTTGTCGTGCAGCAGATCCTTGATGTCGTACTCGGCGTACTCGAACTCCGGCGACCAGTAGAGGGCGTCGAACGGGCAGACCTCGATGCAGATGCCGCAGTACATGCAGAGTGAGAAGTCGATGTCGAACTTGTCGAGGACGTTGCGCTGGCGGGGGCGGGCCGCGCCGGCCACCGCCACCTCCTCCTTGTGCGAGTCGATGTAGATGCACCAGTCGGGGCACTCCCGGGCGCAGAGCATGCAGACCGTGCAGTTCTCGGTCAGCAACGCGATCACGCCCCGGGAGCGGGGCGGCAGCTCGGGGGCGACGTCCGGATACTGCTGGGTGGTCGACCGGCGGGTCATCGTCTTCAACGTGACCGCCAGCCCCTTCACCAGCCCCTCGCCGGGGACGCCGCCGCGCTCGCTCACGGCGTCGCCCCGCTGCGCTCACCGACACCGTGAGATGCCGCCGCACTGAGCCGGCTGGCTCGCCCGCTGCGATCACTCATGGGGTCATCCTGCCCTGTGGCCACGGCGCGCGCGACCACCACCCGGCGTTTGCCGGCGCTACCGTGACGGGCGGGGAGAACGACGCACCGGGAAGGACCGACCGATGACCGCCGCGTTGCAGAGCGACCATCCGCCGGAGGGCGGCTGGACGACCGACGATCTGGACGCACTGCCCGAGGACGGCCGCCGCCGCGAACTTCTCGATGGAGTGCTGATCGTGCCCCCTCCCCCACCCGCATCCACCAGACCATCGCCGGCCGCCTGATGGTCGCGCTCGAAGAGGAGTGTCCCGACGACTACGACGTGACCCAGGCCGTGGAGGTGCGGATCAACCGGACCCGCTCCTTCATCCCCGACGTGCTGGTGACCACGTCCACCGCCGCCGCCCGCGAGCCGTCCCGCTACGAGGCGCACGAGGTGGTGCTGGCCGTCGAGATCGTCTCCCCCAGCACCCGCTCCATCGACCGGGTGCTCAAGCCGACGCTCTACGCACAGGCCGGCATCCCGTTCTACTGGCGGATCGAGGTGGAGGACGACGGCCTGGTCGTGCACACCTACAAGATCGACGCGGTGAACGAGGTCTACCTGGAGACCGGGCGGTGGACGAAGTTCGTCGACACCGGTGAGCCGTTCCCGGTGAACCTGTCGGTCGACCGGATCACGCCCCGGCGTCGGTGAGCGGCGGCAGCATCTCCACACCCAACTGTTGCAACAGTTGGAACAGCTCGTTGACGCTCCACACGTCGACGATCCGCCCGGCGGCGTCGAACCGCAGGAACGTCGCCCCGGAATAGCTGACCACCTGCCCGGTCGGCGGCACCGGGCCGAACTGTCCCGCCTGGGTGCCGGCGGCCCGCCAGCGCAGCGCCACCCGGTCCCCGGCCGCCACCACGTCCACCAGTTTGTAGCGCAGGTCGGGGAAGGCGGCCCGGCGGTCCCGGTGCCAGGCCAGCACCGCCGCCGGGCCGGTGCCACCCAGCCCCGGGCACTCCTGCGCCACCAGCTCGTGCGCCGACTCCTCGTGGCCGGCGTTCCACACGTCGGCCACGAACCGTCGGGCCACCGCCGCAACGTCGATCATGCGGGCAGCCTAGGCGGACCGACCCGGACGCCGTTGTGCTGCCCCCGGGCGGAAGAACCGCCATGATGGGAGCCGAAGCGGACGAAGGGCGACACCATGGCGGAGAGCAACGGCACGACGGCGACCCAGAGCGGCGGCAAGTACGTCGAGCCAGGCGGCGAGTTCACCCGGGACCAGCGCTACATCGCCACCCGGATCACCGTCGACGGGCGGGACGGCTACCCGGTCGAGTCGGGACGCTACCGGCTGGTGGTCAGCCGGGCCTGCCCGTGGGCCAACCGCATGATCATCGTACGGCGGCTGCTCGGGCTGGAGGAGGCGCTGCCCATGGCGGTGGCCGGGCCCACCCACGACGCCCGGAGCTGGACGTTCGACCTGGACCCGGGCGGGCGGGACCCGGTGCTCGGCATCGAACGGCTCGCCGATGCGTTCTTCGCCCGGTACCCCGGGTACGACCGGGGGATCACCGTGCCGGCGATCGTCGACGTGCCGACCGGGCAGGTGGTCACCAACGACTACGCGCAGATGACCCTGGACCTGTCCACCGAGTGGACGGCACACCACCGCGAGAGTGCCCCGCAGCTCTACCCGGAGCACCTACGGGCCGAGATCGACGAGGTCAACAAGGTCGTCTTCGCCGACGTCAACAACGGGGTGTACCGGTGCGGCTTCGCCGGCTCGCAGGAGGCGTACGACAAGGCATACCGACGGTTGTTCGACCGGCTGGACTGGCTCAGCGACCGGCTCGCCGACCAGCGCTACCTGGTCGGGGACACCATCACCGAGGCCGACGTGCGGCTGTTCACCACGCTGGTCCGCTTCGACCCGGTCTATCACGGCCATTTCAAGTGCAACCGGCAGAAGCTCAGCGAGATGCCGGTGCTGTGGGCGTACGCCCGGGACCTGTTCACCACCCCCGGCTTCGGCGACACCATCGACTTCGACCACATCAAGCGGCACTACTACGAGGTGCACCGCGACATCAACCCGACCGGGGTGGTGCCGCTGGGCCCGGACCTGGTCAACTGGCTCAGCCCGCACGGGCGGGAGGCGCTCGGCGGCCGGCCGTTCGGCGACGGCACTCCCCCGCCGCCCCCGCTGCCGGCCGAGCAGGTGCCGCCGGAGCACACCCCGATCGGCTGAGCCGCCACCGACCACACGCGCCCCCGCCCGGCCTATGGGTGGGGGCGCGGGTTTATCCGACCACGATGGTCACGCGGTGCGCCCCGTACCCCTCCACCGCGCCATCCGCCCTGGTCACCAGGATGACGGGCTCACCTTCGTGGAGGGTGAGCCTGCGCCGCTCCTCGGGATCGGGCATCCGCGACTGAACCCGATCGCCTTTACTCAGGGTCACTTCGACGCGATCCTGCTCTCCCCGGACGAAGGTTCCGCGACTCTGTACGACCACGATCAGGCCCTCGCTTCGCAACTGCTGGAGCGCGCGGCGGACCGTGAGTCGGCTGAGCTGGAACTCCTGGGTGAGGCTCAGCTCGGTGGGGACTCGCTGACCAGGGGCGAGTTGGCCGGAACGAATGGCTTGTCGCAGCCGATCCGCCAGTTGTTTCCAGGTAGCGACATCCGGATTGAAGTCGCTCTCGCTGCTCACAGGCGCACGCTAGGTGACCTCATGCTGTCGCAGTGTTGTGTTTACGTCAATACAACACTTAGAGTGATCTGGTCATGCTGACCCTCCGCAAGGAGCACGACATGCCCAGGCACGTCACCTACCACGAGTACCTGGCCGCCGTCGCACTGACGCTGCGACGCAGGCACCGGCCCGCATGGTCCAGCGACCGGAAGCGGATCGTCTGCCGCTGCGGACGCGAACTGCCGTGCAGAATCCGACACCGGGTGCCGATCAACCGGGGGCACTGGCCGGGCGAGGGCCGATGACCACACACGGCCCAATGGCACACCCCCCGATCCGGTGACCTGCTCCATGTGAACCGGTCGGCCAGTGTCCAGTTCATCAACCCAATCGCGTTCCGAGTCATCCGCGTGCTCGACTGGCCCACCTACGACGGGTGGGTCTGACTGGAGGGCTACCAGCTCAACGCCAGAGGGGACGCCGTCACGCGCCGATCGATCTTCGTACAGCCAGCGGGACTGGTCATCGAAGCGCGAACCACCCCGAGGTCCACGGTCGGACAACCGAGGCGATCCGGCTCGAACACAAAAGCCCGGACAGACGTGGCGTAGACCAGCGCCTGGCACCGCCGCAAGGACTTCGACACCGACGGGAACGACGTTCGGTCCCGCCACTGAGAGCTGTCGCACATTCACCTTCGGTGCCCAAGAGTTAACACGGTGGTCAATATGACCTGTTCGACTATGGGACGTCCGTCGATGCGACTCCCGTCGGCGGGCCGCCTGTCCACTACGGACTCCCCTCTTGAGGAGGAACGAACCTTGCGCAAGCTGGGTAGCAGGACCGCACGTCTGGGCGTACTCGCCGGTGTTCTCGCCGGCGCGCTCGCCACCACCACCAACGCCGCCGTCGCGGCCCCGGCCACCCCCGGCCCGGGGCGGACCGCACCCGCGCCGCTGCTGGCCGGCAGCACGGAAGCCGCACCGGACCGGTACATCGTCGTCCTCTCCGACAAGCCGGTCAGCGGCGAGCGCACCGCCCGCCTCGCCCGCACCACCCAGTCGGCCGCCGTCGCCGAGCGGGCTGGCGGCACCGTGCTCAACCGCTACACCCAGGTCCTCGACGGGTACGCGGCCGTGCTGCCGCCGGCCGCCCTCGCCGCCGTCCGCAACGACCCGGCCGTGCAGTACGTCGAGCGGGACACCCGCATCCAGGGCGGGCTGACCAGCACCACCCCGGACCGGACCGGCCCGACGACGGCCCGGACCGGGCGGGCCCAGGCCGGCGGCGTGTCCGTCCAGGCGGTGCAGAGCAACCCGCCGTCGTGGGGGCTGGACCGCATCGACCAGCGCAACCTGCCGCTGAGCAACAGCTTCGGCTACACCTCGACCGGTTCCGGGGTGACCGCCTACATCGTCGACTCCGGCATCCGGGCCACCCACGTCGACTTCGGCACCCGGGCCGCCGGGGTCTACGACGCGGTCGGCGACGGCAACGGCACCAACGACTGCCACGGCCACGGCACGCACGTCGCCGGCACCATCGGCGGCACCACCTACGGGGTCGCCAAGTCGGTGACGCTACGCGCGGTCCGGGTGCTCCAGTGCGACAACTCCGGGTGGAGCACCGACCTGATCGAGGGCGTCGACTGGCTGGCCACCAACCACGCGGCCGTCTCGGTGGCGAACTTCAGCCTCCAGGGCTACGGCACGTCGGCGAACACCTCGATCGAGAACCTGATCGACCACGGTGTGTACCCGGTCTTCATCGCCAACAACTTCAACACCGACGCCTGCACCAACGGCCCCCGGTCCAGCCGGGGCATCACCGTCGCGGCGACCGACATCAGCGACAACCGGGCCTCGTTCTCCAGCTACGGGACCTGCGTCACCATCTTCGCCCCGGGGGTGGACATCACCTCCGCCGGCATCGCCTCGAACACCGCAGTGGCCAGCGGCTGGTCCGGCACCTCGATGGCGGCCCCGCACGTCACCGGTTGGCTGGCCCGCTACCGGCAGACCAACCCGTCGGCGACCCTCGCCACCGCCAAGAGCGCGCTGATCACCGCCGCCACCACCGGCAAGGTGGTCAACCCGGGGGTCGGCTCCCCGAACCGTCTGCTCTACGCCGCGCCGTGAGCGTGCCGGAGGGGCCCCGGGGAGTGTCCCGGGGCCCCTCCGGGCCGGCGCTCAGTTCAGCGTGAGGCGTACGGCGGTGGTGAGGACCAGCTGGGCCAGCGCCGCCGGCACCAGGACCAGCCAGCACAGCCGCTGGAGCTGGTCCTCCCGCAGCCGGGGGAACGACACCCGCAGCCAGATGATCACGAACGAGACGGCGAAGACCTTCAGCAGGGTCCACAGCCACCCGAGCTGGGCGTCGGCGAACGGGCCCTGCCAACCACCGAGGAACAGCACGGTGGTCAGCGCGGCGATCACCACGATCCCGACGTACTCGGCGAGCAGGAAGAACGCGAACCGCAGGCCGGTGTACTCGGTCATGTAGCCGAACACCAGCTCGGAGTCGGCAACCGGCATGTCGAACGGGGGCCGCCGGATCTCGGCCAGCCCGGCCACGAAGAACACGATCATCGCGGGGGCCTGCCAGAGCAGCCACCACGGCTGCCACGCCTCGACGATCCCGCCGAGACTCAGCGTCCCCGCCGCCATCGCCACCGAGGCGGCGGCCAGCACCAGCGGCAGCTCGTAGCCGAGCAGCTGGGCCGCCCCGCGCAGCCCGCCGAGCAGGCTGTACTTGTTGGCCGACGCCCACGCCGACATCAGCACCGCCACCACGCCGACCCCGACCACCGCCAGGACGAAGAACAGGCCGATGTCCAGCGGCTGCCCGACCAGGTCGTTCGGGCCGAGCGGGATCACCAGCAACACCAGCAGGTAGGGCACCAGGGCCACCACCGGCGCGAGCCGGAACACCGCCCGGTCCGCCTCGCGGGGGGTGATGTCCTCCTTCTGGACGAACTTGATCCCGTCGGCGACGAGCTGCGCCCACCCGTGGAAGCCACCGGCGTACATCGGACCGAGCCGGCCCTGCATGTGCGCCATCACCTTGTGCTCGGCCTGGCCGACGATCAGCGGCAGGGTGAGGAACGCGACCAGCACCCCGCCGATCCGGATCACCAGCTCCAACCAGGTCGGCATCAGTCCGTACCCTGCTCGTCGCCACCCTGGTCACCGCGCGCCGGGCCGTCGCCGGCCGGGCCGTCGGGGGCCAGGCGTCCGGTGGCCGGCGGGGCGTCGCCGGTCGCGCCGGAGGCGGGGGTACGCGGCGGACGGCCCCCCGCAGTGGGCCGGGCCGGACGGTCCCTGGGCGGGCGGGCCGGGGCGCCGCCGCGCGGCCCGTCGCCCACCGTCACCGGACCGGCCGGGGCGGGCACCACACCCCACTCCCCCGGGGCGGGCACCCCGGGTGGACGGACCGCCCGGCGACCGCCACCGGCCTCGGACTCACCCGGTTCCTTCGCACCCGGCCACGGTTTCGCCACCCGGGAGGCGAGCACGAACTCCTTACGCAGCGGATGCCCCTCGAACTCGGGAGGCAGCAGCAGCGGGGCCAGCCCCCGGTGGCCGGCGAAATCGACACCGAACATCTCGTGGGTCTCCCGCTCGTGCCAGGCCGCGCCCGGGAAGACGTCGACCACCGATCCCACCGTCGGCGTCTGCCGTGGCACCCGGGTCCGCAGCAGCACGCCGTGGCGGTGCCGGGTCGACCACAGGTGGGCCACGATGTCGAAGCCGCCGGCCAGCTCGTCCACGGCGGAGAGCCAGTCGAAGAAGTCGCAGGCCAGCTCGGCGTCGTCGCGGACCGCGCGGAGGGTGTCCGCCCAGGCCGCCGGGGGTACGTCGACGGTGGCCCGGGCGTGGGCCTGCCCGCCGGACACCGACGCGGTCGCCTCGACCGGCGTGAGCAGCGCGACCACCCGCCGACCGACCTCTTCCGGAGTCATGCGGTTGATCCTATGGCCGCCGCCCCGGCCCCGGGTCCGCCCGCCCGGTCGTACGCGCCCGGCGGACACCTGGATGAGGTGAACGGACAGCCTTCCGCCGTGTCGCGGAGCGACCCGGACGGTCCGTCCGGCGCTGTGCGAGCGGGCGTTCGGCGCTGTGCCGGGCAGGGGCGGGCGTCCGGCGCTGTGCCGGGCGGGGGCAGGCGTCCGGCGCTGTGCCGGGCGGGGCGGGGCGGGCGTCCGGGGCTGTGCCGGGCAGGGGCGGGGCGGGCATCTGGCGCTTTGCCGGGCGGGGCGGGACGGGGCGGGGAAAGATGGGGCCGTGCGCGCTGTGACGGTGACTCCCAAGGTCCGTGACTCGCTGCGGCTGGTACAGGACTGGCCGGAGCCGGCAGCCGAGGAGGGGGTCATCCTGGTCGAGGCGCTCGCCGTCGGCATCTGCGGCACCGACCAGGAGATCATCGCCGGGCACTACGGCGAGGCCCCACCCGGCCAACGGGAGCTGGTGCTCGGCCACGAGTCGCTCGGCCGGGTGTTGGAAGACCCGTCCGGCACCCTGCAACCCGGTGACCTCGTGGCCGGCATCGTCCGCCACCCCGATCCGGTGCCCTGCCCCAACTGCGCCGTCGACGAGTGGGACATGTGCCGCAACGGCCGGTACACCGAGCACGGGATCAAGGCGCTGCCCGGCTTCGCCCGGGACCGGTGGCGGGTGCAACCCAAGTTCGCCATCGGGCTGGACCCGGTCCTCGCTCCGGTGGGCATGCTGCTGGAACCGACCAGCGTGGTGGCGAAAGCGTGGGACCACATAGGGCGGATCGGCACCCGGGCCAGGTGGGAACCGCAGACCGCGCTGATCACCGGTGCCGGGCCGATCGGGCTGCTGGCGGCTCTGCTGGCCGTCCAGCGGGGGCTGTCGGTGCACGTGCTGGACCGCAGCACCACCGGCCCGAAACCGGACCTGGTCCGGGCGCTCGGAGCGACCTACCACACGGAGTCGGTGAACGAGTTGGACGTCGAGCCGGACGTGGTGGTCGAGTGCACCGGAGCTCCGACGGTGGTGCTGGACGCCATGTGCAAGGTCGGCCCCACCGGGATCGTCTGCCTCACCGGGGTGTCCAGCGGGGGCCGGACCATCGACTTCGACGCCGGGGCCCTCAACCGGGAGCTGGTGCTGGAGAACAACGTGGTGTTCGGCTCGGTCAACGCCAACCGGCGGCACTGGGAACTGGCCGCGCAGGCGCTCGCCCGGGCCGACCAGTCGTGGCTGAACTCGCTGATCACCCGCCGGGTGCCGGTGTCGGCGTACGCCCAGGCGTACGCCCACGCCGACGAGGACATCAAGGTGGTGCTGGAGTTCGACAGGTGAACCCCGACCGGCCGGCTCAGATGCCGGGCAGCCGGCCGTTGCGGAACAGGTCGACGAAGAGCTGGTGGTCGGTACGGGCCCGGACGCCGTACGCGTGGGAGAACTCGACCAGGTGCCCGACGAAGCCGTCGGTGTCGTCGCCGATCGCCGCGACGATCGCCTCCTCGGTGGAGTAGTCGACCAGGTCGTGGCTGGACTCGTCGTCGGCGACCGAGTGCATCCGGGCCACCGCCCGACCCAGGTCGGCGAGCACCCCGGCCAGTTCCTCGGGCTCGTTGACGTCCGACCAGTCCAGGTCGGCGGCGTAGGGGGAGACCTCGGCGACGAGCTGACCGGCCCCGTCCAGCTCGGTGAAGCCCAACCACGGGTCGGCGTGCGCCTGCAACGCCCGTTGCGACTCGGCCGTCCGGTGACCCTGGTGCCGGAAGTAGCCCCGGACCCGCTCGTCGTCGACGTACCGGGCCACCGCCGGCACCTGCGCCTGCTTCATGTAGATGACCACGTCGTTCTCCAGGGCCTCGGTGTGCCCCTCCAGCAGCAGGTTGTACGACGGCAGCCCGGCCGAGCCGATGCCCACGCCCTTGCGTAGCACCACGTCCTTGATCTGGGTGGCGACCGGACGCAGCCGGGCCGTCGCCTCGGGCAGCGTGGCGAGGTAGCCGGTGAACGCGGCGCACACCCGCTCCCGGGTCTCCCCGTCGATCTCGTAGACCCCGTCGCCGAGGGAGAACCGCCGCTCGTAGTTGTCGACGGTGGTCTGCGCGGCCAGCAGGTCGACCCGGGTGTTCAGGCGGGCCTCCTGGAGCACCCGGCGCAACACCCCGTCGGCGTTGTCCAGGGTGATCGACCCGATCGCGTCGTCCCCACCGGCGGCGATGGCCCGCAACTCGGTCAGGTACGACCGGGCGAACCCGGTGACCAGCTCACCGATCGCCTGGTCGGACAGGGCCTTGGCGTAGCCGAGCAACGCCACGCTGGCGGCGAGCCGCTTGAGGTCCCAGGAGAACGGCCCGACGTACGCCTCGTCGAAGTCGTTGACGTTGAACACCAGGTGCCCGGAACCGTTCATGTAGGTGCCGAAGTTCTCGGCGTGCAGGTCGCCGTGGATCCACACCCGGCTGGTCTCCTTGTCGAGGAACGCGTCGTCGGCGAAGTCCCCGCGCTGGTCGGCGTAGAACAGTGCGGCGCTGCCCCGGTAGAAGGCGAACGGTGACGCAGCCATCTTGCGGAACTTGCGGCGGAATGCCGCCGGATCGAGTGCCATCGACGCGCCGAACTCCTCGGTCAACACGTCGACGATGAAGGCGGACCGCCGGTCCCCAGAGTCGTTCATGCCCCGCACGCTAACCCCCACCCACCACCCCCTCACCCCCCTGCCCCACTCTCCCCCCACCCCGCTCTCCCCCCACCCCGCTCTCCCCCCGCCTCACCCTCGCCCCGGTGATCAAGAGGTTCGCGTCAATTCCGGCCGGGATGCTGACGCAAACCTCTTGATCACCGGAGAAAGCGGCGGCTGGGCGCGAGCCCGCACGCCCCAACGGGCAGGGATCCCGGAGAAAGTGACGGCTGGGGCGCGGCCCGTGCGTCCGGACGGGTACGGGTCGGTGATCAAGAGGTTCGCGTCAAGAATCCGGGTGGAGATGGCGTAAAGCTCTTGATCACCGGGGCGAGACGGAGGGAGCGCGAGGCGGAGGGGGCAGCGGGGGCGGGGGCAGCGGGGGGTCAGGGGGCTGAGGGGGTGGGGGGGTGGATCAGGGGGGCGGTCAGGGAGTCGGCTGGGCGTGGGGGGGTTCCGTCGGAGGGGGTGACGTCGGCCAGGGGGGCGAGGGGGTCGGTGCGGTCGACGCCGCCGATGCCGGACTGCTCGGCGGCGATCTTCTCCTGGAGGCGGAGGATGCCGTGCAGCAGCGCCTCGGGCCGGGGCGGGCAGCCGGGCACGTAGACGTCGACCGGGATGAGCTGGTCGACCCCCTTGGTCACCGAGTACGAGTCCCAGTACGGGCCGCCGCAGTTGGAGCAGGCGCCGAAGGAGATGACGTATTTCGGCTCGGGCATCTGGTCGTACAGCCGCTTGATCGCCGGGGCCATCTTGTCGGTGACCGTGCCGGAGACCACCATCAGGTCGGCCTGCCGGGGCCCGTGGGCGAACGGGATGACGCCGAGCCGGATGAAGTCGTGCCGGCCCATGCTGGTGGCGATGAACTCGATCGCGCAGCAGGCCAGGCCGAAGTTGAACACCCAGAGCGAGTAGCGGCGACCCCAGTTGAGGACGAACCGGATCGGCTCGCCGAGCACTGCCGGCAACTGCACGACCGCCTCCTCGTCCGGCCGGTCGACGACCGTTACGTCGCCGTGGCCGCTGCGCTGTCTCCCAACGGACAGTCAACCACAGCCGACGGACGCAACCCTGTGCGCAGGCAGCGGGCTCTTACCCGTGTGACGGCGGGCCGTGTCCCGGGGTGCGGGCCGTCGGGCGACCACGGGGAGGACGAGTGACGGTGACGAGAAGCGCGCGGGTCGGTGATCCACCACCGGACCCCCGGCCCGCAGCCCCGCAACTGAGCTTCGACGGGTTCTACCATGCCCATTTCCGTGGGCTGGTCGTCCAGCTCACCGCCTACACCGGCGACCTCGGCCAGGCGCAGGACCTGGTGCAGGAGGCGTTCTGTCGGGCGTACGCGCGGTGGGACCGGGTGTCCGGCTACGACGACCCGCTGGCGTGGGTCCGCAAGGTCGCCTGGAACCTGGGCCACCACCGGTGGCGGCGGCTGCGGACCGCCCAGGCGTGGTTGTCCCGGCAACGGGAGACCCACGTGGCCGGACCGACACCGGACCGGGTCGCGGTCGACGTCGCGTTGGCGCAGCTGCCACCGAAGCAGCGCCGGGCGGTCGTCCTGCACTATCTGGCTGACATGTCGGTGAGTGAGATCGCCGCCCAGGAGCGGGTCGCCGAGGGAACGGTCAAGTCCTGGCTGCACCGGGGCCGGGCCGCCCTGGCCACCCAACTGCGCGAGAGCACCGGGGAGGTGCGAGATGCCTGACCCGGAGATCCTCGATCCGAACGTGGAGTTCGCCCGCTACCGCCGTACCGTGCTGGCGGAGGTGGTGGTGCCCGGCCCGGCCGCGGTCCGGCGGACCGTGCGGTCGCGTCGCCGGCGCCGGTGGGCCGCGCTGGTCGCGGCGGTGCTGGCGTTGTTCACCGGACCGACCCTGGGGTACGTCGCACTGCACCGTCCGGAGCCCCGGCCCGGCCCGGTGCTGCCCGCACCCGAACCGACCGGTACGCCGACGCCGGGTGGACCGGTGACCCCGACCGGCAGCCCCACGCCGACCGGTGCGGCCCCGACGACGCCACCCGACGGCCGGATCGGCCGCAACGAACTGCTGGCCACCACGGTTACGCTGCCGGGGTGGCCGGCCGGGGCGCAGTGCCGCACCGAGGGCGTCCGGTTGACCGCGGACGGCCACGAGGGGCAGAACGCCCTACTCGCCGTGGACCACGGTGACGTCGATGCCGACGGGGCGCAGGAGACGGTGGCGTTGGTGCAGTGTGTCTTCGGCACCCACGGTTGGCAGCAGGTGGTGGCCTTCGACCGGGACGCCGCCGGCCGGATCGTCACCGTCGGGCGGGTGGTCGTCAGCGCCCGGGAGCGGCCCCAGTGGCTGATCGGGATGCAGGTGCGCGGTGACGGGGTGGTCCGGGTGCAGGTCGGGGACATCTACCCGGGTGGCGGTTGGGCCGGCGAGTGGTCGCAGCGGCAGTGGCGCGGTTACCGCTGGGACGGCGGGTCCTTCCGCCAGGTCTCCGGGCCGACCGGTTTCCCGCCCAACCCGCACGAGGTGAATCTCGTGGTCACCGCCACCGACCTGGTGCTCGGCGTCGCACCGGACGGCTCCCGGGCCGGATACACGACGGTGCGGGTCCGCAACACCGGCACCGGGCCGGCCCGGTCCGTGGCGCTCCGGTTCGACCTGCCGGTGGCGCTGCGCCCGGACGGCGACGGCTGGGCCGCCTGCCGGACCGCCCCGGCGACGACCGGCGGGCCGGTGCGCTGCGAGCTGGGCGCGCTGGCCCCGGGGGCCGAGTTCCGGCTGGTCCTGGGCCTACGGGTGGCGGCCGACGATCCGCTCGGCGCGGGCACGGCCGAGCTGACCGCGCAGGCGTTGGACGCCGAGAACCGGGTCGTCGCGGAGGTGGTCGAGTACGACAACGTCACCCCGCTGCCCTACCGGTGACCAGCCGGCCGGGCGCGGTCGTCGTGCCTGGCCGGGCCACCCCCGGGGCAGCCCACCCCGGGGCAGGGCCCCAAGCAGGCAGGGCCCGCGCATGGGCAGGGCCCGAAGTGGGCAGGGCCCGCGCATGGGCAGGGCCCGAAGTGGGCAGGGCCCGAAGTGGGCAGGGCCCGAAGTGGGCAGGGCCCGAAGTGGATCAGACGGGCTCGGGGCGTTCCGGGGGCTGCGGAGGCAGCCCCCGGACCGTCACCAGGTGGGGCGTTGCAGCAGGCCGACGAACTCCACCAGCAGGCATTCGCGCAACGCGGCGGGGGCGGCGTCGAGCAGGGTGTTCACCATCGCCATCCGGTCCGGCGGTCCGGCACCCAGCCCGAGGCCGGCGGCGAGCCCCCCGATCAGTTCCGGGGTGAGCGTCTGCGGGGTCAGCGATCCGGCCAGGGCGACCAGTTCGGCCGGCAGCTCGACCGGCCCGGCCTGGCGGGCGGCGGCCACCGCGGCGGCCAGGTCCGGGCCGAACTCGGCCACCCGGGGGGCCACCGAGGCGGTCACCGTGAGGTGCACGCTGGCGGGCAGGTCGGCGTACCGCAGCTGGGGTTGGGTGTGCCAGCCCCGGGCGGTCAGCTCGTCGACCAGGATGAACAGGTCGAGCGCCGGGTCGGTGCTGGTGAAGCAGACCACGGTGGACTCCGGTTCGGCCATCAGCCGCAACCCGTCGACCCCGCGTACGGCGGCGGCCAGGGTGTCGACCGCGTCCCGGGTGGTTGCGGCCAACCGCAGGTAGCCGTCGTCGCCGAGGTGCCGCAGGGTGGCGTACGCGGCGGCGATCGGGCCACCCGAGCGGGTGGAGGCGAGCACCGGGTTGACCATGGTGTAGCCGGGCCAGCCGGCGTACGCGAAGAACTGCGGGGAGCGCAGCGTCGCGTCCCGGTGCAGCAGCACCGACACCCCCTTCGGGGCGTACGCGTACTTGTGCAGGTCGACGGAGATCGAGGTGACCCCGTCGACGGTGAAGTCGAACGGTGGCACCGGCACGCCGAGGCGACGCAGGTAGGGCAGGGTCCAGCCGCCGAAGCAGGCGTCCACGTGGCAACGCACCCCGGCCGCCGCCGCCACCTGCGCGATCCCGGCCACCGGGTCGATCACCCCGTGCGCGTACGACGGGGCGGAGCAGGCCACCAGCACCGTCTCCGGGCGGATCGCGGTGGCCACGTCGGCGACCGACGGGCGCAGGGTGACCGGGTCGACGGGAACCGTGTCCAGGGTGACCCGGAGCAGGTGGGCGGCCTTGGCGAAGGCGGCGTGCCCGCTGGCCGGCACCACGATCCGGGGTGCGGTCAGCTCCGGGTGGGCGTCCCGGGCGGCCTTGACGGCCAGGATCAGCGACTCGGTCCCGCCGCTGGTGACGCTGCCGACCACGTCCGGCGCGGCGCTGCCCGGTCCGCCGCCGAGCAGCCCGCCGGCTGCCCCGACGAGCCAGTTCTCCATCGCCAGCAGGGACGGAAAGGCGGTCGGATCGAGCCCGTTGACGTGGGCGCTCTCCGCGTGGGCCGCCGCCCCCAACGCGTCGAGCCCGCCGACGCCCGGGTCGTACACGTAGGCGAACAACCGCCCCCCGTGCACCGGCCGATCCCCCGCCCTGAGCTGCCGAATCTCGTCCAGCACCCGCTCGGCAGGCACCCCGTTCTTGTCGATCATGGACTTGTGGTGGCCTTTCCGTAGGTTTTCGCGGCTTTCGCCCCCGCCACAACTCCATGATCGACGAGGTGGGTGGGGGCGGGAGGTGGGGGGAGGTGGTAGGGGTGGGGGCGGAGGAGGAGGGTGGCGGGGGCGATGAGGAGGGCCGGGACGAGGGTGAAGCCCAGGAGGACGCCCAAGCGGGCGGTGGGGGTCTGGGGGGCGGCGGTGCCGGTGGCTGAGGAGACGTAGCCGGAGAAGGCCAGGACCAGGCCGTAGAGGCCGGGGCCGAGGGCCAGACCGAAGGTCTCTCCAGCGGTCCACAGGCCGGTGAAGACGCCAGCCTGTCGGCGACCGGTGCGCGCGGTCGAGGCGGCCACACAGTCGGGCAGCAGCGCCAGCGCGAAGACCTGCTGCCCGGCGTACCCGACGCCGAGGAGCGCGACCACCGCGTAGACGGCGGCGGCGGGCAGCACCGGCGCGGCCACGAGCGTCGCCGCACCGGCGGCCAGCAGCAGCGAGGCGGCGACCAGCGCGGTCTTCTTGCCCAGGCGCGTGCCGAGCCGGGTCCACAGCGGCATCACCAGCAACGCCGGCCCGACGAAGCAGGCGAACAGCACGGTGGGCCCGGTGGTCGGGTCCCGCAGGATCTGGGCCGCGAAGTAGCTGACCCCGGCCAGGATGGTCGCCACCCCGGCGGACTGGATCACGAAGCAGAGCAGCAGCGCCCGGAACGGCCGGTCCGCGGCGACCACCGCGAGTTGGGCGCGAAGCGTCGGCTCGGTGGCGGTCACCGTGCCGGTCGCCGCCGACCGGGTGCCGAGGAACGCGCCGAGCGCGCCGAGCGCGATCAGCGCGGCGACGAACACCCCCATCCAGCGGTGCCCGGCCACCCCCTCGCCACCGGCGGTCACCACCATCGGGGCCACCGCCCCGGAGATCAGGATGGCCAGCGCCAGCACCGCGACCCGCCAGCCCATCAGCCGGGTACGCTCCGCCGCGTCGTCGGTCAGCTCGGCGGGCATCGCCACGTACGGAACCTGGAAGAAGGCGAACGCGGTGGCGGTGGCGAGGAACGCGACGGCCACGTACGCCCCGGCGGCCGGCCCGACGCCGAAGGGCGCGGCGAAGATGGCGGCGAAGAGCACCGCCAGGGCGATCCCGGCACCGAGCAGCCACGGCCGGCGTGGCCCCCACCGGGAGCGGGTCCGGTCGGAGATGCGCCCGGCGACCGGGTTGACCAGCACGTCCCATGCCTTGGGCAACAGCACCAGCAGGGCGGCCAGCCCGGCGGCCACCCCGAGCGTGTCGGTCAGGTAGGGCAGCAGCAGCAACCCGGGCACCGTGCCGAACGCCCCGGTGGCCAACGAACCGAGCGCGTAGCCGGCATGCACCCGACGCGGCAACCCGACCCCGTCGGCACCGGCCGACCGGGCCGACCCGCCGGCCGACTCGGACACCCCGGCAGCTGGCGCGGGCAGGCCGCCGGCCGACGCAGATACCCCGGCGGCCGACGCGGACACCCCGCTGGCCGACGCGGGCAGGCCGGCGGCCGACGCGGACACCCCGGGGACCGGCGCGGGCAGGCCGGCGGGTGGGGAGCCGGGCTCGGCCGGTGGCACGTCCATGCGGCCGAATGCTACTCACGTTACCGCCTGGTCACCGCCCCTCATCCGGCCACCATTTGGCGGCATCCAGATCCACCCCGGCACCCCGCAACGGGCAGCCCTCGGCGCGCAGCAGGGCCCGCGCCCGCACCTCGTGCCCGGGTGGCAGCCGACCCGCCGCGTTCACCACCCGGTGCCAGGGCACCCCGCCGCCGTGCCGGGCCATGATCGAGCCGACCAGCCGGGCCGAGGCCCGCCCGGACCGCTCGGCCAGCGCGTCGGCGATCGCCCCGTAGGACATCACCCGGCCCGGCGGTATCCGCTCGACCAGCGCGAGCACCGCCTCCACGTACTCCTCAGGCGTCACGACCGGCCAGGATATGGGAACGCGGCGGGGTCCGTCGGGACCGACCACGCAGAATGGGCGGGTGCGTGAAGCAGTCACCCAGGCCCGGCGGATCGTCGTCAAGATCGGTTCGTCCTCGCTGACCACCGCCACCGGCGGCCTGGACGAGACCCGGGTGGACACCCTGGTGGACGCCCTCGCCGCGCTCGCCGCCGCCGGCCGCGAGGTGGTGCTGGTCTCCTCCGGGGCGATCGCCGCCGGGCTCGCCCCGCTCGGGCTGCCCCGCCGCCCGCGTGACCTGGCCACCCAGCAGGCCGCCGCCAGCGTCGGCCAGGGCCTGCTGATCGGCCGGTACGCGGCCGGTTTCGCCAGGCACCGGCTCACCGTCGGGCAGGTCCTGCTCACCGTCGACGACGTGACCCGGCGGGCGCACTACCGCAACGCGTACCGGACCCTGCGCAAGCTGCTCGACCTGCGGGCGGTGCCGATCGTCAACGAGAACGACACGGTCGCCACCCAGGAGATCCGGTTCGGCGACAACGACCGGCTGGCCGCCCTGGTCGCCGCCCTGGTCGACGCCGACCTGCTGGTGCTGCTCTCCGACGTCGACGCGTTGTGGACCGGCGACCCGACCCGCCCCGGCAGCACCCGGATCACCGAGGTACGCGGCGAGGCCGACCTGGCCGGCGTCGACATCGGCGGGACCGGCCGGGCCGGGGTCGGCACCGGCGGCATGGTCACCAAGGTGGAAGCGGCCCGGATCGCCACCGGCTTCGGCATCCCGGTGGTGCTGACCGCCGCCCCGCTGGCCGGCGACGCGCTGGCCGGGCAACCGGTGGGCACGTTCTTCCACCCGGCCCGGCGACGCCCGGCGGCCCGGCTGTTCTGGCTGGCGCACGCCACCGCCCCCCGGGGGCGGCTGCACCTCGACCCGGGCGCGGTGCAGGCCGTGGTGGGCCGGCGCAAGTCGCTGCTGCCGGCCGGGATCACCGCCGTGGACGGCACCTTCACCGCAGGCGACCCGGTGGACCTGGTGGACGTCGACGGGGCGTCGGTGGCCCGGGGACTGGTCAACTACGACGCGGTGGAGCTGCCCGGCCTGCTCGGCCGGTCCACCGGGGAACTCGCTGCGGCGCTCGGCCCGGCGTACGAACGTGAGGTCGTCCACCGCGACGACCTGGTGCTGCTGTGACGTCAGGCGTCCCGCACGGGCGCCTCCGGAAGATCCGAAGGAGTACGCAATGAGCGTCGTCGAGCAGGCCCGGCGGGCCCGGGACGCGGCGGAGGCCCTCGCCGTGGCCACCCGTACGGTCAAGGATGGCGCGCTGCACGCGATGGCCGACGCGCTGGTGGCGCGTACGCCGGAGATCCTCACCGCGAACGCGGCGGACCTGGCGGCCGGGCGGGAGGCGGGGCTGAGCGCGGCCGTGCTGGACCGGCTCGCCCTCGACGCGGGTCGGGTGGCCGGCATCGCCGACGCGCTGCGCGAGATGGCCGCACTGCCCGACCCGGTGGGCGAGGTGGTCCGGGGTTCGACCCTGCCCAACGGGCTGGAGCTGCGGCAGGTGCGGGTGCCGTTCGGGGTGGTCGGCATCATCTACGAGGCCCGGCCGAACGTGACGGTGGACGCGGCCGGCATCTGCCTGAAGTCCGGCAACGCGGCGCTGCTGCGCGGGTCGTCCTCGGCCGCGCACTCCAACGCGGCGTTGGTGGCGGTGCTGCGTGACGCGGTCGCCGGGGCGGGGCTGCCGGCCGACGCGGTGCAGTTGCTCGACGCCGGCTCCCGGGAGTCGGTCAAGGAGCTGATGCGGGCCCGGGGCCTGGTCGACGTGCTGATCCCGCGCGGTGGCGCGTCGCTGATCCGCACCGTGGTCGAGGAGTCGACGGTGCCGGTGATCGAGACCGGGGTGGGTAACTGCCACGTCTACGTGGACGCCGCCGCCGACCAGGCCAAGGCGGTGGCGATCGCCCTGAACGCCAAGACCCAGCGGCTGAGCACCTGCAACACCGCCGAGTCGCTGCTGGTGCACGCCGACGTCGCCGACGCGTTCCTGCCGGTCGTGCTGGCCGCGTTCGCCGAGGCCGGGGTGACCGTGCACGGCTCCCCCGAGGTCGTCGCCCACTCCCCCGCCGTGGTGCCGGCCACCGACGAGGACTTCGCCACCGAATACCTCAGCGCGGACATCTCCGTCGCCGTGGTCGACTCGCTCGACGCGGCGGTCGCGCACATCCGCCGCTACGGCACCGGGCATACCGAGGCGATCGTCACCGACTCGCAGGCCGCCGCCCGGGAGTTCGTGGCCCGGGTCGACGCGGCGGCGGTGATGGTCAACGCCTCCACCCGGTTCACCGACGGCGGCGAGTTCGGCTTCGGTGCGGAGATCGGCATCTCCACCCAGAAGCTGCACGCCCGGGGGCCGATGGGGCTGCCCGAGCTGACCTCCACCAAGTACGTGGTGACCGGCGACGGTCACCTGCGCTGAGCGGACCGCCCCGGCCCGGCTACGCCCGGGGCGGTCGCCCGCAGCCGGGCGCTGCGGGCCCGGGGTCACCAGGTGCCGGGCTCGTCGTCGGTCGGCGGGACCACGCGGGCCCGGCGCACCACCGGTGAGCCCGGCGGGGCGACCGGTGAGCCCGGCGGCAGGACCGGCCCGATCGGCCGGCAGGCACGGATCGCGGTCAGCGTGGTGTGCACGTCGAACTGGTGGCCGTCGTCGCTGTCCCAGCCGCCGTCGCTGCGCTGGGTCTCGGCGAGCCGCCTGCGGGCCGACACCAGCACCCACTGCTCCTCGCCCACCTCCACCCGGCGCAGGGTGGCGGCCAGCGCGGCGGTGTCCGCCGGGGACAGCTGCGGCATCCGTTCGGCCAGCACCGCCTGGATCCGGGCCGACTCGTAGTAGAGCTGCTGGCGGTGCAGCACCGCCGCGCTCAGCCAGCCGGCGGCGAGGAAGGACGGCCAACTGCCGTCCGGGGCGAGCTGCCCGGCCAGGGCCTGCGCCGCCGCCTGCACCACCCCGGCGTACGCGCCGCCGACGCGGTTGTCCAGCGGGCCCGCGGCACGGGCGTCCCGACCGGCGACGCTGAGCCAGAACGCGGCGTTGGCCGAGAGGTAGAGCCGGGCCTCCGGGTCACCCGGGGTGGCCCACTCGGGGGCGCTACCGGCCAGCCGCGGGTCCTCGTCCCAGCCACCGTCGGGCAGTTGCCGGGCGGCCAGCCAGTCCAGGGCGTGCCGGGCGGCGGGCCGGCCGAGCGCGCCGAGATCGTCCAGTTCGGCCAGGCGGAAACAGGTGGCGTCGATGGACGGGACCTCACCGCCGAGCACCGCCGGCCAGCCGCCGTCCACGGTCTGCCCGACCTCGGCCGCGTCGAGCAGGTCGGGGGGCACGGGCGCACCGGTGCGCAGCCGGGACAGCCGGGCGCGGTCCACCGCGTCACCGTGCGCCACGACGAAACCTATCGCCGCATCCAAGTCCACCACGGCGCAGACGCTACCGGCGCGGACGCGATCCCGCCTCGGGGAATCGGTCGGGGCCGGGGGCGGTTCGTCGCCGCCCCCGGCCCCGGTCACCGGTCAGTACGCGGGCAGCGAGGGATCGATCTGCTTGATCCAGGAGAGCACCCCGCCCTGGACGTGCACCGCGTCGCGGAACCCGGCGGCCTTCAGCGCGGCGAGCGCCTCGGCCGAGCGGACCCCGGACTTGCAGTGCAGCACGACCTGCTTGTCCTGCGGGAGCTTCGCCAGCGCCTCACCGGAGATGATCTCGCCCTTGGGGATCAGGGTGGAGCCGGGAATCCGGACGATCTCGTACTCGGCGGGCTCCCGGACGTCGACCAGGAAGATGTCCTTGCCGGCGTCCTGCCACTCCTTGAGCTCGGTGGCGGTGATGGTCGAGTCGACGATCGCCTCCTGGGCCGCCTCGGAGACCGCGCCGCAGAAGTCCTCGTAGTCCTCCAGCAGGTCGGTGACCGTGGGGTTCTCGCCGCAGAGCACGCAGTTCGGGTCCTTGCGGATCTTGATCTTGCGGTATTCCATCTCCAGCGCGTCGTAGACCATCAGCCGGCCGACCAGCGGCTCGCCGATCCCGGCGAGCAGCTTGATCGCCTCGTTGACCTGGATCGAGCCGATCGACGCGCAGAGCACGCCGAGCACGCCACCCTCGGCGCAGGACGGCACCATGCCGGGCGGCGGGGGCTCCGGGTAGAGGCAGCGGTAGCAGGGGCCGTGCTCGGCCCAGAAGACCGACGCCTGACCGTCGAACCGGTAGATCGACCCCCAGACGTACGGCTTGCCGAGCAGCACCGCCGCGTCGTTGACCATGTAGCGGGTGGCGAAGTTGTCGGTGCCGTCGACGATCAGGTCGTACCGGGCGAAGATGTCCCGGACGTTCTCCCGGTCGAGGGCGGTGTTGTGGATCTCCACCTGGACCAGCGGGTTGATCTCGCGGATCGACGCGGCGGCGGACTCGGCCTTGGACCGGCCGATGTCGGAGACCCCGTGGATGATCTGGCGCTGGAGGTTGGACTCGTCGACGGTGTCGAAGTCGATGATGCCGAGCGTCCCGACCCCGGCGGCGGCCAGGTACATCAGGGCCGGCGAGCCGAGACCACCGGCACCCACACAGAGCACCCGGGCGTTCTTCAACCGCTTCTGCCCCTCGACCCCCACATCGGGGATGATCAGGTGACGGGAGTAACGACGGATCTCGTCAACGGTCAGCTCGGCGGCGGGTTCGACGAGCGGGGGCAACGACACGGTGGACTCCCCGGTGATCGGCTGATGGCGAACCGAGCCATTGTCGCTCGGCCGACCACCCCTCGGCCATGAGCAGTGACACCCCGTCCGACATACGGGAGGGGAATAACTCAGGCGCCGGGGATCAGCTCGCCCGAGTAGCGGGAGCCGTCGACGTACGGCCAGGCGTTGGCCACGCAGCCGTCCAGCCCGTACGTCTGCTGCTGCATCACCGGGGCCGGCTCGCCGACCCCGGGGCAGGCCTGGTGCTCCTCGCCGAGTTCGTGCCCCACCTCGTGGTTGACCACGTACGTCCGGTAGACCGACAGCGGCGCCCCGTAGTCCGGCACGGCGTCCATCCAGCGGGCCAGGTTGATGACCACCCGACCGGGCAGCCGGCAGGAGGTGTAGCCCTCGGTGTCCAGCCCACCTTCCGCGCAGATCCGCTCGGAGGTGGCCGGGGTGGCGAGATAGATGGTGAAGTCGGCGGCGGCCACCTCCGGCACCCGCTGGAACCGCAGTTCGCCGGAGCGGATCCAGCTGTTCGGGTCACCCAGGGTGGCGTCCACGGCGGCGGCGAACGCGTCCACGTCCTGACCGGTGCCCTGTTCCACCTCGATCCGGTAGCGGTGCAGCGGGCCGTCGGAGCCGTACACCTCGGAGCGGCCGTCTGCGGCGGTGAAGCGCCCGGGTCCGCTGCGCGGGTAGCCGGTGGGGGGTTGCCCGCCGTCGGGTCCACCGGTCGGTCGTCCACCGCCCGTCCCGTCGGCCAGCCGCCCGGCGACCGGCGCGGGGTCTCCCTGGGGGTCGTCCGGGTAGAGGCCGACGAACCCGCCCGCGCCGAGCAGGACCAGGCCGAGCAGCACGGCCCGGCGACGCCGACGCCGCAACCGACGACTGCGGTACGACCCTCTCCGCCCCTCCGTGGTGTGGCTCGGCCCGCCGTGGCTCGGCCCGCCGCGGCTCGGCTCGGTGCGCGGGTCGCGGTGGCGCTGGTCGGCGGGCTGCGACGCGGTGCGGTCGCATGGGCGTGGGTCGGGTGGGCCGGCGGCCGGCGGCTCCGGACGCCCGGCGGAGTCGGTCGGGGTGGTCACCCGTCCAGCATGGCAGACTAATCGGGCATATCAGCGTTATTGCCACTTCTTACGAGAGGATGTTTCACATCCACCGGAACGACCCGCCCCGGCGGGTTCAGCGCGCCGGGCCGGCGTACCGACGCCCACCCAGGTACGGCCACGGGTTCGCCGTGCACCCCCGCAGGAACAACGACTGCTGCTGCATCACCGGCGCCGGCCGGCCCACCCCCGGGCACCCCTCGTGGCGGTGCCCCAACTGGTGCCCCACCTCGTGGTTCACCACGTACGTCCGGTAGAGCGCCAACGGCACCCCGGCCCGGACGAAGTGCGGCACCGACGTCCGCCACCGGTCCAGGTTGACGATCACCTTCCCCGGCGCGCGGCACGACGTGAACGGCACCCCACCGACCCGGATGTCCACCCCACCGGCCCGGCACAACCGACCCGCCGTGTTCCGGGTCGCCAACTGGACCGTGAAGTCGTACGGCGCGTCCCCCGGCACCCGGCGCAGCCGCAACCGCCCGCCGTCCACCCAGCTACCCGGCCCGGCCAGCGCCGCCTGCACCTGGTCGGAGAAGTCCCGGACGTCCTCACCGGAGCCGACCTCCACGGCCACCCGGTACCGCCGCAGCACACCGGACCGGCCCAGCGTCGCCCCGGCCCGGTCGTCGTAGGCGAAGGTGCCCCGGCCCGTCGCCGGGACCGGCCCGGACAACGCCAACGGCGGCACGGCCGTGGTCGGGCCACCCACGCCGGCCTGCTCCGCCGACGGCACCGCGACCGGCGGCACCGGCCCGGCCGCACCCTGCGGACCCGCACCGTCGGCGGGCCCGGCCCGCCCGAAGTCGCCGGCCGACCCCACGGCGTCCGACGCGTTACCGGTCGCGGCCGACCCGCCGGGTGGCACCACCGGCCGGGCGACCAACCGACCGGTGCCCGACCCCGCACCCGTGGTCACCGCCAGCCCGCCGGAGACCACCACCAACAGCAGCACGGTCGCCGACAGCGCCGGACGCGACCGGCCGGTGAAGACGAACGGACGGCGCAGGACCGTCCCGGGGCGGCGGATGCCACGGGCCCATCGCAGGCCGTGGCGCAGGAGGGCAGTCATCCGGGTCAGGATGCCACCCCGGGCCGCCACGCCACGTCACCACCGAACTCCGGCGCGTCGCCCCCGCCGAACTCAAGCGCGGCACCCGCACCGGCCGACGGCACGTCCGCCCCACCGCCGGTCGTCGGCACCGCGTCCCCGGCAGACGTCGGGTCCGCACCGCCGGCCGGTGGCCTGCCGGGCCGGGCGGGCGGCGGGGCCCCCGCCGTCTCGGCGAGCAGGTGCAGCACGGCGCGGGCCACCGTACGCGGCACCTCCAACTGGGCCACGTGCCCGACGCCGGCCAGCATCATCAACCGGCTGTCCGGGATGATCCGGGCGGTCTGCGGGGCCACCCGGACGTCCACCAGCCGGTCCTTCATGCCCCCCACCACCAGGGTGGGCGCCTCGATCGCGGCGGCGATCCGCCACAGCGACCCCGGCCCCGGCAGGTACGACCGCAGGAAGCTGGCCACCAGCCCCCGGAACGTCCGGACGTACGCGGCGGCGTAGTGCGTCGCCTCGTAGCGGACCCGGATCTCCTCCAGCGCCTCCTGCCGGCGCTGGTCGCTGATCCGGCTCAGGTCGGCCACGCACGCCTCCATCGCCTGCCGGGCCATCACCTCCGGGGCGAGCTGGGCGAGCCGCCACGCAGCCAACCGCTCCCCCCGCGGGATGGCCAGCAGCGGCAGCATCCGCCCCTGCAACGAACGCCCGAAGTTCAGGAACGGTAGGGCCGGCGAGATCAGCGTCAGGGTCCGCACCAGGTCCGGCCGGCGACCGGCGACGTACACCGAGACCGCCCCGCCCAACGAGTTGCCGAACAGGTGCACCGGGCCCCGGCCGGAGTGCTCGATCCAGCGCACCACCCGGTCGGCGAACGCCGGGATGGTGTAGCGCAGCCCCGGCTCGCTGCGCCCGAAACCGGGCAGGTCGATCGCCTGCCCGTCGAGGCGGCCGGCGAGCAGGCCGGCGAGGTCCGTCCAGTTCTGCGACGAACCACCCAGCCCGTGCACGTACAGCGCCGGTTCCGCGTCCGGCCCGGTGGCCGGGGTGTCCCGGACGTAGGTGACCGTGCCGTCGAGGCGTACCGCCCGGCCGGGCCACGGTGGGGGCAGCCGGTGCGGGGGCAGGTGCTCCTCGGGCCAGAGGGCGGCGCGCTTCATACCGGCAGTGTTACCGCCCCGACCCCTCGCCGACAACGTGCCAGGTCAGGCGAGCAACGCTTCGAGGCGTCGGTTGACCGCCGCCAGGGTCGCCCGGACCACCGCCTGACGCGGATCACCGGCGACCAGCGCCGACCCCGCCAACTGCTCCACCCAGCCGTCGCAGACCAGCAGCACCACCACGGTCGCCACCTCGCAGTTGCCGAACGGCACCACGGCGGCGTGCTCGACGAAGCAACGTCCCCGCTCGGCGGTGCGCTCGGCGTGGCGCAGCAACTCGTCCACGGCCGCCGCGGCGGCCACCGCGCACAGCCGCAGCACGTACCCGTCCACGGCCGGCCCGGTGGCGTGACCGGCGGCCGGCTCACCAGCGGTGAGCAGGCGTACCTCGACGTTGGCGTCCAGGCCGAAGGTGCTCACCTGGACGTGGTCGATCACCACCCGGGGCCCCGGCACACCGCCGGTGTCCAGCGGTCGCGACGGCGCGGTCTCCGTCGTGGTCATCTGCCCACCGGAGTACGACGCGTTGAGCGTCGCCGGGCTGCCGGTCGGCACCAGCAGCGCCCCCGGGGGTGCCTCCTCCACACTGGCCCGACCCCGGTGGACGGGCTGCCGACGTCGCCGGGGCACCCCGGACGCGGTCGGCGACTCCTCGGCGGGGTGCTCCTCGCCGTCCCAGGCCGGACCGTCGGCGCGGGACACCCCGTCGGCACGGGCCGCGGCGGTCGACCGGGCCGTCGGCTCACCCGCCGGTCGGGCGGGGTCACCGACCGGGCGCTCCTCGACCGGGGACGACGCGACGACGGGCGGTGCCGCAGCGGATGGGGAGACCACCGGCGACGCGGCGGGTGGCTCGACGGCGCGGGCCCGGCCGGTCGGGGCACCGCCCCGGTTCGGATCCCGCCGGTCGGCCGGGCCGAACTCGTCACGGCCCCGGGCGTCACCCGGGCGCTCGCCGGCAGCCGGACGCGGCTCACCGGTACGCCGACGCAGCGGCGGCGGCACCGGGGCGCTGGGTTCACCGGACAGGTTCTGCGGCGCGGCGGCGAGGCCCATCCGTTCCTGGAGCAGGCGGGCCACCAGTCGGCTCACCTCCGCCGGGTCCGCCCCGTCGGACAGGTCGAGGCGCAGGCTGTGCGCCCCGGCGGGGGTACGACGCAGCGCCGCGTCCCGCACCCCGGCCACCTCCCGTACGGCGTCCAGGATCGCGTTGACGTCGAAGCCCTCGGGGCGTTCCCGCAGCGGGGCGGGCTCGTCGTCACGACGCAGGTGGGTGGCGATTCGGGCGAGCTCCGGGGTCTCTGCGGGGGGCTCCACGGCTGGCGGCTCCGGCACGACGGGCACGTCCGGTTCGGCGGGGACGCGCTGCGGCAGCACCGCCGTGCCCCGGTCCGGCTGCCGTTCGTCCACCACCGGCTCGGTGGCGGTCAGCGGGTCAGGGGCGGATCGGCGGGCCGCGTAGGGGGGAGCGCTCGTCGGGACGGGCGCGGGGGGAATCCGGTCCAGGCGGTGTGGCCCGCTCGTGGCGGGGGCACCGACGGCGGAGACGGGAGGCTCCGGCGGGTGGCCGGGAAGATCGGTGGGGGTGGCCGGCTCGGTCGGCACCGACCGGAGTCGGAACGGCTGGTCGGCGCGGCCGACGGGACGGGCGGCCGGCTCGTCGCGGGGGAGTCGGAACGGCTGGTCGGCCCGGACGGCGGGCGGCAGTCCGGTGCCCCGTTCCGGGCCGGAGGCGGCCACCGGCCCGACCGGTTCGGGCCCCGGCAGGGCCGGCACGGCGGGCGGCTCGGCCCGCGAGGCGGGCGACAGACCGGCCGGCTCGTCGCGGGGCAGGCCGGCGAACGTCTCGGGGGCCGCCGGGGGTGGGCCGGTGAACGTCTCGGGGGGTACGGGTGGCGCGTCGGCGGGCGGGCCCACCGCCCAGGGGCGTCGCTCGGCCGGTCGGTCCGGCGTGGGCGACCCCTCGATGGCGGACTCGCCGGCCGGCCGGCCGCGGTCGGGCCGCTCGACGGGCTCCGGCCAGTCCCGCCCGGACCGGTCGGTCCAGTCCCGGCCGGACCGGTCCTGCTCGGGGCGGTCGGTCCAGTCCCGCTTCACGGGGGCGGTCCAGTCCCGCTCGGAGCGCTCCGCTCGACCGCTGCGGTCCACCTGGTCCGGGAAGTCCCGCTCGGACCGGCCGGAGAAGCCGCCCTCGGGCCGGTCGGTGCGGGTCGGAAGGTCCCGCTCGGACCGGCCGGTACGCCCGGACCAGTCCCGCTCGGGCCGGTCGCGGTCGTGACCGGTGCGGTCGGACCAGTCGGGCTCGGGGTGGTCGGTGCCGGGGCGGCCCGGGGCGACCCGGTCGACGACCGGCGCGACGGGCGGCTGGTCCCGGCCGGGCCGGGCGACCACCGGCGGCGCGGGCTCCGGCAGCGCCGGTGGGGTGACCGGCTCGGAGCGGGTCAGCTCGTACGGGCGGGGCACCTCCGAGCGCACCGGCTCGTACGGCCGGGCGGGCTCGGCGCGCACCGGCTGGTAGGGGCGGGCGGGTTCGGCACGGACCGGCTCGTAGGGGCGGGCGGGCTCGGCCGACCACTCGGCCGTCCGTTCGGCGCGGGTCGGGCGGCCGGCGGGCGGCTCCTCGTCCCGTGACCAGGCGGGTGCCCAGCTGCCGCCCCAGCTGGGCCGGTTCCAGCTCGGGCCGGACCAGTCGGGCTCGTCCGGTCCGGGGGCGGGCCGACGCCCCGCAGCGGACTGCTCCCCGCTGTACTGCCCGGCACCACGCGGCTCGGTGCCGTACGGATCGGCACCACGCGGCTCGGTGCCGTACGGATCGGCACCGGGCTGCTCGGTGCCGGCGGTGGGCTCGGTGGGGGCGAACCGGCCGGCCCCGCGCGGGCCGCCCTCGGCGGGCAGCCGGTTGCTCCAGTCGCGGGGGGCGTCGGTCGGCAGCGGCCCGGCCTCGCCCCGCTCGGGGGCGTGGAAACCGGGGGGCACCTCGAACCCGGAGGCGGCGGTGCCGACCGGCGGGACCTGCACGGCCGGCGGGGCGGAGGTGGGCAGGCCACTGTCGGGCCAGTGGCCGCGCCGGGGCGCGGCGGGATCGTCCGAGGAGTGCCGGGCGGACTCGGGATCGTGCGGTGGCTCAGCCGGGGACGCCGGCCGCTGGGCCGGCACGACCAGTCGGTCACCGTCGGTGAATCCGGGGTCGTCGGCGGGGTGCCCCGGCCCGCCGGGCGGGGCGCTCACCGGGCGACGCAGCGGGGCCGGGAATTCCGGTGCCGAGTCGTGACCATTGCGGTGGGCCCGCCCGTTGCGGGGGACCTCGTCGCCGGCCGGGGGAACGGGGAACGGCGCAGGCAGGTCACCGTGCCGGGACGGCTGACCACCCCAGCCGGCGGTGGGATCGGTCCGGTTCCACGGTGAGGCCGACTCCCGGTAACCCGGGGCGTCGGTTCCGCCGGACCACCCGGTCGCAGGTGCCCACCCGTTGACGGAACGGGCCAGGTCGTCCTGCTGACCCGTACCGTCGTCATGCTCTCCCGGGGTGGCGGCACCGGGTTGCCCTGATTCACTCACCGCGCGCTCCTTGGTCGCCCCCGCTGAGGCTACCGTGTGGTGACAGTGGCGATAAGTTACAGCGGCGGGCCAATTCCGGGGCCGGGGTGAGTGCCCTGACCGGTACGGGGTAAAAGTGCCGGCTGGATGACGAAACTCGGAGGTTCCCATGACCGCTGTGGGGAACGGTGCGCAGACTACCGGCCGGCCCACCCGGCTGCCCCGCTCAGCACGCCGTAAGCAGCTACTCGCGGCGGCTCAGGAGGTGTTCGTAGCCCAGGGGTACCACGCCGCGGCGATGGACGACATCGCCGAGCGGGCCGGGGTTTCCAAGCCGGTGCTGTATCAGCACTTCCCCGGAAAGATGGATCTCTACCTGGCGCTGCTCGACACGCACTGTGACGCCATCGTCGCCAAGGTGCACGATGCGATGCGGGGCACCAACGACAACAAGGAGCGGGTCGGCGCGTCGGTGCGGGCCTACTTCGACTTCGTCGACCACGAGAGCGAGGCGTTCCGGCTCGTGTTCGAGTCGGACCTGCGCAACGATCCGGCGGTCCGGCAGCGGGTTGAGCGGGTGGAGCAGGGCTGCATCGCGGCGATCACCGACACCATCATCTCCGACACCGGGGTCAGCCGGTCGCACGCCGAACTGCTCGCCTCCGGCCTGGTCGGTGCGGCGGAGACGGCGGCCCAGTTCTGGCTGGCCGGTGGCCGGCAGGTGCCGAAGGCCGAGGCCGAGGCGCTGGTCGCGGCGTTGTCCTGGCGGGGCATCGCGAGCTTCCCGCTCCAGGGTGAGTCAGCCTGAACATCCCGCCCCGAGATCGGATAGCCTTCGGACCGGCGGCTATCTCGCCCACCTGAGGAGGCACAGTGGAGGTCAAGATCGGCGTGCAGTACGCGCCGCGCGAGCTGGTACTGGAGAGCGCGCAGTCGCCGGCCGAGATCGAGCAGATCGTGACCGACGCCTTCGCCAAGGTCGAGGGGACGCTGTCCCTGACCGACGAGAAGGGTCGACGGGTCATCGTGCCGGTCGGCAAGGTCGCCTACGTCGAGATCGCCGAGGCGTCTCCCCGTTCGGTCGGGTTCACCGTCCGCTGAACCGGTCCGGCCCCTGCGGCGGGTGATCCCGTCGCAGGCCGGGCCCGGTGGGCGGCGGGTCACCGACCGTGTCGAATCCGGTCGCCGCGCTGGCCCACCCCTGTGCCGTCGGCGTCACCGACGACATTAACGGTGACTCAGGTCACAATTCCCACCCCCGGCGAAAAGCCGTGGGTCCAGGTCAGGAGCGTGTGCCGACCTGCTCGGGTAGGATGAGGTAGTTGCCGTGGGCGCCGATCTGATCGAAGTCCTGCCCACGGCGCGCGTGCGGCCCGGTCCGGCGCGGCGATTCTCCGCCGCCGATCGCGTGGCCCGCGTCACACCGAACGCGCCCTGAGGACAAAACGGGGCGCACCACGAGAGGGCACCCCCAGATCCAGATGAGCGAACAGATTCTCGACCAACTGGAGGGCCAGGAACTGGTCCCCACCGCCCCGGTCCGCCCGGAGGCCCCCACGTTCGCCGCGCTCGGCGCGCGGCCCGAGACCGTCGAGGCCCTGGCCGCGGCGGGCATCACCCGCGCCTTCGCGATCCAGGAGTACGCCATCCCGATCGCGCTGCGCGGCACCGACATGATCGGCCAGGCCCCGACCGGCACCGGCAAGACCCTCGGCTTCGGCGTACCGCTGCTGGAGCGGGTCCTGGCGCCGGCCGAGGGCAGCGACGGCGTGCCCCAGGCGCTGGTCGTCGTACCCACCCGCGAGCTGGGCATCCAGGTCGCCAAGGACCTCGCCGCCGCCGGGCGGACCCGGGGCGTACGGGTGCTGCCGATCTACGGCGGCGTGGCCTACGAGCCGCAGATCGACGCGCTGCGCAAGGGCGTGGAGATCCTGGTCGGCACCCCCGGCCGGCTGATGGACCTGCAGAAGCAGAAGCACCTGCGGCTCGACCGGGTCCGCGCGCTCGTGCTCGACGAGGCCGACCGGATGCTCGACCTGGGCTTCCTCGACGATGTCGAGAAGATCCTGGCGATGCTGCCGGACGACCGGCAGACCATGCTCTTCTCGGCCACCATGCCGGACCCGATCGTCACCCTCTCCCGGCGGTTCCTGCGCCGGCCGGTGACGATCCACGCCGGGCACACCGCCGAGACCGGCCCGTCGCCGCAGACCCAGCAGCTGGCGTACCGCACCCACTCGATGAACAAGATCGAGATCGTGGCGCGGATCCTCCAGGCCGAGGGGCGCGGGCTCACCATGATCTTCACCCGCACCAAGCGGGCCGCCGACCGGGTCGCCGAGGATCTCGACTTCCGCGGCTTCGCGGTGGCCGCGGTGCACGGCGACCTGGGCCAGGGCGCGCGGGAACGGGCGCTGCGCGCGTTCCGGGCCGGCAAGATCGACACGCTGGTCGCCACCGACGTGGCCGCCCGGGGCATCGACGTCAGCGGCGTCACCCACGTCATCAACTACGACTGCCCCGAAGACCAGGACACTTACACCCACCGGATCGGTCGTACCGGTCGGGCCGGGGCGACCGGCGTCGCGGTCACCTTCGTCGACTGGGACGACATGCCCCGGTGGCGGATCATCGACAAGACGCTCGGCCTGGACATGCCGGAGCCGCCGGAGACCTACCACACCTCCCCGCATCTCTACACCGACCTGGACATCTCCGCCGAGATGACCGGCACCCTGCCGACCGCCGAGCGGACCCGGGCCGGGCTCTCCGCCGAGGTCGAGGAGGACCTCGGTGGCCGTTCCCGCCGGGGTGAGAGCGGCGGCGGCCGGGGCTCCCGACGCGGCGAGGGCCGAGGCCGCGGTGACAGCGGCGGTCGGGGCGCCACCGGCGGTCGCGGCGAGGGCCGACGGGGCCGCCCCGACACCGATGCGCCGGGCGCCACCGAGACGCCCGTGGAGTCCACCGACGAAGGCCCCCGTACCCCGCGCCACCGGCGTCGCCGCCGGGCCGGCGAGGTCGTCGTGGGCGAGCCGACCACCGTGACCGGTGGGGAGTCCACCGACACCCCGACGGGTACGGCGGGCGAGCCGGCCGCCGCAGCCTCCGAGCCGGCAGTCGCAGCCTCCGGGCCGGCCGGCGAGGGCGAGTCGACCCGGCCCCGTCGTCGGCGGCGTCGCCGTGGTGGCGGTTCCGGCACGGACACGCCGGCCGAGGCCACCGCCGACTGACTGGCACCACCGACATCCCCCGGCCCGTACGGACGGCCCGGGGGATGTCGCGTGTCCGCCCGGTCACCACGGCGGTTGGGGTCACCCCGCGTCCGCCCGCTCGCGGGACCGATCGGCCGGGAAGGATGATGGAGCGATGCCGGAACCCTTGGACGCCGCCCTCACCGAGGTCCGGGCGTTGCTGCTCGACCCCGCCCTGACCCGCGCCGTCGCCGCCGGTCGACGCCGTGGGCAGCGCCCCTCCCTGGTCCGGGCCGAACTACGCCCGGTGGCCCTCAAGACCGGCCCCCGGTTGCAGATCTCCACGTCCGACGGCGTCCGGCCGTACACCCGGAACGTGTCGCCGGGCGCGGAGGCCGACGCGGCGGTCGACGCGCTGCTCGCCGAGCCGTTCGGCAACTGGCACGTGGAGACCGCCGGGGCGACCCTCCAACTGCGGGTGACCAAGTCCGGCGAAGCCCAGGTGCACCGGGCCACCGCCGACCGACCGGTGGCCGGGCCGGAGGGCCACGACCGGGTGAAGGACTACCTGCTCGATCCGGGGGACCCGATCTTCGCGACGATCGGCGGCAACGCGGCCAAACGGCGCCAGGTCGACGCCTTCCTCCGCGCGCTGGCCGCCACCCTGCCCGACGATCTCACCGGCCGGCTGCGGGTGGTCGACCTGGGCTGCGGCAACGCCTACCTGACCTTCGCCGCCTACCGGTACCTCACCGGTCGCGGGCTGGACGTGGAACTGGTCGGGGTGGACGTCCGGGAAGATCAACGGCAGCGCAACAGCGAACTGGCCGCCCGCCTCGGTTGGGCCGACCGGGTCTCCTTCGTGGCCGGTACCATCGCCGACGCGGTGGTGGAACCCGCCCCCGACCTGGTGCTCGCGCTGCACGCCTGCGACACCGCCACCGACGAGGCGCTGGCCCGGGCGGTGCGCTGGGACGCCCGGTGGATCCTCGCCGCGCCGTGCTGCCACCACGACCTGGCGGCACAGCTGCGTTCCCGGCCGACGCCGGCCCCGTACGAGCTGCTGACCCGGCAGGGCATCCTGCGGGAACGCTTCGCCGACGTGCTCACCGACGCGCTACGCGCCGGGCTGCTGCGGGTGCACGGCTACCGGGCCGAGGTGGTCGAGTTCGTCGACTCCCGGCACACCCCCCGCAACCTGCTGATCCGCGCCCGCCGCACCGGGTCCGGCACCGACACCGGGCCGCAGCGGGCCGAGTATCAGCAGCTGGTCGACCAGTGGCAGGTCACCCCGCGCCTGTCGATCCTGTTGGACGACCGGCCCGCACCCGTCGGCGGGGCGTGACCAGGCTCAGCGACGTCGCCCGCCGGGCCGCTCCCCCGGCCCCCGGGCGAAGACCGTAGGGACCCGATCACGCTCCCCACGCTCGCCCTCGACGGACGTGGTGGGGAACGGCACCACCGTGCCGGCCGACTCGGCGTTGCCGGCGGCGGCGAAGGCGTTCCACGAGATGTCGACCAGGAGCCGCTTGAGTTCGGCGTGCCGGGCGGCGGCGCTGCGTTGCAGGGCCAGCCGCACGCCGAGCACCACCCCCACCAGCGTGGTGGTGACGGCACCGGCGGCGGCGAGGACGTGCGCCCCGGTCGCCCCGTCACCGGTCAACACCAGCACCAGCAGCCAGCTCCAGAAGCCCAGGGCGAACACCCCCGCCTTGGCGACGAAGAAGAGGCTGACCGCACCCGGGCGGTGCGGCACCGGACGGTCGGGCTCGGCCATGGCTGCTCCTCCTCGGCGTACGGGACGGGGCGGGGGCCCCACCGACCGTCCTGGGTTGGTGACAACTGCGGCAGTCCGCACCCGCCCGCCAGCTGCCCCGGGTGCGGCGACGCCGTCGGCGCGGAAGGGACGGACGGTCGGGCAATTGTCACGACGTCCCGCCGTACTACCCTCGAAGGGCGCACCGGACACCCGACTCCCACCGGAAGGGACGATCTCACCGGCATGGGTTCGACAGAGGTATCACCCCAGATGGCGTTCGCACGGTTCGTGCGACGGGCCATCGACGACGCCCGTGACGAGCGGGGTTGGACGGTGAGCGACCTCGCTGCCCACACCGGGGTCGGTCGATCCACCGTTTTCCGCTGGCTCGCCGGTGACTGGCAGGACTATCCCGAGCTGGCCAAGGTGCGCGGTTTCTGCGCCGCCCTCGACCTGCCGGTGGCGGCGGCCTTCCGGGCCCTCGGCCTGCCCGACGCGGGACCCGTCCCCCGCCGCCGCGCCGACGACGGCCCGGTGGAGGCGGACGTCCGGGTGATCCTCGACCGGCTGGCCGATCCGACGGTGCCCGCCGAGGAGAAGCACCACATCCGCGACCTGCTCCGCTACCTCGCCCGCCGCCCGATCCGCCGGGCCGGCTGACTCCTCCGGCTGCCCCTCGCCGGCTGAGGCCCTTCGGCTGGGACCCTTCATCGGGCCGGGCGGCCGCTCCGGCTGAGCCGGCCGAGCACGCGGCGACGGCAGCGCCTCGCCGAGTAACCACGCAGGGACGGCAGCGCCTCGCCGGCTGGCCAAGCAGGGACGGCAGCGCCTCGCCGGCTGACCAGGCAGGGACGGCAGCGCCTCGCCGGCTGACCAGGCAGGGACGGCAGCGCCTCGCCGGCTGACCAGGCAGGGACGGCAGCGCCTCGCCGGGCCGGGTGGAGGTTGCCGGGGGTCAGCGGACCGTGAGGGTGAACTCGGCGGTCCGCACCACGCCCGCCACCTGGAAGTCCAGGTACATCCGGTAACTGCCGGGGCCGGGCGCGGTCAGCCAGAACGTCACCGTGTCGGTGGCCGGCCCGGGTCCCGGGTGCACGTGCAGGTAGCCCAGGTCCCCTTCACGCAGGGCGACCAGGTGCCCGTACGCACCGAGGTAGCGCTCCAGGGTCGCCGGCTGTCCCGCCCCGTCCCGGACCCGGAACCGCAGCGGTACGGCGGCACCCACCTGCGCCGTGCCCTCGTAGTCGACGGTGAACCCGGCCACGGTCGCCCGGGTGGCCGGGGCCGGCAGCGGGCGGGGCGTGTAGTCCCCCGGAGCGACCAGGTCCACGCCCAGCGTGGCCGGGGTCTGCTGGCCGTCGTCGGCGAGCGCGGTGAAGTCCGTGTACGCCCGCCAGACGCCCGGCTCCGGCAGGGTCAGCGGGATCGACCAGGTGCCGTCGGCGGCCATCGTCGGGTGCAGGTGCTGGAAGCCGGTGAGGTCACGGCGGACCACGACCAGGTGCATCGGCTTGTCGTGCACGATCGCGAACCGGGTGACCGGCCGTCGCTGGGCGTCCCGGATCTGGAACCGCAGTTCGCCCGCCCGCCCGGCGACGAACTCCCCACCCGACGGGGTGAGCGTGTAGCCGCCGGAGGTGACCGACAGGCCGGTGGCCGCGTCGCCGCCCGACTGCCCGGCGGTGCCGTCGTGCTGGTGCGCCCCGGTGCCCGGAGCATGGGTGTGGTCACCGGCGGCGGTGGCGGCGGTCGCCGTCGTACGGTCGGTGGGCCGCCCGTTGGCCCGGCCGAGGCCGAAGCCGAGCAGGACGGCCAGCACCAGGCCACCCACCACCAGTGCCAACCGCAGGGTGGCCCGGTCCGGTCCGACCGCCGACTCCCCGCCCCCGGCCGGCGTCCCCCCGGCGGACAGCACCCATCCGCCGGGCTCCGCGTCGCCACGTCCCGGCCGGTCCCCCGGTTCCGCGTCGGGGGTACCCCGGTCCTGCCGGTCCACCGGCTGCGGGGTGCCCCGGTCAGTGGCCGGGCCGCCGCTACCTGCCGGGCCGGCGGGCCGGGTGACGGATCGCTGGTCGGCCATCCGCCCACCGTACCGTCGAGGCCCTCGGCACCGGGGCGACGGCCGGGCACCGTGGCGGCGGTCGCACTACGGCCGGCCGGGGAACCATCTCCGGTGGGCCCGCTGGTCGGCTGGGCCCGCTGGTCGGCGTGGCGACCCGAGCTGGCTCAGCCCGTTGTCGGCCGCCTGCCGAGGCCGCCCGCCACCGGCATCGGCCCGGCCGGATCAGCCGGCGACGGCGAGGGCCAGCGGGAGGACGTCGGGGGCACCGGCGCGGCGCAGCAGCCGGGCGGCCATCGTCATCGTCCAGCCGGAGTCGACCAGGTCGTCGACGAGCAGCACCGGGCCGTCCAGCCCGGCCAATGCGCCGGCCACCTCGTCGGTGACGGTGAAGGCGTCGTGCAGGGCGCGTACCCGCTGGGCGCTGTTGCCGCGCGGCCCGCCGGCCCCGGCCGGGCCGGTGGGGGTGACCAGGCCGAGCAGCGGCAGCCGGCCGACCGTGGCGATCCGCTCGGCGAGCGAGGCGACCAGGGTCGGGTGGCTGCGGGAGCCGACCGCGACCACGCCGGCCGGGCGGCGCGGCCACGGGTCGTCGCCGTGGGCCCACGCCTTCAGCACCTCCACCACGGCCGCCGCCACGTCGTCGGGGACCGGGCCGTCGGCCGTGTCCGGGCCGACCAGTGCGCGCAGCCGGCCACCCCAGCCCAGGTCGGACAGCCGCCCCACCGCCCGACCGGGCAACGCCTGCTCCGCCGGGGCAATCCGCCCCTTCAGTGGTACGCCGACCGCGTCGAGGCCGGTCGGCCAGAGCTTCTTGGGGGCGATCTGCACCCCGGGGCGGCCGAGGAAGGTCTGCGCGGCGGTCAACGCGGGACCGGACACGTCGGCGGTGAACAGCGGCGCGGCACAGCGGTCACACCGGCCGCAGTCGCCGGCACCGCTGTCGTCCAGGCAGTCCCGCAGGTATCGCATCCGGCAGCCGGGCGTGCTGGCGTACTCGCGCATGGCCTGCTGCTCGGCGGTGCGGGCCTCGGCGACGCGGCGCAACCGGGCCTCGTCATAGGTCCAGGGCTCGCCGGTGGCGAGCCAGCCACCACGGACCCGGCGGACCGCGCCGTCGACGTCGAGCACCTTGAGCATCAACTCCAGGCGGGTCCGGCGCAGGTCGACGATGGGTTCCAGGGCCTGGGTGGAGAGCGGCCGGTCGGTGTGCAGGGCGGCCAGCACGGTGCGCACCTGATCCTCGGGCGGGAAGGCGAGCGAGGCGAAGTAGCGCCAGATGGCGGCGTCCTCGACACCGGGCAGCAGCAGCACCTCGGCGTGTTCGACGGCGCGACCGGCGCGGCCGACCTGCTGGTAGTAGGCGATCGGCGAGGGCGGCGCACCGAGGTGCACCACGAAACCGAGATCGGGCTTGTCGAACCCCATCCCGAGCGCGCTGGTCGCCACCAGCGCCTTGATCTTGTTGTCGAGCAGGTCCTGTTCGGCGGCGCGACGGTCGGCGTCGTCGGCCTGACCGGTGTAGGAAGCCACCGACCAGCCGCGCCCGCGCAGGAACTCGGCGGTCTCGGTGGCCGCCGCGACGGTCAGCGTGTAGATGATCCCGGAGCCGGGCAGCGCGTCCAGGTGGTCGGCGAGCCAGGCCAGCCGGTGCGCCGGGCTGGGCAGGTCGAGCACGCCCAGCCGCAGCGACTCCCGGTCCAGGGTGCCCCGCAGCACCAGCACGTCGGCCCGCCGGCCACCGGCGTCGGCGGGCGACGCGGCAGGATCGGCGGGCGACGCGGCAGGATCGGCGGTCAGTGCACTCCCGTCGGCGCGAGGTGCGGCGGGCGACACGGCGCGGTCGGCGGAGAGTTCGGCGCGGGGGGCGTGGCGGTCGGCGGGGGGTGCGGTGGGTTCGGTGCCGAGTTGCTCGGCGACGTCCCGGGTCACCCGCTCGTTGGCGGTGGCGGTGGTGGCGAGCACCGGGGTCCGCTCGGGCAGGTTGCCCAGGAAGGTACGCAGCCGGCGGTAGTCGGGCCGGAAGTCGTGCCCCCAGTCGGAGACGCAGTGCGCCTCGTCGACCACCAGCAGACCGGTGGTGGCGGCCAGCCTCGGCAGGACGGTGTCCCGGAAGTCGGGGTTGTTGAGCCGCTCGGGGCTGATCAGCAGCACGTCGACCGCCCCGGCGTGGATCTCGGCGGTGATCTCGTCCCACTCGTCGAGGTTGGCCGAGTTGATGGTGCGGGCCCGGATGCCGGCGCGGGCCGCCGCCTCCACCTGGTTGCGCATCAGCGCCAGCAGCGGCGACACGATGACCGTCGGGCCGTGCTCGCCACGCTCACGCAGCAGTGCGGTGGCCACGAAGTAGACCGCCGACTTGCCCCACCCGGTGCGCTGCACGCAGAGCACCCGCCGCTGGTCCACCACCAGCGCCTCGATGGCCCGCCACTGGTCCTCACGCAGCCGGGCGTGCGCACCGGCCAGCCGGCGCAGCACCCCCTCGGCCCGCTCCCGCACCGCCACCCGATCCTGCTCTACCCGCTCCCGCACCTCCACCCGCCATTCCTACCACCCCGGCCGGACACCCCGACCTCCCATGCAGTTGATCAAGAGGTTTACGTCATGATCCGCCCTCCAGGTGACGCAAACTTCTTGATCACCGGGGCGACCGGGAGGGAGGGAGGGAGGGAGGGAGGGAGGGAGGGAGATCACCGGGGCTGCCGGGAGGGAGGGGCGGTGGTGGGGTGGGGGTGGGGGTGGGGGGTGCAGGCGTCGGGGTGGTCGGCGGGGCGGGTGCAGCGCTGGGCGGGTGCCAGCGGTCGGTCGCAGTAGACCCAGTGGCGTACGGACTGGGCGTCCTCGCGGGACAGGGTGGTGCCGCCCCGGTCGACGTCAGGCAGGAAGCCGAGTGCCCGGGTGATCGCCCGGGCGAGTCCCTGGGCGGAGACCAGGTCGTCGGCGGTCACGGGCAGGTGGACGACGAACCGTTCCCGGCTCACCGCCGCACGCCCGGCTGACCGACCGTGAAGCCTGTCCGGCTCACCGCCGCACGCCCGGCTGACCGACCGTGAAGCCTGTCCGGCTCACCGCCGTACGTGCGTGCTGCTCGGCGGCGAAGCCCGTCCGGGTCACCAGCGCACGTCCGAGGTGATGTGGGTTCGCCAGGAGCGCAACGCGCGCTTGATCCGTTGGTTCTCCTCCCTGGTCAGGGCCAGGTCACGCCGGGCTGCCGCCAGGTCGGCGGCCACCCGGTGCAGGAAGGCGTGCACCTCCACCGGGTCGAGACCTCGTTTGACCAGGCCGAACTGTCGTTCCTCGACCTGCCGGGCGGTCAGCGGCCGACACGCCTGCGAGCGGTACCAACCACCGTTCGGCGGGCGCTCCGACCAGCGTCGTCCCGCCCGGCGACGGTGCGGACGAGGTTCCGGGCGATGCCACAGGGGGAAGGTAAGGCCGTGCCACGGACGGTGGCCGGATCGACCGAGCCACGGGCGGCGGAGCAGGGACAGCAGGATGCGCATGGGTCACCTTCCGGGTCGCGTTCCATTCGGTGCAGTGGAAGGTGACCCGGTCCGCCGATAGGGGACGCGGACCGGGTCACCGGCCTCGGGACCGCAGCCCTGTTCGGCGGTACGGCCCCGGAGCCAACCCTTGGTGTCCGCCCCCGAGGTCTGCCGAACCAACCGGAACCGGACATCCACAAGATACCCAAAATGTTTGTGTAGGTCGACCCCCTGTGGCGGCGACACGACAACTTGTTGCAGTTACTGGTGCAGGCCCGGCATGATCAGAGACGCCGAACCAACCGGAGTCTCACCATGCCTACAGCCGAAGCCCCATACCGCCAGATCGCCAACGAACTCGCCGCGAAGATCAAGAGTGGCGAACTCAAACCTGGCGACAAACTGCCGTCCACCCGCGAGCTTGCCGAGGCATACCAGGTGCACATGAACACCGCCTCGCGTGCGCTCTCACTGCTGCACGACCGAGAGCTGATCACCGGTCAGCCCGGCCGGGGCACCTACGTCACCGAGCCTGCGACGCGCTGACCCGCCCCGCGGCAAACCCGCGCCCGGCCAACTGGCGTGCACGGCAAACCGACGTGCACGCATCGCCGGCCACCGGACCGGCGCACCCGCCAGCGTGGAGAACCGCTCCGCCGCCCTGTCGGTGGTCCTTGACCTGGGGGTCCACTCTGGGTGGCAGAGTCCTCACCCACTGGAGGCAGACATGCGCTGGCTCATCATCCTCATCGTCGTACTCGTGGCCCTCGCAGCCGTGGCATGGTGGCGTCGTGGCCGCCGGCCGGTGACCGACGGGGACCGGCAGGTACGGGACCTGGCGGCATCGGAGCAGGCCCGCCGCCGCCTGGACGACCACCGGAACCCGACGGACGGCAGCAACCTCCGCAGCACCGGGGGCGGAAGTCTCTGACCGGACTCCCGAGCCCGAGATCCTGGGTCACGCCACTCTCCTGAACCGATGGAGCGGTATCCGGCCGGCCTCCCCACCCGTGCCGTTGGATTGTGGAGAGTTGTTGCGGCCCAGGCGACAACAACTCTCCACAGTCGGAGCGCCCCGGCCGTCCGGTGTCCGCGCTACCCCGGTCGCGGCAGCGACTTCCCCAGCGTGCGTACGGCGGTCGATGACATCGCCGCCAGCTCGGGCTGGGCGGGCAGGAAGACCGTGGGGACGCCCAACGACTGGTTCATCGCGGCGAGCCGGCATTCGGTCTGGAGGTCGGTGGTGTTCCGCACGCCCCGGACGATCACTCCCGCCCCGTGGCGGAGGCAGTACTCGGCGGTCAACCCACGCCACGGGGCGACGGTGACGGAGGTCCATCCCATCGGCAGGCTCGCCCGGACAGCGGCGGCCCGCTGCTCTTCGTCGACGCCCGGCTGCTTGCTGCCGTTGACCGCGACGAGCACGACCACCTCGTCAAAAAGGGTGCGCGCCCGGCCCACCACGTCCAGATGCCCGGCGGTGAAGGGGTCGAAGCTGCCGGGGTAGACGGCACGCACGCGTACCCGACCGGGAGTTCCTGCCGGCGGTGGCCCGTCGATGCCCATGGCCCGACTGTAGGTTCCGGCCGTCACCACGTGCCAGCGAGACCAGGTGTACGCGGCCGGAGCGACTCCTGGCCGGTCCGGGATCGCGCCTGGGCGATTGATCCACTCCCGTGGGCCGAGGTAGCGGTGTCCCGGGCGACGGGACACCGCTACCTCGGCGACATTGAGTTGATCAAGCGCCCGACCGGACCCGACCGGACCCGACCGGGCGCGGGCGGGTCAGCGGGCGGGTCAGCGGGTGGACAGGCCGGCGCGGGCGGCGACGGCGGTGTCCGGCTGGTCGGCGAAGACGCCGTCCAGGCCGAGACCGAGGAAGAGTTCGTACTCGGCGGTGATGTCGCCCCGGGCGTTCGGGTCGGTGCCGATCCGGAAGTCGACCGGGAGGAACTGGTTCTCGGCGCGGAACGTCCAGGCATGCACCACCAGCTGGTGCCGGTGCGCGTCGCGGATCACCGTGGTCGGGGCGAGCAGCTTCCCGGTGGCGTCCCGGGGGACGATCAGGTTCTTGTTCAGGCCGACCCCGTCGGCGTACCGGGCGATCCCGCGCAGGCCGGCGGCGGTCGCCAGGTCCTGATAGGTGCGCGGGTCACCGGCGGCGGCGAGGTCGTACGGCTGGCCGGTGGCGTCGAGGAGCTGCACCAGCGGCACGTCGATCATCCGGTCGAGCTTGCGCAGGTTGCCCGTCTCGAAGGACTGGATGAAGACCGGGTCGTTGCGGTGGGTCAGCTTGTTGCGGCGCAGCACCGCGACCAGCGGCTCCTCCAGGGGCAGCCCGATCGAGGCGAAGTAGCTGGGGTGCTTGGTCTCCGGGTAGACGCCGATGGTGCGGCCCCGCGCCTTGGACTCGGCGCGGGCCAGGTCCAGCACCTCCTGGAAGGTGGGCACCTCGAACCGGCCGTCGAAGGCGGTGTTCGCCACCCGCACCTGGGGCAGCCGCTCCTTGGCCCGCAGCGTCTTCAGCTCGGCCAGGGTGAAGTCCTCGGTGAACCAGCCGGTGACCGGTACCCCGTCGATGGTCTTGGTGGCCTTGCGGCCAGCGAACTCGGGGCGGGCCGCCACGTCGGTCGTACCGGAGATCTCGTTCTCGTGCCGGGCGACCAACACCCGGTCCCGGGTGGAGACCAGGTCCGGCTCGATGTAGTCGGCGCCCATCCGGATCGCCAGCCGGTACGCCTCCAGGGTGTGCTCCGGGCGGTAGCCGCTGGCCCCCCGGTGGCCGATCACCAGGGGCCGGTGGGTGGCCCGGTCCGCACGGTCGGCGTCGTCCTCGCGGGCCGAGGCCGCGCCGGGCACGGCGACGGCCACGGCGAGCAGCGCGCCGGCCACACCGAGGGCGGAAAGGGTACGTCGCAACGCGGTCTCCTTCGTCGGGGGGCACCCCGGTCGAAGCCCGGGACGCCCCGGCAGGTGCCGATGGGGCGATGCCAGCAGACCGGGCGCGGCTGACCGCCAGTTGGTCGTCGACTGGCCGGCAGGTGAACCCTGCGGGGAGACGAGCGCGGAAGCCGGCACCGGCCCGGGATACGCGATTCACCGGCCCGGTCGCGCCGTAGTCGACAGGATTGTGTGGTGCGCCGGTTCCTTCGTCACCCCGTCCGGCTGGTGCCGTTCGGTTTCCTGGTGACGATCGCGATCGGCACCGGCCTGCTGATGCTGCCCTGGGCCACCAGCGAACACCGCTACACCCCGCTGGTGACCGCGCTGTTCACCGCCACCTCGGCGGTCTCGGTCACCGGCATGGCCGTCACCGACACCCCGAACTACTGGAACGGGTTCGGGCTGGTGATGATCACCGTGCTCACCCAGGTCGGCGGGCTGGGCATCCTCACCGGTGCGGCCCTGGTCAGCCTGGCGGTCACCCGGCAGCTCGGGCTGCGCAACCGGCTGCTGGTGCAGGCAGAGACGGCCGAGTACGGCTCCGCCGACCTGCGTCGCCTACTGATGCGCATCGCCGGCACGGTGCTCGGCTGCGAGCTGGTGATGACCGCGGTGGTGACCGCCCGGCTCCGGCTCGCCTACGACTACCCGCCGGGCCGGGCGCTGTGGTCGGGGACGTTCCACTCGGTCCAGGCGTTCAACAACGGCGGCTTCACCCTCTACACCGACGGGCTGGTCGGTTTCGCCCGTGATCCGTGGGTGGCGCTGCCGCTGGCGTTCGGTGCGATCGTCGGCGGGCTGGGCTTCCCCGCGCTGTTCGAGGCGTTCCGCCGACGCCGCCGGCCGGCCCGTTGGGCGGTGGCCACCAAGCTGACCATCTGGGGCAGTGTGGTGCTGGTGGCCGTGGGGTTCGTCGGGCTGCTCGCCGCCGAGTGGGACAACCCGTTCACCATCGGCACCTACGACACCCCGGGCAAGCTGCTCGCCACCTTCACCCAGGTCGCGCTCAGCCGTACCGGCGGATTCGACGTGATCGGCGTGGCCGCGTTGCGCGAGGAGAGTTACCCGCTGCTCGTCGCCCTGATGTTCATCGGCGGTGGCAGCGCCAGCACCGCCGGTGGGATCAAGGTCTCCACGTTCTTTCTGCTCGGCTTCGTCATCTGGGCGGAGTTGCGCGGCGAGCCGGACGTCACCGTGGGTCGCCGCCGGATCGCGGTGGCCAGCCAACGCCAGGCGCTGACGGTGGCGCTGCTCAGCGTCGCGCTGGTGACGGTCGGCACGCTCGGCCTGACCGTGCTCACCACCGACGTCCGGGCCAACGAGACGCTGTTCGAGGTGACCTCGGCGTTCAGCACCGCCGGCCTCACCGTCGGGCTCACCCAGCACCTGCCCGCGTCGGGGCAACTGGTGCTGACCGTGCTGATGTACATCGGGCGGATCGGCCCGCTCACCCTCGGCTCGGCGATTGCGTTGAACACCCGGCACCGGCTGTACCGCTACCCGAAGGAGCAACCCGTTGTCGGCTAGGGGTGAGGGCGACGGCGACATCGCCGTGATCGGGCTGGGCCGGTTCGGCTGCCACCTGGCCGGGGCGTTGACCCGGCTCGGCCACCAGGTGCTCGCCGTGGACCGCGACCCCGACCGGGTGCAACGCTGGTCGGCGTCGCTGGACCGGGTGGTGCAGGCCGACGCCACCGAGGAGCAGGCGCTGCGGCAGCTCGGCGTCGGCGAGTTCTCCCGGGTGGTGGTCGCCATCGGCGCCTCGGTGGAGGCCAGCGTGCTCACCGTGCTGGCGTTGACCGAGGTGGGCGTACCGCAGGTGTGGGCGCGGGCCACCTCCCGCAAGCACGCGAAGATCCTGGCTTCGGTCGGCGCCCACCACGTGGTCTTCCCCGAGGCGGAGACGGGGGAACGGGTGGCCCACCTGATCGTCAGCCGGATGCTCGACTTCATGGAGTTCGGCGACGACTTCGCCATCGCCAAGGTGCCGGTCCCCCCGCCGCTGGTCGGTCACCGGCTGCGGGACCTGGCGGTGCAGGAACGCTACGGGGTGATGGTGGTCGGCGCGAAACCGGCCGGGGAACGCTTCCGGTACGCCGACCCGGACACGGTGCTCGGGCCGGGCAGCATCCTCGTCGTGGAGGGCGGGATCGCCCAGGTGCAGCGGTTCGCGGCCCTACGCTGACCGCACCGTCCGCCCGCCGACCCGGCCGGCCGCAGCACCCGGCCGCCGCCGCAGAGCCGGCACCCCCGGTCAACGCCCCGGAGCCGGTGCCCGGCCTCAGCCCCGGTGTCCCTTGCCGGGACCGCCACCCGGGCCGCCGCCACCTGCGCCCTTGCCTCCCTTCCCCGTCACTTTCCCGCTTTTCCCTTGGCCGCACCCGCCCCCTTGCCCGGCCCCTTGCCGGGCTTCTCGGCCTTCGGCTTGGGCTTCGCCGGGCCGGCCGCGCCGGACCCACCCTTGCCGGACGTCTTCGCCGGTTTCTTCGCCGCCGGCTTCTTCACCGTCGGCGGCTTCACCACCGGCGCGCTGCCGGCCACCCCGGAGACCCGCACCCCGCAACTCGAATCGCCGACGGAGAACTCCAACGGCAACGGGTTGCCGCCGGTGTACCGGCCGGTCAGGGCGAGCTTCTCCGACGCGCCCGGGGCCAGCGCGGCACGGCCGGCCGCCGCGGTGACCCGGACCAGACGCCCCTCCTGGCGCACCTGGGGCGTGGGCCCGGTGACGACCTGCTGGCCGGGGAAGGCGAAGCTCACCGTCCAGTCCCGCAGTTCCCGGGGACCGGTGTTGGTCAGCGTGAGCTGGGCGGCGAAGTCCTTGCCGGAGTCGGTGCGCAGCGCGTACTCGACCTCGCAGGGGATGGTCTCGGGCAACCCCATCCGGGCCTCGGCGGGCGGGTCGACGCCGCCGCTGGCCGGGCTGCGCGAGGTCACCCCCCAGATCGCCGCGGTGACGGCGACGAGGCTCGCGGCGGCCACCCCGGCCTCGATCCGGCGGCGGCGGGTGGCGGCGCGGCGGCTCCGGGTCCGTCCCGAGAAGGGCAACGCGTCGGTGTCGGCCGACCAGGGCAGGATCGTGGTGCCGGCGTTGGCGAGCAACGCCGGGTCGAGCCGCCCGGGGGCCGGGGACACCGGCACGGCCGCGACCATCCCGGCCGCCGAGGCGAGGGTACGCGCCACCTCCGAGGTCGCCGGCCGGTCCTCCGGGCGTTTGGCCAGGCAGCGGCCGACCAGCTCGACCACCTCGTCGGGGAGCCCACGTACCGGGGGCATCGGCTCCGGGTCGTGGTACATGTGCGCCCGCAGCATCTGGGTGGTGGTGCTGGCCTGCCAGGGCAGCCTTCCGGTGAGCATCCGGTAGAGCAGCAGCCCGACGGCGTACACGTCGGTGGCCGGGGAGACCTGGCCGTTGTCGAGGCGCTCCGGGGCGAGGTAGGCGGGGGTGCCGAGCAGGGTGCCGTCCGGCCCTTTCTCGCTCTCGCCGACCAACGCCGAGATGCCGAAGTCGACCACCTTCACCCCGGTCCCGGTCAACATGACGTTGCCGGGGGTGACGTCGCGGTGCACCACCCCCCGGGCGTGCGCGGTGGCCAGTGCCGAGGTCACCTCGGCCCCGATGGTCACCGCCTCCCGCCAGGGCAGCTGCCCGTCGCGGCCGAGCCGCGCGGTGAGCGGACCGCCGTCCACCAGCTCCATCACCACGTACGGCACGGTCAGCCCGACCTGCTCGGACTCGCCGTAGTCGTACACGTTGGTGATGTTGGGGTGGCAGAGCCGCGCGGCGGCCTGCGCCTCGATCCTGATCCGGTGCCGGAAGGCCCGGTCGGTGGCCAGCCGGGAGGCGAGCACCTTCACCGCGACCTGCCGGCCCAGCACCTGGTCGTAGCCGCGCCACACCACGGACATGCCGCCCGCGCCGAGCTGCTCGATCAGCCGGTACCGCTCACCGAGGAGCTGGGCTGCGTTCCGGACTCCTGCACCCATGGTCGACCGAGTTGCCCGGGACGGCCCGACCTACACCTCGATGGTCGTAATCGGTCAGGAAAGTCACCCGATCAGGCGGTCGCGAGCAGTTGGTCCACCGGGGCGTAGTCGTCGGTCAACACCAGCGCCCCGTCGACGAACCGGGTCACCTCGCTGCCGGCGACCATGTCGGGGATCTTCGCCACGGTGCCCAGCCGGGTCCGCAGCGCGTCCAGCGGCAGCGGCGCGTCCGAGGCGACGATGAGGAAGTTGCTGCCCTGCCGCCCGGCGATCGCCTCCGGCGGCGCGACCAGCGCCACGTGCTCGAACTCGGCGGCCACCGTGACCAGCTCCGAGCGGATGAACCGGCCCGGCGGGTAGTCGATGACGTTCTGCACGTAGATCCCGCCGGGGCGCAACACCCGGTCGACCTCCGCCGCCATCTCCCGGGTGGCCAGGTGCCACGGCACCACCAGGTGCCCGAAGGCGTCCCCGACGACCAGGTCCCGGCTGTCCGCCGGCTCCCCACCGACCAGCATCCGGGCGTCGCCCACCGCCGCCCGCAGCCCCGGCCCGGTGCGGACGCCCAACTCGCGCCGGTCCAGCTCGACCAGTTCGCCGTCGATCTCGAAGACCACGTTGTCGGTGCCCGGCCGGGTGGCGCTCAGGTAGCGGGGCATGGTGAACCCGCCCCCGCCCAGGTGCAGCGCGTCCAGCCGCTGCCCCTTCGGGGCGGCCACGTCGGCGACCGCGCCGATCCACTGGGTGTACTCGTACTCCAGGTGGGTCGGGTCGTCCAGGTCGACGTACGAGTGCTGGGCCGAGTTGAGATAGAGGGTGCGCCCACCGTCGCGGGCCGGATCACGCTCCACCCGGGCGCAGTGGTATGCGGTCTCCACGTCGCACGGGTTCGGTGCGACCGCGCTCAGCCCCGCCGCGACCAACCCGAGCACCGCCAGGGTGGCCTTCAGCCGGGCCGGACCGGGCAACCCCGCCGCCTCCTGCCGGCGCAGGTAGACCCCGAGCGCCAGCCCGACCACCCCGAGCGCCGCCGCCAGCCCGATCAGGATGACGGTGCTGGGCAGCGCCGCCACCAGTACGAACCCGGTGAACAGGGTGGCGGTGATGCCGCCGAGGGTGCCGATGCCGGACAGCCGCCCGACGACCTGACCGGTGCGCCGCAGGTCGGCCAGTTGCAGCTTCACCACCAGCGGGGTGACCGCCGACAGCAGCGCCGCCGGCACGAACACGGCCAACGCGGTGAGCAGCAGGATGCCGCTGACCGCACCGCCGCGCAGCAGTTCACCGGCGTACCGGACCACGGGCAGGGTGACGGCGGCGGCGATGCCGGCCAGGATCAGCGCCGGGGCGAGCAGCCCGCGCGGGTCCCGCCGGTCGGCCAGCCAGCCGCCCGTCCACGCCCCGTACGCGATGGCGGCCAACGCGATGCCGATCACCGAGCTGGTCACCTGGAGGGTCACCCCGACGTACGGGCCGACGAGGCGCAACGAGACCGTCTCCAACACCAGCACCGCACCACTGGAGAAGAAGACCAGGAACGCGGCGAGCCCGTTGGGCAGGGCGCGGGAGGGAACCGGCGCGGGAGGCGTCGGAGCGGTCACGACGTCGGACGATGAGCTGCTCACCGTCGCGATGCTACGTCCCGTTCCTGGGCCGGACGGTCAGTACATCGAAAGATGAACATGGTTTGTGTGGTCGGCGGCCGGGCTGCCCGACCCGCTGTACGCCCGCCAACCCGTGTTCGGCATCCAGATCTGCCGGTACCAGATCACGTAGAGCACGCCGAGCCGGTTGGCGTTGTTCTTGAAGTAGTTGGCCAGGCTGTCGCCGTACGCCTTGTCCCCGCCGGTGGCCGTCTCGTCCTTGAAGCCACTGGTGGCGGCCGAGAAGTCGCAGGCCCGGCCCTTCGGGTGCTCGCCGCCCCCGCCACTGCGGTGGCAGGACACGAACCGCTTGTAGCCGGCGGCCTTGGCCTGCTGCATGGCGTGCAGGGTGCGCGGGGTGATGCAACCGGAGGTGGTCGGGTCGTTCACCGAACACGACTCGCCCGGCCACGACCCGTCGGAGTTGCGCGGGGCCGGCGCGGCCGAACTCGACCCGCCGCTGAAGCCGGCGCTGCTGCCCGAGCTGACGGTGGCCAGGGCACGCTCGGCGTCCCGCTTCTTCTTCGCCAGCGTGGCGAGCTGCTTCTGCTGCTCGCGGACCTCGGCGTTGATGTCGAGGGTGGCCTGGGCGGCTGCGTGCCGGGCCTCGGCGAGCGCGCGGAGCTGCTTGCCGTCCCGCTGGGCCATCATGTCCAGGTCGGCGGCCCGCTTGAGGAACGCCTCCGGGCTTGCCGTGTTGAGCAGCATCGACGTCGGCGTCAACCGGCCCACCCGGTAGGACTGCGCGGCCACCTCGCCCACCTGGGCGGTCAGCTCACCCAACCGGCCCTCGATCACCTTCAGCTCGGCGGCCAGCGCGGTCTGCCGCCGCTTGGAGCTGTCCAGCTTGGCCTTGGCCTCGATGTGCCCCTTCGCCGCCGCCGTCAGCGCATCCTTGAGCTGCTTGGTGCCACCCTCACCGGGCTCCGCCGAGGCGGGCACCGCGCCGACACCGAGCAGCAGCGCCAGTGCGGCGAGCAGCACGGTCAACGGCCGACGCACGCGTGGCCGGGTCAGGCTGGTCCTGGGCACGGAGGTTGTCCTTCCCTCTGCCGCCGACGCCCGCCACAGGGCCGGTACGGCGGCGGTCCCGCCGGCCCCGGTTGGCGGCCTGGGGGCGGAGACCGCCGGTCACACTACCGCAATCACGCCCGGTGACCAGGCCCGTGACGACACCGGACAGCAACGCTCGACACGGCGTGCCGAGCCCGTCGCCGAGAGTCCATCTCGTCGATCCCTCAGCCGCCCCCGGGGGCGGCCCACCGCCCGGCTCGACCGACCCCGCCACACCGGCCGGGCGGCCCGTCCGTCCCACGCCCGGCGACCCGCACGCCGGCCGGCCGGTCCACCGACCGGCACCCACGAACGTGCAGGCGGCGGGCGGTCAGTCGCCGAGCAGCGCGGCGCGGACCTCGTGCCAGGTCTGCTCGTCGGAGGCGACCAGCAGCCCGTGCCCGTCGTCGGCCGGGTGGTAGTCGGTGCCGTCGAACCGGCGGGCCACCCCACCCGCCTCGCGGACCAGCAACGCACCGGGCACATGGTCCCAGGGCAGGGTCCGCCAGAACATGACGAACTGCTGGTCACCGGTGAGCAGGTCGAGGTACTCCCGGCCGGCGCAGTGCTGGCCCGCGAGCAGCTCCCCGATCCGGCCCTCGCCCGCCGCCACCCGGTCCCGGGTGGCCCGGGGCAGGTACTGGACCATCGCGGTGCCCCGCAGCCGCTCCGGCGGCACGACCGGGGTCTTGCGTACCGGCCGGCCGTCCAACCGGGTCCCCGCCCCGGCCCGGGCCACGGCCATCGTCTCCGCCAGCGGGTCGAACACCCACGAGGCGACCGGCTCACCGTCGGTGAGCAGGGCCACCATCAGCGCGAACGGCCGACGGCCGGCGGCGAAGTTGCCCGTACCGTCGACCGGATCGACCACCCACACGTCGCCGCCGCCGCGCAGGTGCCGCAGCAACGACCCGTCCGCGGCCACCGCCTCCTCGCCGACGACCAGCGACCCCGGCAGCAGTCGGCGCAACTCCGCCGAGATCCGCTCCTCGGCCCGCTGGTCGGCGACGGTGACCAGGTCACCCGGTGCCTTCTCGGTGACGTCGGCGTCGTCCAGCTTGCGGAACAGCGGCAACACCACGTCCGCCGCGGTCTCCCGCAGCAGCGTGCCGACGTCGGCGAGCAGTTGGTCAGCCACGAGGCGGCAGCTTCACCACGCTGACGAAGAACTCGTCGATCTGACGGACCACCGAGATGAAACGTTCGAAGTCCACCGGCTTGGTCACGTAGGCGTTGGCGTGCAACTGGTAGCTGCGCAGGATGTCCTCGTCGGCCTGGGAGGTGGTGAGCACCACCACCGGGATGCGGCGCAGTTGCTCGTCGTTCTTGATCTCCTCCAGCACCTCCCGGCCGTCGCGGCGCGGCAGGTTCAGGTCGAGCAGGATCAGGTCCGGGGTCACCGCGTCCGCGTACCGGCCCTCGCGCCGCAGGTAGGCCAGCGCCTCGGCGCCGTCGGAGACGACGGTCAGCCGGTTGCGGAGCTTGTGCTCCTCGAATGCCTCCTGGGTCATCAGCACGTCACCCGGATCGTCCTCGACCAGCAGGACCTCGATCGGGCTCTTGCCGTCCGCCGGCGCGGTCATCCCACCCCCTCCTTCGTGCCACCCGTGGTGCCGTGCCCCGGCGGCCCGCCGGGTGGGTCCTCGTCCTGCGTGCCGCCCGACTGTCGGCCGACCGGGATCGGCCGGTCCGCCGGCGCGGGCGTCCCCCCGGCCGGGCGGGACGCGTCGTCGTCGGACGTCGTCGCCGCGCCGTCCCCGTCGGGCGCTGCCGTGGCGTCACCGTCGGATCCTGCCGGGGCGTCTCCCTCGGGCGTCACCGTGGCGTCCCCGTCGGGCCCTGCCGGGGCGTCCGCACCGGTTGCCGCCGCCGGGCCCGCCTCGGCGGCGGCCTTCGCCGCCTCGACGTCCTCCGGCCGGGCCGGGAGGGTGAACCGGATCGCGGTCCCCTCGGCCCGGTCGGTGTCCACCCAGACCCGACCGCCGTGATATTCGACGATCTTCTTGACGATGGCCAGGCCGATGCCGGTGCCCGGGTAGGCGTCCTTGGCGTGCAACCGCTGAAAGATCACGAAAATCTTGTCGGCGAACTCGGGCTCGATGCCGATGCCGTTGTCCTCGCAGGTGATCTCCCACTCGGCGTCGACCAACCGGGCCGAGACCCGCACCTTCGGCGTGACGTCCGGGCGGCGGAACTTCACCGAGTTGCTGACCAGGTTGACCAGCAGGTTGGTGAGCAGCGGCTCCTCGCCCCGGATCACCGGCAGCTCGCCCCAGGTCAGCTCGGCGTCGGCGTACTGCCGGCCCGGCTCGGTCTGGCTGGCCACGTCGCCCATCGTCCGGTTGAGGTCGACGTCGACGAAACCGGTGGTGAGCCGGCCGATCCGGGAGAACGCCAACAGGTCGTTGATCAGGCGCTGCATCCGCTGCGCGCCGTCGACGGCGAACGCGATGTACTGGTCGGCCCGCTCGTCGAGCTGCCCCGCGTACCGCCGCTGGAGCAGCTGGCAGAAGCTGGCCACCTTGCGCAACGGCTCCTGCAGGTCGTGCGAGGCGACGTAGGCGAACTGCTCCAGGTCACGGTTGGAGCGGGTCAGCTCCTCGGCCTGCTTCTGCAACTGGCTGTTGACCCACTCGATGTTCTCCCGGGCGGCCCGCACCTCCGCCAGGTCCTTCGCGATCTTCTGCCGCATCACGTCCACGTCGTCGGCGAGCCGACGGAACTCCGGCGGCCCCGTCCCGGCGATGTGGTGCTGGTAGTCACCGGCGGCGACCTCCCGCACCTGCTGGGCCAGGCCGGTCAGCGGCCGGATCACCATTCGCTCCAGGGAGAGCAGCATCAGGGTGCCGGCGAGCACCACCACCACCGCCGCGACGATCAGCAGCATCACCAGCATGTTGCCGGTCCGCTCGATGTCCCGGGCACCCTTCTCCCGCTCGGCCAGGATCGCCGTCTGGAGGTCACCCACCGACGCCCGGATCTGGTCGAACTCCTGCCGGGCCTGGGCGGTGATCAACGCCTGGCCGGCGGCCGTGCCGCTGCTCCCGGTGGTCGCGATCACCGGCTCGGCCACCGTCCGCCGCCAGTCCGCCGCCTGCTGCTGCGCGGTGCGCAGCGCACCGGCGACCGCCGGGTAGTCACGGCTCAGGTCGGCGATCGTGGCGGCCACGTCGCGCTCCTGCCGCACCCCCTGCTCGTACGGGGCCAGGTCGGCACGGTTGCCGCTGACCGCGTACCCCCGGATGCCGGTCTCCTGGTCGAGCAGTGCGTTGAGCAGCTCCTGCCCCTGCACCCGAAGCGGGCCGGTGCGGGTGAGCACGGCGTCGGTGTAGGCGCGGTTCTTCGCCGCCACCACCGCCTCGGCCACGGCCAGCCCGACCAGCAGCACGCCGACCACGGCCAGCAACGCCAGCACCCGACGACGCAGGGTCCACCCCCGGTGGTACGTGTTCACCGGCCACCGCCCCGGCTGACCAGCAGCATGGCGACGTCGTCGGCGAGCGGCCCCCCGTTGATCTGCTCGGCCCGACCGACCAGCCAGGCGGGCAGCTCGGACAGCGGCACGGCGTGGTTGGCGCGCTCCTGGAGCAGGCCGGTCAGCCCGTCGACGTCCAACCGGTCGTCGCCGTCACCCACCCGCCCCTCGATCAGGCCGTCGGTGTACATCAACAGGGACCAGTCATCGGTGTCGAACTCCAGGTCGAACGCGACGGGACGGCGGGGTCGTACGCCGAGCAGCAGGCCCCCACGGGCCGGGACGGGCGCGACCTTGCCGCCGGACAGCAGCAGCGGCGGCGGGTGACCGGCCAGCCGGACGGTGGCCCGGTTGGCGGCCAGGTCGAGTCGGACGGTGGCGACGGTGGCGAAGATCTCCTGGAGCCGGCGCTCGCTCATCAGCACCTGTTCCAGGGCGGGCAGCACCTCGTCGTCGGGCACCCGGGCCAGGATCAACGCCCGCCAGGCGACCCGCAGTTCGACGCCGAGCGCGGCCTCGTCCACCCCGTGCCCGCAGACGTCGCCGACGATCAGGTCGACCCGGTCCGGCTGGGTCTGCACCACGTCGAAGAAGTCCCCGCCGATCAGCGCCGCGTGCCGGCCCGGCCGGTAGAAGGTGTGCACCGCCACCTCGTCGGTGGTCATCAGCGGCTGGGGCAGCAGGCCCCGTTCCAGGCGGGCCGACTCGGCCTGGCGCAGCTCGACCTCGCGCAGCCGGCGGGCGTTCTCGTCGGCCCGTTTGCGTTCCACCGCGTAGCGCAGGGCACGGGTCAGCAGCACCCCGTCGACCTGCCCCTTGACCAGGTAGTCCTGGGCGCCCTCGGCGACCGCGACGATGCCGAGGTGCTCGTCGGAGCGGCCGGTCAGCACGCAGACCGCCGCGCCGCTGGACATCTCCAGCACCCGGCGCAGCCCGTCGAGGCCCTGCGCGTCGGGCAGCCCGAGGTCGAGCAGGACGCAGTCGACGCCGGCGATGCGCCGCCGGGCCTCGCTGAGGCTGGTGGCGACCAGCAGGTCGATCATCGAGTTGGTCTCGGCGAGCAGCTCGCCGACCAGGAAGGCGTCGCCCTCGTCGTCCTCGACCAGCAGCACCCGCAGCCGTTCACCCGGCGGCAGGTTGGCGTGGGGCCCGAGCCCGCCGTGCGGGTACGGCGCGACGGAGGGCCCGGCCAGGCCAGGCCCCCGGTGCGACCGGGTCACCGCCGCGAGACGCGGGAGTTCGCTGGTGATGTCGGGCTCCTTCCGAGTGCCCTGCTGATCCTGTATTAGACAACGGTCGCACACAACACGGTCGGGCCGGTCCGGGCGTACCCGGGCAAGGCCGTCACCAGGTGAGCGTCCGGTCAGCGGCCCGCGTCACGGTTCGGTCCCGGTACGCCCCGGGCGCTGCCCGCCGGGGCAGGATGGTGCACCACCCCCGCACCACCTCCGAGGAGTCCCCGTGGGCGTACCCCCCGCCTCCGCCGCCGACCGGGCGCTGACCCGGCCCCGGCGTCGTCCGCTCGCCGCCCTGGCCGCCCTGTCGGCGCTGGGCGCGGTGGGCGCGGTCATGCTGGTCACGCTGGCCACCCCGACGCCCCGGCCGGCCGACGCCCCGGCCGACGAGTTCAGCGCCGGGCGGGCCTACCGGACCGTGCAGACGGTGGCGGCCCGGCCGCACCCCGCCGGCAGTGCCGCCAACGACCAGGTCCGCGAGCACCTGGTCGGGGCGCTGCGCGGGCTGGGCCTGCAGACCGAGGTGCAGGACACCGTCGCCCCGGAGGCCGGGCAGCTCAGCGGGGCGGCCGGCGGGGCCACCGTCGCCCGGGTGCGCAACGTGGTGGCCCGGCTGCCCGGCACCGCCTCCACCGGCCGGGTCTTCCTGGTGGCGCACTACGACTCGGTGCAGACCGGCCCGGGTGGCAACGACGACGCGGCCGGCACCTCCACCGTGCTGGAGGTGGCCCGCGCGCTGACCGCCGGCCCCCGCCCCCGCAACGACGTCGTGTTCGTGCTGACCGACGCCGAGGAGGCGTGCCTGTGCGGCGCGGCGGCGTTCGCGGCCAGTCACCCGCTGGCCGCCGACGGCGGGGTGGTGCTCAACCTGGAGGCGCGGGGCTCCACCGGGCCGGTGATCATGTTCGAGACGTCCCGGAACAACGCCGAGCTGGTGGCCGCCTTCGGCCGGGGCGCCCCGCACCCGGTGGGCACCTCGTTCGCCGTGGAGATCTACCGGGCGCTGCCCAACGACACCGACTTCACCGCGTTCCTCGACAACGACTTCGTCGGGCTGAACTCGGCCTACATCGACGGGGGCGCGATCTACCACACCCCGCTGGACACCCCGGCGGCGATGGACCGGGGCAGCCTCCAGATGCACGGCGACAACGCGCTCGGGCTGGCCCGGGAGTTCGGCCGCGCCGACCTGACGGCGCTGCGCGCAGGCCACGACGCCAGCTACTTCCCGGTGCCGGGCGGGCTGGTCCGCTACCCCGGCTGGCTGACCTGGCCCTTGGCCGCCCTGGCGGTGCTGGGGGTGCTGGCGTTGGGCTGGCTGGTCCGGCGCACCGGCCGGGCCGGGACCGGTCGCCTGTTCGCCGGGTTCGGGCTGGCGCTGGTGCCGATCGTGGCCGCCCCGGTCGCCGCCCAACTGCTCTGGGCGGGGATCACCGCACTGCGCCCCGGCTACGCCGAGCTGCTCGACCCGTACCGGCCGGTCTGGTACCGGCTGGCGGTGGTGGCGCTCGCCGCCACGATCCTGCTCGCCTGGTACGCGCTGGCCCGCCGCTGGTCCGGCCCGGCCGCGCTGGCCGTCGGCGGGCTGGGCTGGCTGGCCCTGCTCGGGGTGGTGCTGGCCGCGCTGGTGCCCGGCGGGGCGTACCTGGCCACCCTGCCGGCGCTGGCCGGGGCGCTCGCCGGCCTGGTCGCGCTGCGCACCCGGATCGACGGCCCGTGGCCGGTGGTCGCGGTGACCCTGGCCGGGGCGGTCGCCGTGGTGATCCTGCTGCCCACGGTGGTGCTGCTCTTCCCCGCGCTGGGGATGGCGATGGGCGGGGTCGCGGCCCTGTTCGCGGTGCTGCTGGGGCTGGCCGCGCTGCCGGTGCTCGACCTGCTGCACCCGGCAGCCGGCGGCCAGCGGGGCATGGTCGCCGCCCGCGCCCGCCGGCTCGGCGCACTGCCGGCCGTCGCCGCCGCGCTCGCCGCCACGGTGTTCGCCGGGGTCGGCCTGGCGGTCGACCGTTTCGACGCCGACCACCCGGTCCCCACCCACCTGATGTACGCCCTGGACGCCGACACCAACGAGGCACAGTGGCTCACCCGGGAGGTGGACCCCCAGCCGTGGACCGACGGGTATGTCGACGGCCCTGCCGCCGTCGACGGCTTCCCCGGCCTGGGCGATCCGGACCTGCGCGGCGGCCCGGCACCGGCGGCGAACCTGCCCGCGCCGACGGTGCAGGTGCTGGCGGACACCACCGCCGGTGGACTGCGCACCCTGCGGCTGCGGCTGCTCCCCCAACGGACGGTGAGGCTGGCCACCCTGCACGTCGACGCGACCACCGCCGAGGTGACCCGGGCCGAGGTGGCCGGGCGTGAGGTGCCGGTCGAGCGGCAGTCGGGCGTCGAGGAGGCTTCGCTCGACCGGTGGGGCTTCGGGATCGTGTTCCACGCCCCGCCAGCGGAGGGCGTCGAGATCACCCTGACCGTGCGGCCCCGGGCAGCCAAGGTGGCGCTGCGGGCGATGGACGCGAGCGACGGGCTGGAGGGTCTGCCGGGGTTCCGGAAGCGGCCGGCGGGGGTGGGGGTGGTCGGGTCGCACACCTCGGAGATGCTTGCGGTCGCCCGCACCTACCCGTTCTGACGTCGCGCCTGAAGCGTTGGCCGATAGCACTGCCGGTAGTACCATCGAGCGCGTGTCTTCGGTAAGTCGAATCATGGAAGCGATGCGAACCAACCCTCAGGGCGTCGCCTACAACGACCTGAAGCGGGTGTGCGAGCACTACTTCGGGAAGCCTCGGCAGGACGGCACCTCGCACGCGGTGTTCAAGATGCCGTGGGCCGGAGACCCACGCGTGAACATTCAGAACGACAAGGCGTACCAGGTACGGCAGGTTCTCAAGGCGATCGAGAAGAAGGAGGCCTTGTGATGCAGGATGTTCGCCCCGAGGTGAGTCACTACTCCTATCGCGTCACGTGGTCGGCCCAGGACAGCGAGTTCGTCGCCACCTGCGCCGAGTTTCCCTCGCTGTCCTGGCTGGCCCCCTCTCAGATCGAAGCCCTGCAAGGGCTTCAGGACCTGCTGAGCGAGGTGGTCGCGGACCTGGAGCAGCAGGGCGAGGAAGTACCGAAGCCGTTTGCCGATCGGAGCTACTCGGGCAAGTTCAACGTGCGCGTCGGCGAAAGCCTTCACCGCGAGTTGGCCATCCATGCCGCAGAAGACGGGATGAGCCTCAACCAGTACGTCGTACGGAAGCTGTCGGCTGCCTGAACAGGGCGGGATGGCCCGGATAACCGGTCGCCCGGACCGGCGGGGCGGACTACGGTCCGCAGGATGCGGCTGGAGAAGGTCACCCCGGAGAACTACGAGGCAGCGCTCAAGCTGTCGGTGCGCCCCGATCAGGAGGATCTGGTCGGGCCGGTGGTCAAGTCACTGGCCGAGGCGTACGTCTTCCCGGACATCGCCTGGCCGAGGCTGATCTTCGACGGCGACCGGATGGTCGGTTTCCTGATGGCCTTCCTCGACTACGCGTGGGGCGACAACCCCGATGACGTCCGGTCGGGCCTCTGGAAACTCAACATCGCGGCCGACGCCCAGGGCAAGGGTTACGGGCGGTTCGCCGTCGAGGCGGTGTGCGCGGAGATCCGCGCCCGGGGCGGCAACCGGGCGTACGTCACCTGGGTGCCCCGCGAGGGCGGGGCGGAGGGCTTCTATCTGAAGCTGGGCTTCCGGCCGACCGGCGAGCAGAGCGAAGGGGAGACGGTCGCCGTCCTGGATTTCTGACAGTGCTGATGTGGGAACGGGCCACCCAGCCGGCCCGCGTCAATCTCTGACGGATCCTGGCCGACACCGCCTCAGCTGGTTGTCCGGCTGCGGGATTCTTCAGCGCTAACATGACCCTCATGACCGCCGCACACGCGTTCGAGTATGAGGTTCCGCCTCATGCCGGTCCGCCGCCTGAAGCTGTCGAGGCGGCTGAGGAAGGCAACGTCGTCTACCTGACTCGCCAGGGGCAGCGGGTGGCGGCGATGGGACCACCGACGTCGCTCGATCCGCAGGGTCTGGAGAAGATCAGGCAGTCGCTGGAAGCGATAGCCAGAAACCCGAACCGGACGGACGCTTCCCGCGCCTTGGCTCGTGAGCAGCTGACGCGGCTTGACGAGATCATGGAACAGGTGATCAACGAGGAGGACGCCCAGGCGTGCGACGACGCACTGGCGTCGATGCGTGCTGGTGAGTCGACGCAGCCGTGGAGCGCGGTCAAGCGGGAGCTGGACCTGTGACATGGAAGGTTGAGCTCACCAACGCTGCGGCGCGCGAACTGGCCAAGCTTGATCGCTCCACCCAGGTCCGCATCGGTAACGCGATCGATCAGCTGGCAGTCGACCCTCGGCCTGCTGGCTGCGTGAAGCTGTCCGGTGGGGATACCAAGTGGCGAATCCGGGTGGGTGATTTCCGGGTCGTCTACCTGATCCTGGACGACCAGGTCCTGATCGCAGTCGTGCGAATCGCTCACCGCAGAGAGGTGTACCGGTCCTTTTAGGGAACGTCACTTCCAGCGGAAGTGGACGAAGAGGCGGCCGAAGTTCTTGGAGTCCTTCTCGACCCGGTGATAGAGCTGCTTGACGTCCTTCTGATCGAGGAAGCGCAGCACCTTCTTCTTGAGCTGGCCGGACCCCTTACCGGGGATGATCTCGACCAGGGTGGCCTTCTTCGCCACCGCCTCGTCCATGATCCCGCGCAGGGCACGGTCGATGTCGTGGCCCTTGTTGAAGATGTCGTGCAGGTCCAGCTTGAGCTTCATCCCGCCTCCCCCACCTGCGCAGCCGCCATGGCAGGCCCATCGTAGGCCGACAGGCGTCGGGGCGAGGCTCAGGCTTCGTCGGGCAGGTTCGGCCGGTGCTCGCGGATCCAGGCCTCGATGTCCTCGGTACGCCAGATCCGACCGGTGGCGAGCGACTCATAGGGCTTCGGCCAGTCGGGGCGCTTCATCAACTGCTCGACGCGTTGCCTGCTCACGCCCAGCCTCATCCGGATCTCGTACGCGCCCATGAGATTCCGGCCCATGAACGGGAGGCTAGACACGTCCCCACTGGGCGAGGCCCTAGTTGGGCGACACCCTACTAGGGCCTTGACTAGGGGGTAGCGTAGCGGCCACTCTGAGACGGTGAAACCGCTGAACGTTTCCCGGGTGCATGCCCGCCCCGGCGGGGCCGTGCGGCCACACGTACCGATGCGGCCTCTCTGGTTGTGCCGGGTATGCGCCGCCCCCTGGCCGTGTCAGCCCGCCCGCCTGATGCTGACCATGGACTACCGGGGGACCGCGTCGGGCTGTCCGTCTACATGGCCGGGCGGCTGTACGACGCCACCGGCGACCTGGTCACCCTCAACCCGAACGCCGTCCCGGCCCCGGCGGAGCTGTTCGACAGGTTCCTGGCCTGGACCAGACGCGGACCCGGGCCGGGAGAAGGGTAGGAACCCGCCCCCGGCCCGGCGTGATCAGGACTCAGCGACCGTTGCCGACCCGGCTCTCCACCCGGCGCAGCGCGGTCACGTAGTCGTCGTTGGTCGAGTGCATGGCCGCCGCGATGCGCAGGTGCCGCAACGCGTCCGGGTAGCGGTTGAGCCGCTCCAGCGTCCGGCCCAGCACGTGGTGGGCGTAGTGGTCGCTGGGGTCCCGGTCGACCAGCTCCCGCAACTGCTCCTCGGCGCGGCCGAGCTGGGCGGTCTGGAAGTACGCCCGGGCCAGCAGCTGACGTACGGAGGAGTTGCCGGGCTCGGCCGCCACGATCGGCTCCAGCAGCCGGACCGCTCCGCTCGGGTCACCCATCTCGAAGTACATGGTCGCCCGTCGGTACTCCGCCAGAAGATCCATCCCGACCCACCCCCTCGCGTCACGTCGCCATTGCTCCGACGCTGGCACAACACCGGGCGTACCGCGAGTGTTCCTGGGGGTGGACTTGTGGCTCAGGAGGCCGGGTCGTCCCGTTCGCCGGTCAACTGCCAGGCCCGGACACCGCCGACGATTCCGGCCGTGTTGGGCACGATCACCACGTCGTCGCCCATCCGGGCCACCTGCTCGGGCCGGATCAGCCGCGAGTTGCCGCCACCGAGATAGAGCCGGTCCCAGCGGAACACCGGGCGCAGCCCGTCCACCACCTGCCGGATGCGCCGGGACCAGAAGGCGTCGCCGAGCCGCCGCCGCTCCGGTTCCCCGACGTACGTGTCGTAGGTGGTGCCCCAGCGGACCGGGGCGTGCGACAGCTCCAGGTGCGGGGCGAGCCGCCCGCCGTCGAACAGCGCGCTGCCCAGCCCGGTGCCGAGGGTCAGCACCAGCTCGCAGCCCGTCCCGGCGACCACCCCGGCCGCGTGCACCTCGGCGTCGTTGAGCACCAGCGCCGGCATCCCGAACGCCTCGGTGACCGCCCGCCGCGCGTCGTACCCGGACCACTCGGCGAGCAGATCGGGGTCGACGCGGCTGCGCGGCCCGGAGCGGGTCACGTAGTGCGGCGTGGCCACCACGACCCCGTGCCGGATCATGCCCGGCATCCCCACCGTGACCCGGTCGGCCGAGGGCAGCCGCCCGGCCAGCTCCAGCAGCGTCTTGACGAACAACTCGGGCGGCAACGGGTACGGCGTGTCCACCCGGATCACCGGTGCCCGCAGGGTGCCGTCCCCGTCCAGCACCGAGCCCTTGATGCCGCCGCCCCCGCAGTCGATCGCCAACGTCAGTCCCACACCCCCACCTTGCCCCACCCGCACCCGTTCCTCCCGCCCCTCCCCCACCTTCCGCCGACCGGGGCCGGCAGCCCGACCCGCCGACCCGCCGCCGGCCCGGGAGACCTGACGACGATGGTGACGGGTGGCGGTGATCGGCGGGAGCCCAGGATTGTGGAGAGTTCTTGTCGCCATAGCCGCAAGAACTCTCCACAATCTGGCGCACGCATGGACCGCCATCCCCGCACAGAGCACCCCCACCCGGGCGGCCCCGGACCGGCCACCGAGGCGGCAGTGGGCCGGCAGCCGGGGCGGCAGTGGGCCGGGCAGTGGGCCGGCCACCGAGGCCGGCAGGCGGGCCCGACGTGGGCCGGGCCGCGTGGCGTCCCCGCCCGGATCGACGGGCGATAGGCTCGGGGCCTCATGAGCGCCACGATGATCGCCAAAGGACTTGCCGCCGGGCACGGGGAGCGGATGCTCTTCAGTGACCTCGACCTGGTGGTCGCACCCGGGGACGTGGTGGGGCTGGTCGGGGTCAACGGGGCGGGCAAGTCGACGCTGCTGCGCACGCTGGCCGGGGTGCAGCCGGTGGAGGAGGGCAGCCTCACGCTGAGCCCGCCGGGGGCCTCGGTGGGCTACCTGCCGCAGGAGACGGAACGGCGGGCGGGCGAGACGGTCCGCGACTTCCTGGCCCGCCGGACCGGGGTGACCGGGGCGCAGACGGCCCTGGACGCCGCCGCCGAGGCGCTCACCGCAGGCACGGCCGGGGCTGACGACGCGTACGCCGGGGCGTTGGAGCGGTGGCTCGACCTCGGCGGGGCGGACCTGGAGGAACGCGCCGAGCAGGTCGCCTCGGAGTTGGGACTGACGGTCGACCTGGACCACCCGATGACCGGCCTGTCCGGTGGTCAGGCGGCCCGCGCCGGGCTGGCCTCGCTGCTGCTCAGCCGGTACGACGTCTTCCTGCTCGACGAGCCCACCAACGACCTGGACCTGGCCGGTCTGGACCGGCTGGAACGGTTCGTCACCGGCCTGCGTGCCGGCACGGTGCTGGTCAGCCACGACCGGGAGTTCCTGACCCGGACGGTGACCCGGGTGCTGGAGCTGGACCTCGTGCAGCAGCAGGTGCGGCACTACGGCGGCGGTTACGGCGCCTACCTGGAGGAGCGGGAAGTGGCCCGCCGGCACGCCCGCGCCGACTTCGAGGAGTACGCCGACACCCGGGCCGCGTTGGAGAACCGCGCCCGCACCCAGCGGGCCTGGATGGAGAAGGGTGTCAAGAACGCCCGCCGCAAGGCCACCGACAACGACAAGATCGGCCGGAAGTTCCGGGCCGAGGCGACGGAGAAGCAGGCGGCCAAGGCGAAGCAGACCGAGCGGCTGATCGAACGCCTCGACGTGGTCGAGGAGCCCCGCAAGGAGTGGGAGCTGCGGATGGAGATCGCCGCCGCGCCCCGGGCCGGTGCGGTGGTGGCCTCGCTGCGCGACGCGGTGGTCCGCCGGGGCGACTTCACCCTGGGGCCGGTGAACCTCCAGATCGACTGGGCCGACCGGGTGGCGATCACCGGGGCGAACGGTTCCGGCAAGACCACCCTGCTCGGCGCGCTGCTGGGTCGGCTGCCGCTCGACGCCGGGCACGCCGCGCTCGGGCCGGGGGTGGTGGTCGGCGAGGTGGACCAGGCCCGGGGGCTGTTCCTCGGCGACCAGCCGCTACTGGAGGCGTTCGGGGCCGCCGTACCGGAGATGGCACCGGCGGATGCGCGGACGCTGCTGGCCAAGTTCGGTCTGCGGGCCGCGCACGTGCTGCGGCCGGCGGCGACGCTGTCGCCGGGCGAGCGGACCCGGGCGGCGCTGGCGCTGCTGCAGGGCCGGGGGGTCAACCTGCTGGTGCTCGACGAGCCGACCAACCACCTCGACCTGCCGGCCATCGAGCAGTTGGAGTCGGCGTTGGCCGGCTATCCGGGGACGCTGCTGCTGGTCACCCACGACCGGCGGATGCTGGAGGCGGTCAGCGTGCACCGGCGGCTGCGGGTCGCCGACGGGCGGATCGCCGAGGACTGATCCGTGCCGCCCGACGACCGCCGGGTGACAATGGGTCATGCTCAGATGGGAGTACGCGCTGCTGGTGCGCCGTCGCCAGCCGACCGCCTCCGACCTCAGCTGGGAGGTCGTCTTCGTCTGGTACGGCCCGGACGGCTCGATGACCGACGTGACCGCCTACGGCGACACCGCGCTGGCGCACCTGAACCGGGCCGGTGACCAGGGCTGGGAACTTGTCGGGATGAGCGAGGACCCGTCCCTGGAGGGCCACAACGAGCTGCACCGTTACCACCTCAAGCGGCCGAAGGCGGCCGGTGCGCCCCGGCAGCGCATCCGGGCCGTCGGCCGGCCCACCCGCCGCACCGGCGGCTGACCCACGGGTACGCGCTCCGCGCGCGGAGCCATCGCCCGGCTGGACGGTCACGGTCACGGTGGGGTCCGCCCCGGGCACCGGCTCGGCGATGGGCAGCAGAGCGGCGATGGGCAGCAGAGCGGCGATGGGCAGCAGAGCGGCGAGAGTTGGCGGCGACTGGTGTGCGGGACCGGAGAGCGGGTAACGGCCGGCGGGAGGTGGCCATGGTCGCGTTGGCGCAGGCACCGCCCTCGGCCGAACGGCTGCGGGCGCTCGACGGGTTCCTCGAAGCGGCCTGGGCCGAGCAGGCCCGCCACGACGAGCGGTTACGTGGGCTCCCCGTCGAGGTGCGGTTCGACCGGGGGGTCGCCCACCTGAGCGGGGAGGTGGCCGAACCGGATCAGTTGCGGCTGGTCCGCGAGCTGGTCGGCCGGCTGGCCGGGGTGTACGGCGTGTGGGGGCGGGTGCGGGTCGACGGCCGGGACCCGGTGGTGGTGGACCTGGGCTGCGGCGGCCAGAAGCAGTACCCGACGAACCTGGGGTTGGACATCTTCCCGGCCCCCGGGGTGGACGCGGTGGCGGACCTGTCCGGGTCGCTGCCGCTGGCCGACGACTCCGTCGACGTCATCTTCACCGTGCACATCCTGGAGCACCTGATCGACTTCCTGCCGCTGCTGGACGAGTGCCACCGGGTGCTCCGCCCGGGTGGCGTGCTGCACGTGATGAGCCCCTGGTGGGGGCACGTCAACGCGGTGGCGGACCCGACCCACGTCCGGCTGCTGGACGTACAGACGATCAAGGGGGTCTGCGGTCAGCGCCCGCCGGGCACCCCGCGCTGGCATCCGCTGCACGCCGGCTGCGACGGCGCGTCCATCTTCGCCGATCTGACCCCGCTGCCCGCCGACGCCCCACCGCCGGCACCGGCCCACCTGGCCCGCTTCTTCGACTGACAGCCGGCCGGGCCACGGCTCCGGCCAGCGGCCCGTTCCGGCCCAACGGGCAGATCATGCCTCAGCGGACCGGTCCGGCCCAGCCGGCAGGTCCGGCCGGACGGCAGGTCCGGCCGAGCGGGCAGGGCGGGCGTCAGGCGGTGCTCTCCCGGGGGGTCAGGCGGTGCGGGGCGGTGAGTTCCCGGGGTGGCGCGTCCCGGTCCCCGCCCAGCCGGCCGGCGAGCAGGTCCACGGCGAGCCGGGCGATCCGTTCCTTGTCCGGGGCGACAGTGGTCAGGGTGGGGACGCTGAACCGCCCGTCCTCGATGTCGTCGAAGCCGGCGACGGCGACGTCGGTGGGGACCCGCAGGCCGGCCTCGTGCAGGGCGCGCAGCGCGCCGAGGGCGAGGGTGTCGCTGAAGCAGAACACCGCGTCCGGGCGGGTTCCGGAGGCGAGCAGGTGGCGCAGGGCGGCGGCGCCGTCGGCGCGACGCCAGGCCGGGGTGGCGGCGACGAGGCGTTCGTCGTACCCGATGCCGGCCTCGGTCAGGGCGGCGGTGTAGCCGGCCAGCCGCAGGCGGGCGCCGGCCCCCTCGGGGGTGGGTTGCGCGCCGACGGCGGCGATCCGGCGACGGCCGAGGCCGATCAGGTGGGCGGTCACCTCCCGGGCGGCGGTCACGTTGTCGATCACCACGTGGTCGGCGGGGCCGTGGTCCACCCGCTCGCCGAGCAGCACCATCGGTACGCCGTCGAGGTCGGTGAGGTCGTCGGCGGTCAGCGACAGCGGGCTGAAGATCAGACCGTCGATCAGGTGGTCGCCGATGCCGGCGGCGGCGACCCGTTCCCGTTCCCGGCCACCGCCGGTCTGGTCGATGAGCACGGTCCAGCCGTGGTCGGCGGCGGCGGCCACCACGTGCCGGGCCAACTCGGCGAAATAGGGGATGTCCAGCTCCGGCACGGCGAGGGCGATCACGCCGGTACGGCCCTTGCGCAGGTTGCGAGCCGACAGGTTGGGCCGGTAGCGCAGTTCGGCGAGGGCCGCCTCGACCCGGGCCCGGGTGGCCGGCCGGACGTGCTGGTAGCCGTTGACCACGTTCGACACGGTCTTGACCGACACCCCGGCCCGTTCGGCCACGTCCTTCAGTCGGTGCCGCACGTGGGCTCCTTCCCGCGTCCGCCACCGGACCGAATCGCGCGAGAGATCCTTTACAACGTTGGCGACAACGGTATACAAACGCGGAGCAGCGCATCGACCGTAGTCGCTCCGAGCAGCTCAGGGGAAGAGGTGGGCCCGTGCGTGCAGCACGGTTGACGATCGACCCGGCCTTCACGGTCGGCCCGGTGGACCGCCGGCTCTTCGGCTCCTTCGTCGAACACCTGGGCCGCTGCGTCTACGGCGGCATCTACGAGCCGGGGCACCCTGGGGCCGACCCGCTCGGCCTGCGCCGCGACGTGCTGGAGCTGACCCGGGAGCTGGGCGTCTCGATGGTCCGCTACCCCGGCGGCAACTTCGTCTCCGGCTACCGCTGGGAGGACGGTGTCGGCCCGGTCGACGACCGCCCCCGCCGGCTGGACCTGGCCTGGAAGACCATCGAGACCAACGCGTTCGGCCTCGACGAGTTCATGGCCTGGGCCACCGCCGCGCAGGTCGAGCCGATGATGGCGGTCAACCTCGGCACCCGGGGCGTCCAGGAGGCGTGCGACCTGCTGGAGTACGCCAACCACCCGGGCGGCACCCGGCTGTCCGACCTGCGTCGCGCACACGGCGCGCAGCAGCCGTACGGCGTGCGGTTGTGGTGCCTCGGCAACGAACTGGACGGCCCGTGGCAGGTCGGCCACAAGACCGCCGAGGAGTACGGCCGGCTCGCCGCCGAGACCGCGCGGGCGATGAAGCTGATCGACCCCTCGATCAGCCTGGTCGCCTGCGGCAGTTCCGGCCGGGGCATGCCCACCTTCGCCTCCTGGGAGGCGACCGTGCTGGAACACACCTACGAGCAGGTCGACTACATCTCCGCGCACTCCTACTACGACCCGACCGACGGCGACCGGGCCAGCCTGCTCGCCTCCGCCGTCGACATGGACCAGTTCATCACCGAGGTCGTCGCCACCGCCGACCACGTGGCCGCCCGGCTGCGCCAGACCCGCAAGCTGAAGATCTCCTTCGACGAGTGGAACGTCTGGTACCAGTCCCGCGTCCAGGGCGACCTGGACGCGCGCGGCTGGGTCGAGGCACCCGCACTGCTTGAGGACGACTACACCGCCGTCGACGCGGTGGTGGTCGGCGACCTGCTGATCACCCTGCTCCGGCACGCCGACCGGGTCGGTGTCGCCGCCCAGGCGCAGCTGGCCAACGTGATCGCCCCGATCCGTACCCGCACCGGCGGGCCGGCCTGGCGGCAGAGCATCTTCCACCCGTTCGCCCTGACCGCCCGCCACGCCACCGGCACCGTGCTGCGCACCGAGCCGGTCTCGCCGCACTACGCCACGAAGCGGTACGGCGACGTGCCGATGTTGGACACCGTCGCGCTGCACGACGAGGAGTCCGGCGGGCTGACCGTGTTCGCGGTCAACCGGGGCACCGACGCCCTCCCGGTGGAGATCGACCTGCGGGGCCTGTCCGGGCTGCACCAGGTGCAGCACCTCAGCCTGGCCGCCGGGGACGACCCGGACGCGATCAACACCGAGGCGGAGCCCGACCGGGTGACGCCCCGGGAGTTGCCCACCGCCACCGTCGACGGCGACCGCTGCTCCGTACGCCTGCCGGCGATCTCCTGGAACCTGCTGCGCTTCGCCCCCCGACCCTGACCACCCCGGGCCACCGGAATGACCGACCGGCGGCCCGGGGTGGCCGGCACCCCCGGGTCGTCACGCCGGGGCACGCTCCTTGGCCCGGTCCTCGGCTTCACCGGTGGCGAGACGGTTGCGGCGGTAGCCGTAGCCGAAGTAGATGATCCCGCCGAGCGCCATCCAGATGAGGAACCTGATCCAGGTCTCGATCGACAGGTTGAGCGTGAGGTACAGGCAGGCCAGCGCGGTGAAGATCGGCAGCACCGGGGAGAACGGGACCCGGAACGGCCGCTCCAGGTCGGGGCGCTTACGGCGCAGGATCGGCACCGCGATGGCGACGATCATGAAGGCGCAGAGCGCGCCGATGCTGACCAGATCGGCCAACGCGGACAGCGGCAGGAACCCGGCGAGCAGCGCCACCACCACCGTCATCACGGCGGAGATCCGGTACGGGGTCCCCCAACGCGGGTGGATCTTGGCGACGGCGGGCGGGATCAACCCGTCCCGGGAGATGGCGAACCCGATCCGGCCCATGGCCACCAGGTCGACCAGGATCACGCTGGTCAGGCCGGCCACGGCCGCGATGGAGACCAGCACCCCGGCCCAGCTCGCACCGACCGCGTTGAAGGCTGCGGCGATCGGGGCACCCCGGTCGATCTCGCCGTACGGCACCATGCCGACCACGACCAGCGAGACGCCGACGTAGAGCGCGGTGGAGATCAACAGCGTGCCGAACAACCCCAGGGTCAGGTCCCGCTTGGGCCGCCTGGTCTCCTCACCCAGGTTCGCCACCGCCTCGAACCCGGTGTACGCGAAGAAGACCACGGCGGCGGCGCTGAGCACCCCGACGAAACCGAAGACGGACGGCTCCAGCCCGAAGAACGCCTGCACGACCGGCTGCTTGATGCCGTCGTCACCGGCACCGGCCGGCTCGGCCGGCGGGATGAACGGGCTGAGGTTGGCGGACTTGACGAAGAACAACCCGGCGACCACGACGAAGATGCAGATGGCGACCTTTACCAGCACCAGGATGTTGGTGATCCGGGCGGACTCGCGGATGCCGATGATGGCGACCACACCGAGCAGCAGCACGATGCCGATCGCGCCGAGGTTGACCACGCTGCCCTCTTCGGCGAACCAGGTGCTCGGCAGGCCGAACAGCTCGGCCAGGTAACCGGACCAACCCCGGGCCACCACCGCCGCGCCGAGCGCGAACTCCAGCAGCAGGTCCCACCCGATGATCCACGCGACGATCTCACCCATCGTGGCGTACGCGTAGGTGTACGCGCTGCCGGCGGTCGGCACGCTGGACGCCAACTCGGCGTAGCAGAGGGCCGCGAGCAGGGCGACCACCCCGGCGATGGCGAACGAGATCACCACGCCCGGCCCGGCGCTGTCGCGTGCCTCGATGCCGGTGAGGGTGAAGATGCCGGTGCCGATCACGATGCCGATGCCGAAGCCGGTGAGGTCGCGGGCACCGAGCCGGCGTTTGAGACCGGGGCTGCCGTCGCTGCCGTCCGCGTTGCCCTGGGCAACCACATCCTTGATCGGTTTGGTTCGCAGCACAGACACCGTACTCACCCCTCCCACCACCGCGACCGCCCTGCTGGCGACCGGTGCCGCGCGTTGCTACCCACCCACACCGACCACCAATCGCCCCCTCCCCACCACCAAAACATCAACCCCGTGTCCCCCAACGACCACTTTCGGTCACCCCACCCCCCATCACCCAACCCCCCCACCCCCACCCGCCACCCCTTGCGCCCACCCACCCCAATATGAAACTTTCCCCCCACCCCCCCACCCCCCCCCCCCCCCCCCCCCCCCCACCCCCCCCGGGGGGGAACTGTATAATAGAATATAGAAAGCGCGCGTGTCGACCACAACAAAGAAAACCGGCGG